>NZ_CP017181.1:610032-915048 GCF_001729765.1 Enterobacter kobei
GGTATGACCAAAGGCTATTTAAGCCAGCTGCTGAACGCCAAAATCAAAAGCCCCAGCGCGCAGAAGCTCGAAGCGCTGCACCGTTTCCTGGGACTTGAATTTCCCCGTATGCAAAAGAACATCGGCGTGGTGTTTGGCAAGTTTTACCCGCTGCATACTGGTCACATCTACCTGATTCAGCGCGCCTGTAGCCAGGTGGACGAGCTGCACATCATTATGGGGTACGATGAAACCCGTGACCGCCAGTTGTTCGAGGACAGCGCCATGTCGCAGCAGCCGACGGTGCCTGACCGCCTGCGCTGGCTGCTCCAGACCTTTAAGTATCAGAAAAACATTCGCATTCATGCTTTTAACGAAGAGGGCATGGAGCCCTATCCGCACGGCTGGGACGTGTGGAGCAACGGCATCAAAGCGTTTATGGAAGAGAAGGGCATTGCGCCTAACTGGATCTACACCTCTGAAGAGTCCGATGCGCCGCAGTTCCGCGAGCATCTGGGCATCGAGACGGTGCTGATCGATCCGAAACGGACCTTCATGAACATCAGCGGGGCGCAGATCCGCGAAAACCCGTTCCGCTACTGGGATTATATCCCGACCGAGGTAAAGCCCTTCTTTGTACGTACCGTTGCGATCCTGGGCGGTGAGTCGAGCGGAAAATCCACTCTCGTTAATAAGCTGGCGAATATCTTCAACACGACCAGTGCGTGGGAGTATGGCCGCGATTACGTTTTCTCGCACCTCGGCGGTGACGAGATGGCGCTGCAGTATTCCGACTACGATAAAATCGCGCTCGGACACGCCCAGTACATTGATTTTGCGGTCAAATATGCCAACAAAGTGGCGTTTATTGATACCGATTTCGTCACCACGCAGGCGTTCTGTAAAAAGTACGAAGGGCGCGAGCACCCGTTCGTGCAGGCGCTGATTGACGAATACCGCTTTGACCTGGTGATCCTGCTGGAAAACAACACGCCATGGGTCGCTGATGGCATGCGTAGTCTCGGCAGCTCAGTAGACAGGCGCGAGTTCCAGTCCATGCTGGTGGAGATGCTCAACGAAAACAACGTTGAGTTTGTGCATGTTGAAGAGTCGGACTACGACTCCCGTTTCCTGCGCTGCGTCGAGCTGGTGAAGGAGATGATGGGGGAGCAGGGTTAATCTTACCCCTCACCCTAACCCTCTCCCCAAAGGGGAGAGGGAACGATTACCCCTCAGAACGCAACCACCACTTTCCCTCGCATATGTCCCTCCAGCACTTTGCGGTGCGCCTCGGTAATGCTTTCCACGCTCAGTCCGTGAAGCGTTTCGCTGAGCGAGCTTTCCACCACGCCGTTGTCCACCAGCTTTGCAACCTCGTTTAAGATCTCGCCCTGACGCGCCATATCAGCGGTCTGGTACATGCTGCGGGTGTACATAAACTCCCAGTGCAGGGCGGCGGATTTCGATTTCAGCTTATCCTGGTTCAGCGGATGCACGTTCTCAACGATGGAGCAGATGTGCCCCTGCGGTGCGATCAGTTCGCTGACGGCATCCCAGTGGCCGTCGGTGTCATTGAGGATGAAAATGTAATCCACATAAGTGATACCCTGTTTTGCCAGCTCACCTTTCAGGTCGCGGTAGTTCACGACCCGATCCGCACCGCGCTCGCGGCACCACCGGGCGGAATCTTCTCTTGATGCTGTCGCGATGATGTTCACCTTGCTGTTGTGCTTTGCAAACGGGATCGCCAGCGAGCCCACGCCGCCCGCGCCGCCAATAATCAACAGCGTTTTATCCGCGTCCGCATCCTGAATGTTCAGCCGTTCGAACAACCCTTCCCAGGCGGTCAGCGCGGTCAACGGCAATGCGGCTGCTGCCGCCCAGCCAAGGCTGGCAGGTTTGTGCCCGACAATACGCGCATCGATCAGCTGATGGGTGGTATTGCTGCCCGGACGAGTGATATCCCCCGCGTACCACACTTCGTCACCGGGTTTAAATCCCGTAACGGCCGTTCCCACGGCTGTTACGATACCGCTGGCATCCCACCCGAGAATGCGCGGCTCGTTCAGCCCGTTTTTGACAATGCCTGCATGCACCTTGGTGTCGACCGGGTTAACAGACACGGCTTTCACTTCGACAAGCAGATCGTGCTCGCCGGGCTGCGGCATCGGCGGGGCGATTTCAATGAACGTGCCGGGATTCGCAGGATTAACGGCAATGGCTTTAACTGACATGGATGGACTCCTCAATGGCATGCGTTTTGTTGAGGCTAGTCTATTAAGTGGTCAGCTGCATGATAAGATGGACAATCAAGAACGAAGTGTTCTCACAGGATGAACAATCATGTTTAAACAGCTTCAGGATATGGCGCTGTTTGCGCTGGTGGCCGAGATGGGCAGCTTTACTGCTGCGGCACAGAAGGCTGAACTGCCAAAATCCAGCGTCAGCCAGCGAATAAGCCAGCTGGAGCAGCAGGTAGGAATACGCCTGCTCAACCGCACGACGCGCAGAATCAGCCTGACTTTTGCAGGCGAGCATTATCTGGTGCACTGTCGCGAAATGCTGGCGGCCAGCGAGCGGGCGGAGTATGCCATTCAGCGGCTACGCGAAAACCCGAGCGGGCGGCTGCGCATCACCTGCCCGGCGGGGATTGGTGCGACGCTGCTGGCGCATATGAATGCCGAATTCCAGCTTCGCTATCCTGACGTGTCGCTGGACGTGTCGATCTCTGATGATGTGGTGGATCTGGTCGAGTCCGGCTTTGACGTGGCGCTGCGTACCGGTAAGCCGCAGGACTCCTCCCTGATTGGCCGGATGATCGGACATTGTCCGCGCTATATGCTGGCTTCACCCGACTATCTGGTGCGTCGGGAGCCGTTAATCCATCCCCGCCAGCTGGTGGAGCACCGCTGCATTACCCACAAAGCCTGGTCTGAGTGGCTGCTGCGAAGCGAGAGTGAGGATTACCGCTACCTGCCGGATAACGCGCACATGACCGATAATCTGGTCTACGCCCGTGAATGTGCGATTGCTGGCGCCGGGATCACGCTATTACCCGCCTTTCTTCTGGAAGATAAGATTGAGACAGGGGCGCTGGTGAAGGTGCTGCCGGAGTGGAACGTCGAGGGGAATGATTTGTGGCTGGCTTATCCGAGCCGCAAGCTGAACTCGCCTGCGCTGATGAGCTATATCGACTTTGCGATACAGTTTGACGAGGTGAAGCGGTATTACGTGGACAAATAAAAAAGCCGGGTGGCGCTGACGCTTACCCGGCCTACGAACTGTGCGGCCTGATGCCCTCACCCTGGCCCTCTCCCACGGGGAGAGGGAACAAATACTATAAACGGCAACCGAAGTTGCCGTTTTGCTTTTATTTCGCAATACGCTTGTACTTAATACGCTTCGGCTCCAGCGCGTCAGCGCCCAGCGTGCGTTTCTTGTACTCTTCGTATTCGGTGAAGTTACCTTCGAAGAACTCCACTTTCCCTTCATCCTGGTAGTCCAGAATGTGGGTCGCGATACGGTCAAGGAACCAACGGTCGTGCGAGATAACCATCGCGCAGCCCGGGAACTCCAGCAGGGCGTTTTCCAGCGCGCGCAGGGTTTCGATGTCCAGGTCGTTGGTCGGTTCATCGAGCAGCAGTACGTTACCGCCAACCTGCAGCAGCTTCGCCAGGTGCAGACGACCACGCTCACCGCCGGACAGCTCGCCCACGCGTTTTCCCTGGTCGGTGCCTTTGAAGTTGAAGCGGCCAACGTAAGCGCGGCTTGGCATCTCGGTGTTGCCGATACGCATAATATCCAGACCGCCGGACACTTCTTCCCACACGGTTTTGCTGTTATCCATCGCGTCACGGAACTGATCAACGGACGCCAGCTTCACGGTTTCACCCAGGGTGATAGAGCCACTGTCAGGCTGCTCCTGACCGGACATCATGCGGAACAGCGTCGATTTACCCGCGCCGTTCGGACCGATGATCCCGACGATAGCCCCTTTTGGTACGGAGAAGGTCAGATCGTCAATCAGCAGGCGATCGCCGTATGACTTACGCAGATTGGTGACTTCAACCACTTTATCCCCCAGACGTGCTCCAGGCGGAATAAACAGTTCGTTGGTCTCGTTACGTTTCTGGTATTCGGTGTTGTTCAGCTCTTCAAAGCGTGCCAGACGGGCTTTGCCCTTAGACTGACGGCCTTTAGCGCCCTGACGAACCCACTCCAGTTCTTTCTCGATAGACTTACGACGCGCGGCTTCCTGAGAAGCTTCCTGCGCCAGACGCTGATCTTTCTGCTCCAGCCAGGAGGAGTAGTTACCTTCCCATGGAATACCTTCACCACGGTCCAGCTCCAGGATCCAGCCTGCGACGTTGTCGAGGAAGTAACGGTCGTGGGTAATTGCCACCACGGTGCCTTCGAAGTCGTGCAGGAAGCGTTCCAGCCACGCCACGGATTCCGCATCCAGGTGGTTGGTGGGTTCGTCGAGCAGCAGCATGTCTGGTTTTTCCAGCAGCAGGCGGCACAGCGCTACGCGGCGGCGTTCACCCCCGGAAAGATTGGCGATTTTCGCATCCCAGTCCGGCAGGCGCAGGGCATCGGCCGCGCGCTCCAGCTGCACGTTCAGGTTATGACCGTCGTGCGCCTGGATAATCTCTTCAAACTTGCCCTGCTGAGCGGCCAGCTTGTCGAAGTCTGCATCCGGCTCGGCGTATTTGGCATACACTTCATCCAGACCTTTCAGGGCGTTAACCACTTCGGAAACCGCTTCTTCAACGGATTCACGAACGGTGTGTTCCGGGTTCAGCTGAGGTTCCTGCGGCAGGTAGCCGATCTTGATGCCAGGCTGCGGACGGGCTTCACCTTCGATGTCTGTATCGATGCCGGCCATGATGCGCAGCAGGGTGGACTTACCGGCACCGTTGAGACCCAGAACACCAATTTTTGCGCCCGGGAAGAAGCTCAGCGAGATATTTTTAAGAATATGACGTTTCGGCGGGACAACTTTGCCGACACGATGCATGGTATAAACGAATTGAGCCACGTTGGACTTCGCCTCTTTTATCGTAATGAGAAGGAATTTCAGCCTCGAAGTGTAGCCTTTTTCACGCCCTAATCCCAGCCAGGAACGTCGGGAGTGTTAAAACGCGCAAGAAAGGTAAAAAAGTGTCCATAACGTGGCGCGTTGCAGGATGCCTGGTTAGCATAAGTTGGTGTGACTTTGACGTGGCAAGACGCTGCAATTGACGAAAAAACAATGAGGAAGAGCTTGTGGAAAAAGCCAAACAGGTGGTCTGGCGTCTGCTGGCTGCCAGCGTATGCGTAATGGCGGTAAGCCAGGCGGTGCATGCCGATTCACTGGATGAACAACGTAATCGCTACGCCCAGATTAAACAGGCGTGGGACAATAAGCAGATGGATACCGTGCAGGCGCTGATGCCGACGCTGAAGGATTATCCGCTGTATCCGTATCTGGAGTATCGCCAGATCACTGACGATCTCATGAACCAGCCGACCGTCACTGTGAATAATTTCATTCAGGCGAACCCGACCCTGCCGCCTGCGCGAACCCTGCAATCTCGTTTTGTGAATGAACTGGCGCGTCGCGAAGACTGGCGCGGGCTGCTGGCGTTTAGCCCCGATAAGCCGAATACCACCGAAGCGCAGTGTAACTACTACTATGCGAAATGGGCGACCGGACAGCAGGAAGAGGCCTGGGCCGGGGCGAAGGATCTTTGGCTGACCGGCAAAAGCCAGCCGAATGCCTGTGATTCGCTGTTTGGCGCGTGGCGAGCCTCCGGCAAACAGGATCCGCTGGCCTATCTTGAGCGTATTCGCCTGGCGATGAAAGCCGGCAACACGCGCCTGGTGACCGCGCTGGCGGGGCAGATGCCTTCCGATTATCAGACGATCTCTACGGCCGTTATCGCGCTGGCAAACGATCCGAACAGCGTCCTGACCTTTGCCCGCAGCACGGGCGCGACCGACTTTACCCGTCAGATGGCGGCGGTGGCTTTTGCCAGCGTGGCGCGCGACGATGTGGAAAACGCCCGGCTGATGATCCCGCAGCTGGTGCAGGCGCAGCAGCTGAATGACGATCAAACCCAGGAGCTGCGTGACATCGTGGCGTGGCGACTGATGGGCACGGATGTGACCGACGAACAGGCACGCTGGCGAGATGATGCCATTATGCGTTCGAACTCCACGTCGCTGGTGGAGCGCCGCGTGCGCATGGCGCTGGGCACCGGCGATCGCCGGGGGCTGAATACCTGGCTCGCACGTTTGCCGATGGACGCCAAAGAGAAAGATGAATGGCGCTACTGGCAGGCCGATCTGCTGATGGAGCGCGGTCGTGATGATGAAGCCAAAGAGATCCTCCACGGCCTGATGCAGCAGCGCGGCTTCTACCCGATGGTGGCCGCGCAGCGCCTGGGCGAGGAGTATACCTTCCGCATTGATAAAGCACCCGCGAATGCGAACCCGGCGCTGACGCAGGGGCCAGAGATGGCGCGCGTGCGCGAGCTGATGTACTGGAATATGGACAATACCGCGCGCAGCGAGTGGGCGAATCTGGTAACCAGTCGCACCACCGACGAGAAAGCCCAGCTTGCCCGCTATGCGTTTGATAACCACTGGTGGGATCTGAGCGTGCAGGCGACGATCGCCGGTAAGCTTTGGGATCATCTTGAAGAGCGTTTCCCGCTGGCGTACAACGATCTTTTCGAACGCTACACCAGCGGCAAAGATATCCCGCAAAGTTACGCGATGGCGATTGCCCGTCAGGAGAGTGCCTGGAATCCGAAAGTCCGCTCCCCGGTGGGGGCCAGCGGTCTGATGCAAATTATGCCGGGAACGGCGACCCATACGGTGAAGATGTTTAACATTCCCGGGTACAGTAGCCCCTCACAGCTTCTCGATCCGGATACCAACATCAACATCGGTACCAGCTATCTGCAGTATGTTTATCAGCAGTTTGGCAATAACCGCATTTTCTCGTCGGCGGCGTATAACGCGGGGCCGGGGCGCGTGCGTACCTGGCTCGGCAACAGCGCCGGACGCATCGATGCCGTGGCGTTTGTGGAGAGCATTCCGTTCTCAGAAACGCGCGGTTATGTGAAGAACGTGCTGGCGTACGATGCTTACTATCGCTACTTCATGGGGCAGAAAGATACCCTGATGAGCGATGCCGAGTGGCAGAGACGTTACTGATCGGCGTGGGTTGTGTTATGCTGTACTCGCTAATGAGTACAAGAGGCAGCATAACATGACCCAGCATTCCCCGTATTCCTCGGCAATGGCCGAACAGCGTCACCAGGAGTGGCTTCGTTTTGTGGAGCTGCTTCGCCAGTCTTACGATCAGGATTTGCACTTACCTCTTATGCAGCTGATGCTGACCCCAGACGAGCGTGAAGCGCTGGGCACGCGCGTGCGGATCATTGAAGAGCTACTGCGCGGTGAGATGAGCCAGCGTGAGCTGAAAAATGAGCTGGGCGCGGGCATCGCGACGATCACCCGCGGCTCGAACAGCCTGAAGTCTGCGCCGGTCGAGCTGCGCCAGTGGCTGGAAGCGGTGTTGTTGAAAAATACCTAACGATAAATCGCGTTATGGAACGGGCTTAACGCCAAAATCACCGCCTGGTGGTAAACGCCTGAACGCGTGAGCTTGCCCGCAGTAAAGACGCCAATCGCCCCTTCTTTGCGCCCAATCTCATCAATGCCGGTGTACTGTGACATCACCGGCCCGAGCGCTTCGCCTTCGCGCACTTTGTTCAGAATGATCTCTGGCAGCGGCAGGGTGGCAGAACGCGCTTCACCGCGCTGCTCTCGGCTTTCTATCACTACCCAGCTAAAGGTGGCACCTTCGTCGATCCCGGCTTCAATGGCGACCCAGAAGTCCGCCTTTGGGGCCGCGGCTTTAGCATTTGCCACGCGATTTCGTGCGCCAGCGCGCGTTTCCTCGCTGCCAAACGGCTGTTCAGGTACGCCACTCTCGACGCCGATGGCTTCGATATGGCAGGATCCTTCGCCGAAAATCTCTTCAAAAGCCTTTAGAATTGCCTGAATTTTGGCAGGATTGGTGGTAGCAGAGACAACATGGTGCATAATTAAGCTCGATTCAAAAAAAACTCATCGCAGTATAACGGAAAAAAAGCATGTTACAGGTATACCTTGTTCGCCACGGTGAGACGCAGTGGAACGCCGAGCGACGTATTCAAGGCCAGTCAGACAGTCCTCTCACTGAGAAGGGGATCCAGCAAGCGTGGCAGGTGGCAGAGCGTGCCAGGACGCTAGGCATTACCCACGTGATCACCAGCGATTTAGGTCGCACGCAGCAGACTGCGCGCATCATCGCAGATGCCTGCGGCTGTGACGTGATGCTTGAGCCGCGTCTGCGCGAGCTGGATATGGGCGTGCTGGAAAAACGCCATATCGATACGCTGACCGAAACGGAAGAGGGCTGGCGTCGTACGCTGGTCAACGGTACCGAAGATGGCCGCATCCCTGAGGGGGAATCCATGCAAGAGCTGAGCGTGCGTATGCATGCCGCACTGGCGGAATGTCTGAAGCTTCCGGCAGGTAGCCGTCCGCTGCTGGTGAGTCACGGTATTGCGCTGGGCTGCCTGGTGAGCACCATTCTGGGATTACCGGCTTATGCTGAACGTCGTCTGCGTCTGCGCAACTGCTCTATTTCCCGAATTGATTATCAGGAAAGTGCGTGGCTGGCGTCGGGTTGGGTCGTGGAGATGGCAGGGGACATTTCGCATCTCGATGCCCCTGCGCTTGATGAACTGCAGCGTTAACGACGTATCGGAATTAAGAATTCCATCCGCAGATTGATTGGGCCTTCTTCCGGTTTCGCATCCTGCGCCGGGTAGTAGCGCTCAATGTCCTGACCTTTACGGCGATTCAGATTCAGCATCGGCATGCAGGTCCCGTAAACGGTCAGGATGAACTCCTGAACGCCCGTTCCCAGTCCTTCATACGAGAACATCACGTATTCGCCGCCTTCCAGCACGACCGGTTTAGACCCCTGAATATAACCATTTGCCATCTCTGGCGTCAGCGCGGTGGTGTAGAACACCTCCTGCTCGTCGTCTTTTTCCTGGCTTGGGTGCGTTTCGTTGAGACCATAGAGGATCGGTGGGATCGCTGGCGCATGACTCAGGAAGTCGCGCCAGAACTGGACACGCATCTGATGACGGAACTCAGAAATCTGCTCAAGAGAACAGGAGTAGCTCTGGGTCGTACCGATCAGATGGGTTTCCGGCAGCGTGACAATTTCGTATTTCGGCATGGCGAACTCGCCCAGACGCAGCGGCGGACGCATACCAAACGAGCTCCAGTCTGGCGAGCGGCGATAGAGCGCTGGCGTCAACGAGAACTGTTTTTTAAACGCACGGGTGAAGGTCTGCTGCGAATCAAAACGATACTGCAAGGCAATATCCAGAATGGGCCGCGCGGTCAGGCGCAATGCCACCGCAGACTTGGACAAACGACGTGCGCGAATATAGGCCCCGATAGCATGACCGGTGACATCCTTGAACATCCTTTGCAGATGCCACTTGGAATAGCCTGCTTTAGCCGCCACATTATCCAGTGACAAAGGCTGGTCGAGATGACCTTCCAGCCAGGTGAGCAGGTCGCGAATAATTCCAGCCTGATCCATATACTATCCTCATCCTTAAAACAGCAGGTGCCTGATAACAGGTTAGCGGATAATAGCATTTTTTGATGTTTTAGCATTCAGTGTTTTTTTTGCGCATTAATGCCTTTTCTCCCCCGTTTTGGGCGAATATATTCTAATCCTGTGATCTTGCTACATTTTTGTCTAAAGTGTTGAATAATCGCTCAATGCAATTTTAAAGAATGGTAACAATATGAAATACAAGACTTTGCTTCTTACCGCTCTGTTGCTGGTTGCTGGCCGTGCGGCGCAGGCGGAACAGATTGGATCTGTAGATACCGTGTTCAAAATGTTTGGCCCGGACCACAAAATTGTGGTGGAGGCGTTTGACGATCCAGATGTGAAAAACGTCACCTGCTACGTCAGCCGTGCGAAGACGGGCGGTATTAAAGGCGGTCTGGGGCTGGCGGAAGATACCTCCGATGCGGCGATCTCCTGCCAGCAGGTGGGGCCAGTTGAGCTGAGCGATAAAATTAAAAACGGTAAAGCGCAGGGTGACGTGGTGTTCCAGAAACGGACGTCGCTGGTGTTCAAAAAGCTGCAGGTAGTGCGTTTCTATGATGCGAAGCGCAATACGCTGGCTTATCTTGCCTATTCCGACAAAGTGGTGGAAGGCTCGCCGAAAAACGCCATCAGCGCCGTGCCGATTATGCCATGGCATTAATTCAGGGATGAACCATGCAACAACCTGTGGTCTGGCTGGTTGAAGACGAAACCAGTATCGCCGATACGCTTATCTACATGCTTCAGCAGGAAGGCTTTGCGGTAAAGGCGTTTGAGCGCGGTTTACCGATGCTGGAGGAGGCGCGGCGGCAGATCCCGGCGCTCGCCATTCTGGATGTTGGGCTGCCGGACATCAGCGGTTTTGAACTCTGCCGCCAGCTGCTGGCGCAGCATCCGTCACTTCCGGTGCTGTTTCTCACGGCACGCAGTGATGAAGTGGATAAACTCCTCGGGCTGGAAATGGGCGCCGACGACTACGTCGCCAAGCCTTTTTCTCCGCGAGAGGTTTGCGCCCGGGTAAGGACAATTTTACGGCGGATGCAAAAATCCGCCGCGCCAGCAGAAACGATGCGTATCGGGCAATTTGAGCTAAATGAACCTGCCGCCCGAATAAGCTGGTGCGGTGAAGTTTTACCCCTGACCCGCTACGAGTTCTTGCTGCTCAAAACCTTTTTACAGGCCCCCGGGCGGGTATTTTCGCGCCAGCAGCTGATGGACAAGGTATGGGGTGAAGACGGCGACAGCTTCGATCGTACCGTGGATACCCATATCAAAACCCTGCGCGCCAAGCTGCGGGCGGTGAACGATGAACAGTCTCCCATCAGTACCCATCGGGGTATGGGCTACAGTCTGGGCCTTTACTGATGCGCATTGGGATGCGGTTGTTGCTGGGATATTTCCTGATCGTGGGCATCGCCGCGTGGTTTGTGCTGTCGATTTTTGTTCAGGAAGTGAAGCCCGGCGTGCGCAGGGCCACCGAGGGGACGTTGATCGATACCGCGACCTTGCTTGCCGAAATCGGGCGCGACGATCTTCTTTCGGGGAATGCGCAGCAGGGCAAACTGGCGCAGGCCTTTTCACAGCTCCATCAGCGGCCTTTCCGCGCCAACCTCGGCGGCATCTATAAGGTGCGTAACGAGTATCACGTCTATATGACCGATGCGCAGGGCAGAGTGGTGTTTGATTCCGCCGGTCTGGCCGTGGGGCAAGATTACTCGCGCTGGAACGATGTCTGGCTGACGCTTCGCGGTAAATACGGCGCGCGCAGCACTCAGAGCAATCCAGACGATCCTGAGAGTACGGTGATGTATGTTGCCGCGCCGGTTGTGGAGCAGGGTAAGATTATCGGCGTGCTGTCGGTCGGGAAACCGAACAGCGCGATGGCACCGGTTATCCACCGCAGCGAGCGGCGGATCCTCTGGGCGGGTGGCGCGTTGCTCGGCATTGCCTTGCTGATCGGTCTTCTTGTCGCCTGGTGGATCAATCGTTCTATCAGTACGTTATCGCGCTATGCCGATTCGGTGACCACCGACACGCATCTCCCGCTACCTAATCCGGGCAGCAGCGAATTGCACAAGCTTGCCCAGGCGCTGGAGAATATGCGCATTCGTCTCTAAGGGAAAAATTACATTGAACGCTATGTCCATGCGCTCACCCACGAGCTGAAAAGCCCGATGGCGGCCATACGCGGCGCGGCGGAAATCCTTGCCGAGCAGCCGCCGCCGCAGGTGGCAGCACGCTTTATTGATAACATTCTGGTACAAAACGCACGCATGCAGTCGCTGGTTGAAAAACTGCTCGCGCAGGCGCGGCTTGAAAATCGGGTCGAGATTACGCCGGAGGTCATCCGGGTCAATTCACTGTTTACGCGGCTTGCTGACGCGCGCTCGGCCCTGCTATCGGCAAAAGCGATTGTGCTGACTATCCAGCCTGTTCCGTTTAATGTTGAAGGCGATCCCGATCTCCTCGAACAGGCGCTAGGCAATTTGCTGGATAACGCCATCGATTTTACGCCTCAGGGCGGAACTATTGAACTGGCGGCCCGGGAAGAGCAGGGGCAGATACAGCTTGTCATCATCGACAGCGGAAGCGGGATCCCGGATTACGCGCTGGATCGTATTTTTGAACGCTTCTATTCCCTTCCGCGCGAGAACGGGCTTAAGAGCAGTGGGCTCGGGCTGGCCTTTGTGCAGGAGGTGGCGCGTCTGCATCAGGGAGAGATTACATTGCGCAATCGTGATGAGGGCGGCGTGATGGCCACGCTGACACTTCACCGTCCCTTCACATAACTTCAAACTGCCCCCACACAGCCTGGTTACGCTCTCTTCATCACAAAGGAGACGTAATGATGAAATCCCCCCTGTTCTGGAAAATAAGCACCCTGCTGGGGTGCATTCTGCTGCTGTTAGTCCCGCTGTTTATGGTAAGTAACCTCATTGCAGAGCGTGAAAGCTACCGTAATGATGTCGAAAATACGCTTCGCCAGAGCACCAGCGGACCGCAAAAACTGGTCGGCCCGCTGATTGCGATTCCGGTGACAGAGATCTTTTACAAGCTAGAGGATGAGAAGAAGGTCGAGTACAAGAAAAGCTATCTGCATTTTATCCTGCCGGAGTCGCTGCTTGTTGAGGGTAACCAGCGCGTTGAGTCCCGAAATATCGGCATCTATGACGGACAGATCTGGAACACCGATCTCAAAATAAAAGCGCAGTTCAGCACCGAAAAAATGACGCAGCTTAAAGGGGAGACGATGACCCTTGGGCAGCCGTTTATCGTTGTTGGAGTGGGCGATGCACGCGGTATTGGCACGGTGAAAGTCTCCAGTATCAACGGCGAGACGCTGAGCGTAGAGCCGGGTTCGGGCGTATCTGGCGCGCTTTCCGGTGTTCATATCCCGCTGACGGATAAAGCGCTGGAGTCAAAAACGTTTGCCATGGAGATGTCGCTGAATCTGGCGGGGGCGGGGAGTTTTGCCGTGGTGCCCGTGGGACGTAACAGCGAAATGGCGCTGAACAGCAACTGGCCGCATCCGGGCTTCATGGGCAACTATCTGCCGGTGAAACACAAAATCGATGATTCAGGTTTTCAGGCGAACTGGCAGAGCAGCTGGTTTGCGAACAACCTTGAGAGCTGGTTCAACGGGAGTGAATCTCCTGCGTGGGAGTCGATCCCGGCTTTTAGCGTCACGGTAGCCACACCTGCCGATCAGTATCAGCTGACTGACCGGGCAATCAAGTATGCTATTTTGCTGATTGCGCTGACGTTTATGGCCTTCTTTGTCTTCGAAACCTTAACCGGGCTGCGCCTGCACCCAATGCAGTATCTGCTGGTGGGGCTGTCGCTGGTGCTGTTCTATCTGGTGCTGCTGGCGCTGTCAGAACACGTCGGCTTTACGCCTGCCTGGGTTGTTGCAAGCCTGGTGGGTGCTGCGATGAACGGGATGTACCTGCAGGCGGTGCTAAAAAGCTGGAAGCGCAGCGGGTTGTTTGTGCTGGCCTTGCTGGGGCTGGACGTGGTGATGTGGTTCCTGCTGCGCTCGGAGGATAGTGCGCTGTTGTTGGGGTCAGCGGTGCTCGCACTGGCACTGTTCGCCGTGATGTACCTGACCCGGCATTTCGACTGGTATTCGCTTTCACAGCCGAAGCGCCCTGAGCCAACCGCAGAGCCCGATAACGACACGATGCGGATCTGGAAATAAAAAAAACGGCGCGAATGCGCCGTTTTTCTTTATTGCATTGACTGCGGGATTACTCCTGCAGGTCTCCGCAGAAACGGTACCCTTCGCCGTGGATTGTGGCGATGATTTCCGGCGTATCAGGCGTAGATTCGAAATGTTTACGAATACGACGGATGGTCACGTCTACGGTACGGTCGTGTGGCTTCAGCTCACGGCCGGTCATTTTCTTCAGCAGTTCTGCACGGGACTGAATTTTGCCCGGGTTTTCGCAGAAGTGCAGCATCGCGCGGAATTCGCTGCGCGGCAGTTTATACTGCTCACCGTTCGGGCTAATCAGCGAACGGCTATTGATATCAAGTTCCCAGCCGTTGAATTTGTAGCTATCGACGCTACGACGCTCTTCACTGACCGTGCCCAGGTTCATGGTGCGGGACAGCAGGTTGCGTGCACGAATGGTTAACTCGCGTGGGTTGAACGGCTTGGTGATGTAGTCATCCGCACCGATTTCCAGGCCAAGAATTTTATCAACTTCGTTGTCACGGCCCGTCAGGAACATTAACGCGACGTTCGCCTGCTCACGCAGTTCGCGCGCCAGAAGAAGCCCGTTTTTGCCCGGCAGGTTGATATCCATGATTACCAGGTTGATATCATTTTCAGAAAGGATCTGATGCATCTCTGCGCCATCGGTCGCTTCAAAGACATCGTAGCCTTCTGCTTCGAAAATGCTCTTTAACGTGTTGCGTGTTACCAACTCGTCTTCAACGATAAGAATGTGCGGGGTCTGCATGTTTGCTACCTAAATTGCCAACTAAATCGAAACAGGAAGTACAAAAGTCCCTGACCTGCCTGATGCATGTCGCAAATTAACATGATCGGCTTAACGTGACTAAAGTACGTAATTGCGTTCTTGATGCACTTTCCATCAACGTCAACAACATCATTAGCTTGGTCTTGGGTACTTTCCCTTTGGACCCGACAGTGTCAAAAACGGCTGTCATCCTAACCATTTTAACAGCAACATAACAGGCTAAGTGACACCAGACACCCAATAAAACTACGCTTCGTTGACATATATCAAGTTCAATTGTAGCACGTTAACAGTTTGATGAAATCATCGTAGCTGAATGCTAGCCTTTGTCACAATTTTTCAATAAACCAACTAGTTGCGGACATTGATATATAAACGAAGCGAATCCAATCAGAATAGGGTATTCATGATGCCATTATCATTATAAAACATAGGGATAATGGTCTTCTGTTAACATTCTAACTGATTGTTCAGACACAAAATAGTTTAGCGTCTTTAATTTGTTGTGAAACGCTATTTCGGTGATTTGTGTTGCAAATTTGTAAATTTGCGCTGCGTAATATGTTGAAGTACATCACATTTTTACCCGCTAACTGATTAAAAAGAGAGCATAAATGCATCTGTCGATTGTACTGGTCGCCCCAGCCAGAGCAGAAAATATAGGCGCTGCGGCGCGTGCCATGAAGACCATGGGTTTTACCGATTTACGTATTGTGGACAGCACTGCGCACCTGGAGCCTGCTGCCCGCTGGGTGGCGCATGGTTCGGGAGATATTCTCGATAATATAACGACTTACGCTACGCTTGCCGACGCACTGCATGACATTTCGTTTACCGTTGCGACCACCGCCCGCAGCCGCGCGAAGTTCCATTACTACGCCACGCCTGCTGAGCTGGTGCCCATGCTGGAAGAGAAAAGCCAGTGGCTTGAGAAAGCGGCGCTGGTGTTTGGCCGCGAAGATTCCGGACTCACTAACGAAGAGCTGGCACTGGCGGATGTTTTGACTGGCGCGCCGATGGTCGCGGATTATCCGTCTCTGAATTTAGGCCAGGCGGTCATGGTCTATTGCTATCAATTAGCATCCTTAATACAAATCCCCCAGCCGCCCGATACAGGAACCGATGAAAACCAGCTGGCTGCCCTTCGCGCTCGCGTGGAGAACTTGCTCTTGCGGCTGGATGTGGCGGACGATCAAAAAATGGCTGACTGGCTACACCAGCGTCTCGGACGACTTGAGCAGCGGGACACGGCAATGTTGCACCGTTTGCTGCACGATATTGAAAAAAAATTAGCCGAGTAAAATGCTGTCATAAGTTTTTACTATGGCGAAATTGTCTGTCATGGAGGGTTGCATTTGGGGGGATCGGATGAAAATAAATCGGCAAACAGCGGGGCGTGAGTCTCTGCGGAATTGTGATCAAATTAAAAATTCATTGACTTAAGGTGCCCGATCCTTTAACCCTAAAAGAATACAGCACAGACAGATAATAATGACAGAGTACACAACATCCATGAAACGCATCAGCATTACCACCATTACTACAACCATCATCATTACCACAGGTAACGATGCGGGCTGACGCGTACAGGAAAAACAAAAAAAAGCCCGCACCTGAACAGTGCGGGCTTTTTTTTCGGCTAAAGGAAACGAGGTAGAACCATGCGAGTGTTGAAGTTCGGCGGTACATCAGTGGCAAATGCAGAACGTTTTCTGCGTGTTGCCGATATCCTGGAGAGCAACGCCAGGCAGGGGCAGGTTGCGACCGTGCTTTCTGCCCCGGCAAAAATCACGAACCATCTGGTGGCGATGATTGAAAAAACCATCGGTGGTCAGGATGCACTTCCGAACATCAGCGACGCCGAGCGTATTTTCGCTGAGCTGCTGCAGGGGCTGGCGGAGGCACAACCCGGCTTCCCGCTCGCACAGCTGAAGTCTTTCGTTGAGCAGGAGTTTGCTCAGATCAAACATGTGCTGCACGGTATCAGCCTGCTGGGCCAGTGTCCGGACAGCATCAACGCGGCGCTGATCTGCCGCGGTGAGAAACTGTCAATCGCCATCATGGCTGGCCTGCTGGAAGCGCGTGGCCACGGCGTGACCGTCATCAATCCGGTTGAAAAACTGCTTGCGGTGGGCCACTACCTCGAATCTACCGTTGATATTGCCGAATCAACCCGCCGTATCGCCGCGAGCAAAATCCCGTCTGACCACATGATCCTGATGGCGGGCTTTACCGCCGGAAATGAGAAGGGTGAGCTGGTGGTGCTGGGCCGTAACGGCTCCGACTACTCTGCCGCCGTGCTGGCTGCCTGTTTACGCGCAGACTGTTGTGAGATCTGGACTGACGTCGACGGCGTGTATACCTGCGACCCGCGCCAGGTACCGGACGCCAGGTTGCTGAAGTCGATGTCTTACCAGGAAGCGATGGAGCTTTCCTACTTCGGCGCCAAAGTGCTTCACCCACGTACCATCTCCCCGATTGCCCAGTTCCAGATCCCTTGCCTGATTAAAAACACCGGTAACCCGCAAGCGCCAGGCACGCTGATTGGTGCCAGCTCCGATGAAGATGGCCTGCCGGTGAAAGGCATCTCCAACCTGAATAACATGGCGATGTTCAGCGTCTCCGGTCCGGGGATGAAGGGCATGGTCGGCATGGCGGCGCGCGTCTTTGCCGCAATGTCACGCAACGGTATCTCGGTGGTGCTGATCACGCAGTCCTCTTCCGAGTACAGCATCAGCTTCTGCGTGCCGCAGGCCGACTGCCTGCGCGCGCGCCGTGCGCTGGAAGAAGAGTTTTATCTGGAGCTGAAAGAGGAGTTGCTGGAGCCGCTCTCCATTCAGGAGCGTCTGGCCGTCATCTCCGTCGTGGGCGACGGGATGCGCACCCTGCGCGGTATCTCCGCGAAGTTCTTTGCCGCGCTGGCCCGCGCCAACATCAATATCGTGGCGATTGCCCAGGGCTCGTCTGAGCGTTCTATCTCCGTCGTGGTGGATAACGACGATGCCACCACCGGCGTGCGCGTGGTGCATCAGATGCTGTTCAATACCGATCAGGTCATTGAGCTGTTCCTGATTGGCGTGGGCGGTGTCGGCGGCGCGCTGCTCGAGCAGGTGAAGCGTCAGCAGGCGTGGCTCAAGAAGAAGCATATCGATTTGCGCGTCTGCGGTATTGCCAATTCCAGAGCGCTACTGACCAATGTGCATGGTCTGAATCTTGAAAACTGGCAGGCCGGGCTGGAAGAGGCGAAAGAGCCGTTTAATCTGGGTCGCCTTATCCGTCTGGTAAAAGAGTACCATCTGCTTAACCCGGTGATTGTCGACTGTACGTCAAACCAGGCCGTTGCCGACCAGTATGCGGATTTCCTGCGCGAAGGCTTCCACGTGGTGACGCCGAACAAAAAGGCCAACACCTCGTCGATGGATTACTATCACCAGCTGCGTCTGGCGGCGAGCAAGTCGCGCCGTAAGTTCCTGTACGACACCAACGTGGGCGCCGGCCTGCCGGTTATCGAAAATCTGCAAAATCTGCTGAATGCGGGCGACGAACTGCAGCGCTTCTCCGGCATTCTCTCCGGCTCCCTGTCGTTTATCTTTGGCAAGCTGGACGAGGGCATGAGCCTCTCGGAAGCCACCCGCGCCGCGCGCGAGCTGGGCTATACCGAGCCGGATCCACGTGACGATCTCTCCGGCATGGACGTGGCGCGTAAGCTGCTGATCCTCGTGCGCGAAACCGGTCGCGAGCTGGAGCTTTCGGACATTGTGATTGAACCCGTGTTGCCAGCCGAGTTTGACAGCAGCGGTGATGTCAGCACCTTTATGGCGAATTTACCCCAGCTTGACGATGCTTTTGCCGCGCGCGTGGCGAAAGCCCGTGATGAAGGTAAGGTATTGCGCTATGTTGGCAACATTGAAGAAGATGGCGTGTGCCGGGTGAAGATTGCCGAAGTGGATGGCAACGACCCGCTGTACAAAGTCAAAAACGGCGAAAACGCCCTCGCGTTTTACAGCCACTATTATCAGCCATTGCCGCTGGTGCTTCGCGGCTATGGCGCAGGGAACAATGTTACAGCGGCGGGTGTGTTTGCCGATCTGTTGCGTACCCTGTCATGGAAGTTAGGAGTTTAACATGGTCAAAGTTTATGCCCCGGCTTCCAGCGCCAATATGAGCGTCGGATTCGATGTGCTGGGTGCGGCGGTCACGCCGGTGGACGGTTCGCTGTTGGGCGATACGGTTACGGTTGAGGCAGCGGCGAGTTTCAGCCTCAATAACGTGGGCCGATTCGCCAGCAAACTGCCGTCCGACCCGCGCGAGAATATCGTCTATCAGTGCTGGGAACGCTTCTGTCAGGAGATCGGCAAAAACGTGCCGGTCGCCATGACGCTGGAAAAAAGTATGCCGATTGGTTCGGGGCTGGGCTCCAGCGCCTGTTCCGTGGTTGCCGCGCTGGTGGCGATGAACGAGCACTGCGGCAAGCCTTTGAATAACAGCCGCCTGCTGGGGTTAATGGGCGAGCTGGAAGGGCGTATCTCCGGCAGTATCCACTATGACAATGTGGCACCGTGCTTCCTTGGCGGTATGCAACTGATGATCGAAGAAAATGGCATCATCAGCCAGCAGGTGCCAGGGTTTGATGAGTGGCTGTGGGTGCTGGCGTATCCGGGGATTAAGGTCTCTACCGCGGAAGCGCGTGCGATCCTGCCTGCGCAATATCGTCGTCAGGACTGTATTGCTCACGGACGTCATCTGGCGGGCTTTATCCACGCCTGCTATACCCGTCAGCCGCAGCTGGCGGCGAAGCTGATGAAGGATGTCATTGCCGAGCCGTACCGCACGAAGCTGCTGCCTGGCTTTAACGAGGCGCGACAGGCCGCCATGGATATCGGCGCGCAGGCGTGCGGCATCTCCGGCTCCGGCCCGACGCTGTTCGCCCTGTGCGATAAGCCAGACACCGCGCAGCGCGTGGCGGACTGGCTCTCTAAACACTACCTGCAAAATCAGGAAGGCTTTGTTCATATTTGCCGTCTGGACACGGCTGGCGCACGAGTACTGGGATAACGAATGAAACTCTATAACCTTAAAGATCATAACGAGCAGGTCAGCTTCGCGCAGGCAGTGACTCAGGGGCTGGGCAAAAATCAGGGGCTGTTCTTCCCGCATGACCTGCCGGAATTTCAGTTGACCGAGATTGATGAACTGCTGAAGCAGGACTTTGTCACCCGCAGCACCAAAATTCTGTCTGCGTTTATCGGCGACGAAATCCCTCAGGAGCTGCTGGAAGAGCGCGTGCGTGCGGCGTTTGCCTTCCCGGCTCCGGTGCAGCAGGTGGAGCCTGACGTCGGTTGTCTGGAGCTGTTCCACGGCCCGACCCTGGCGTTTAAAGACTTCGGCGGCCGCTTTATGGCGCAGATGCTGACCCACATCAGCGGCGACAAGCCGGTGACCATTCTGACAGCCACCTCCGGCGATACCGGTGCCGCGGTCGCGCATGCGTTCTACGGCCTGAAAAACGTCCGCGTGGTGATCCTCTATCCAAAAGGCAAAATCAGCCCGCTGCAGGAAAAACTGTTCTGTACGCTCGGCGGCAACATTGAGACCGTGGCGATCGACGGTGACTTTGATGCCTGTCAGGCGCTGGTCAAGCAGGCGTTCGATGATGAAGAGCTGAAGGCCGCGCTGGGGCTGAATTCCGCCAACTCCATCAACATCAGCCGTCTGCTGGCGCAGATTTGCTACTACTTCGAAGCGGTAGCGCAGCTGCCGCAGGAAGCGCGCAATCAGCTGGTGGTGTCCGTACCAAGCGGTAACTTCGGTGACCTGACGGCGGGATTACTGGCGAAATCGCTCGGTCTGCCGGTGAAGCGCTTTATCGCCGCTACCAACGCCAACGACACCGTGCCGCGCTTCCTGAAAGACGGGAAATGGGCACCGAACGCGACGCAGGCAACGCTCTCCAATGCCATGGATGTGTCACAGCCAAACAACTGGCCGCGCGTGGAAGAGCTGTTCCGCCGCAAGGTATGGCGTCTGGTGGACCTGGGCTACGCGGCGGTGACGGATGAGACCACTAAAGCGACCATGCGCGAGCTGAAGGCGGTGGGATATACCTCTGAGCCGCACGCGGCAATTGCGTATCGCGCACTGCGCGACCAGCTCAACCCGGGGGAATATGGTCTGTTCCTCGGTACCGCCCATCCCGCCAAGTTCAAAGAGAGCGTGGAAGCGATCCTGGGCGAAACGCTGCCGCTGCCAAAAGAGCTGGCCGAGCGTGCCGACCTGCCGCTGCTGTCACACGAGCTGCCTGCGGATTTTGCCGCGCTGCGTAAGTTGATGATGACTCGCGCGTGAGTGTGTTGCCCGGTGGCGGCTACGCCTTACCGGACCTACGGGGTTTGTAGGCCGGGTAAGCGCAGCGCCACCCGGCAAAAGCAGCACCGATTTTTAGGCCGGGAAAGGCGAAGCCGCCACCCGGCTTTTTTGTGAAGAAAATAAGGAGGAATAAAGCAGGAAAAAAGCAGAAATTCCCAATAAATGCGGTCACTTAGCGTTTAGGATTGCAGAGAATAACATCCCCCGTTCCCCTCGCGTACTCTCCTTACATCGGCCCACGTTGGGCAAGAAGAATAAGGAGTCACAGATGTCTACACTGAAACCTGCACTCATCGCGCTTTCACTGGTGCTGGTCGCTCCCATGGCGGCACAGGCATCCGAAATCACCCTCGTACCGGCGGTTAAACTGCAGATTGGCGACCGGGACAACAGCGGGCATTACTGGGACGGCGGCCGCTGGCGCGACCACGACTGGTGGAAGGCGCATTATGACTGGCGTGATAACCACTGGCGCCCGCATGACGAACATCGCGATCGCGATCGCGACGATCGACACGACCATCATCATGACGATCGCCATCCAGGGCCGGACTGGAAGCACCATTAATGCAACACCCCGCCAGCAGGCGGGGTGTTGTTTTACTGTTCGTGGCGTTTAAAGACCAGTTCGCCTTTCCCCGACGCGTCTTCGTCAAAGAAATAGCCTTCGCTGTTAAAACCGGTCAGTTGCTCCGGCTTGGTCAGGCGGTTCTGAATGATATAGCGGCTCATGAGGCCCCGCGCCTTTTTGGCATAGAAGCTGATGACCTTGAACTTGCCGTTTTTCTCATCCAGGAAGACCGGCTTGATGATCTCCGCATCCAGCTTTTTCGGTTTCACCGACTTGTAGTATTCATCGGATGCCAGGTTAATCACCACGTTATCGCCCTGAGCGCGTAGCGCCGCGTTCAGCTTATCGGTGATAATTTCGCCCCAGAAATGGTACAAGTCTTTGCCTTTGGCGTTTTCCAGACGAATGCCCATCTCCAGACGGTACGGCTGCATTAAATCCAGCGGACGCAGTACGCCATACAGACCCGACAGCATACGCAGATGCTGCTGGGCAAAATCGAAGTCGGCTTCACTGAAGTCTTCCGCCTGCAGACCGGTATAGACATCACCTTTAAACGCCAGAATCGCCTGACGCGCGTTAGCAGGGGTGAAATCCGGATGCCATTCATGGAATCGGGTCGCGTTCAGGTCCGCCAGCTTGTCGCTGATGCCCATCAGCGAGGCGATTTGCGGCGCAGAGAGCTTGCGCGCTTCACGGATCAGCTGCTGTGAATAATCCAGCAGTTCTGGCTGGGTATAGCGCTCAGTGGCGAGCGGGCTCTGGTAGTCGAGCGTTTTTGCAGGTGAAATCAGAATCAGCATATCCAGTCCTTGCAGGAAATTTAGAGCGACTTTAACAAAAAATCGCCCTGAATTGATCGATAGCTGTTATCGCCGGGGCAAATCATCCCAGGTGCCAGGGGCAAGTTGTGACGCAATTTCGGGGTAACGTGATGCATCAAATACCGGGGCAACCCCCAGCTTGCGCTGGCGAAGATAATCTTTGGCAATAAGCGTCACAACGGGGGAGAGCAGCAGGATCGCCGTCAGGTTAGTGATTGCCATTAGCGCCATAATGACATCCGCCAGCTGCCAGATCATAGGCATCGTCAGAAGGGCGCCCGCGAACACCATCAGTATCACCCCCAGGCGAAGCAGGAGGATAGCAGGGCGAGCGTTGAATCTCAGGAAAATGAGGTTGTTTTCAGCGTACAGATAGTTGACCACAATTGAGCTGAAGGAGAACAACATCAGTATGAGCGAGACAAAGCCAGCCCCCCAGCCGCCGGTCAGGTTCACCAGCGCCTGCTGAAGAAATTGTATCCCGACGGCATCCGAGGTATGGGGGACCGGGCCGGCCAGCAGGAGGATCATGGCACTGGCGGAACAGATGATCACCGTATCCATAAAGACGCCGATCATCTGCACAATACCCTGCGCAGCCGGGTGTGGCGGCCACGAAGAGGCGGCCGCTGCGACGTTGGGAGTGGAACCCATTCCGGCTTCATTGGAGAACATGCCCCGTTGAAAACCTGCCATCAATGCCTGGCTCAGGGTATAGCCCAGCGCGCCTGATGCGACTTCTCGCCAGCCAAAGGCGCTTTTAAAGATGGACGCAATGACCCCCGGAACCTGTTCGAAATGCAGTGCTGCAACGACCAGACTCGCGGCAACCCAGAGCAGGGCCATAATGGGCACCAGCCACTGCATCAGGCGGGCGACGCCCCTAAGGCCGGCAGAAATGGCGAGCAAAACAAAGAGGGCTAACACGCTGCCCGTGAGCCACTCCGGACAGGAGAAGGTATAGCGCAGAGCATGGGCAACCGAGTTTGACTGGACGGTATTAAAAATGAGGCCGTATGCGAACAGTAAAAAAAGCGAGAACAGCACGCCCATCCAGCGCATCCCTAAGCCACGCGCCATATACCATGACGGGCCGCCACGAAACTGTCCGCTTTTATCCTTCTCTTTGTAGAGTTGCGCCAGCGAACTTTCGGCGAAAGAGGTGGCCATCCCCAGAAGTGCCGTGACCCACATCCAGAACACTGCGCCAGGCCCTCCTGCGCTGATGGCCAGCGCAACGCCTGCCAGATTGCCGCTGCCAAGGCGTGCCGCAAGGCTGGTACACAGCGCCTGAAACGAGGTGAGTCCGCCCTGATGGGGCGTGACGCTGTTTTTCAGACTTCTGCCAAACTTGCGAATATAGCGAAACTGGATAAACCCACTGCGTAGCGTAAACCAGATACCTGCTCCCAGGAGCAGGTAAATCATTATCGAACCCCAGAGGACTTCGTTAATAAAGAAAAAGAAATCAGGCATTAACGTCCCTCTTGTTGATGCCAATGTGAATATGTAAGCGCTACCACTGATTGGGCATGCTGTTGCTTAGCAGCCTGTTAATATTCTCAGTTTATCATACTCTGCCTAAGCGCACTGTCTGCGGTTGCGCTACCCCTCCGTCGTGTTATCATCAGGGCAGACCGGTTACATCCCCCTAACAAGTAAACCTGTCATTTTTCCGCTGCAGGCATGCTGTCGGTAGCGTGAATTATCCAGGGCACGTTAAAAGAGAAACACTATCATGACGGATAAATTGACCTCCCTTCGTCAGTTCACCACTGTCGTAGCTGACACCGGAGATATCGCGGCAATGAAGCTGTACCAGCCGCAGGATGCCACAACTAACCCTTCTCTGATCCTTAACGCCGCACAGATCCCTGAGTATCGCAAACTGATTGACGAGGCCGTGACCTGGGCGAAAGCACAGAGCAATGACCGCGCGCAGCAGGTTGTGGATGCCACTGATAAACTGGCCGTGAACATCGGTCTGGAAATTCTGAAACTGGTCCCGGGCCGTATCTCCACCGAAGTGGATGCACGTCTGTCCTACGACACCGAAGCGTCAATTGCTAAAGCAAAACGTCTGATCAAACTGTACAACGATGCGGGCATCAGCAACGACCGTATCCTGATCAAACTGGCGTCTACCTGGCAGGGCATCCGCGCGGCGGAGCAGCTGGAAAAAGAAGGCATCAACTGTAACCTGACCCTGCTGTTCTCCTTCGCGCAGGCGCGTGCTTGTGCTGAAGCTGGCGTATACCTGATTTCTCCGTTCGTAGGCCGTATTCTGGACTGGTACAAAGCCAACACCGACAAGAAAGAGTACGCGGCGTCTGAAGATCCAGGCGTGGTTTCCGTGACTGAAATCTACGAATACTACAAACAGCATGGTTATGAGACCGTGGTGATGGGCGCAAGCTTCCGTAACGTCGGTGAAATCATCGAACTGGCTGGCTGTGACCGCCTGACCATCGCCCCTGCGCTGCTGAAAGAGCTGGCAGAAAGCGAAGGTACCATCGAGCGTAAACTGTCCTACACCGGTGAAGTGAAAGCACGCCCAGAGCGCATCACTGAATCCGAGTTCCTTTGGCAGCACAACCAGGATCCAATGGCGGTAGACAAACTGGCGGACGGTATCCGTAAGTTTGCTATTGACCAGGAAAAACTGGAAAAAATGATCGGCGACCTGCTGTAATCATTCTGCGTGACCGGGTCCCCGGTCACGCTACTTCTTTCGTACTCTGTCTGAATTTCCCCTCTGCGTGTATCATTCCCTTTAATCAGTACTTTTTGAATGGAATGGATATGAATACCTTACGCATCGGCTTAGTGTCGATTTCCGACCGCGCCTCCAGCGGCGTTTACCAGGATAAAGGCATCCCTGCTCTGGAAGAGTGGCTGGCAAGCGCGTTGACCACCCCGTTTGAGATCCTGACCCGCCTGATCCCGGACGAACAGCCAATCATCGAGCAGACCCTGTGTGAGCTGGTGGATGAAATGAGCTGTCACCTTGTGCTGACGACGGGCGGAACCGGCCCTGCGCGCCGCGATGTTACCCCGGACGCGACGCTGGCGATTGCCGATCGTGAAATGCCAGGCTTCGGTGAACAGATGCGTCAGATCAGTCTACACTTTGTCCCGACGGCCATTTTGTCTCGCCAGGTGGGGGTGATCCGCAAACAGGCGCTGATTCTGAACCTGCCGGGCCAGCCGAAGTCCATCAAAGAGACGCTGGAAGGACTCAAAGCGGAGGATGGCAGCGTCATCGTCCACGGCATCTTTGCAAGTGTACCGTATTGTATACAGTTGCTGGAGGGACCGTACGTCGAGACGGACGACAAAGTGGTAGCAGCATTTCGTCCTAAAAGCGCCCGCCGCGAGACAATCTCCTGAAATTAATTAAAATGTGACATTAGCGTCAGCCGCAGTGGCGTGTAAATGGATTTACGATATAGTAATTTTTTCTTTACGATTGCTGTAAAAAATAATCCACAAAACATGCACAATGGTTCGCTATGTCACATAACACCCGACCTCTGAATCGACAGGATTACAAAACCCTCACGCTCGCCGCTCTGGGCGGCGTGCTGGAGTTTTACGACTTCATCATCTTTGTTTTCTTCGCCGCTGTGGTAGGGGAGTTATTCTTCCCGGCGGATATCCCGGAATGGCTGCGACAGGTGCAAACCTTCGGCATTTTTGCTGCCGGATATCTGGCACGTCCGCTGGGCGGCATTGTGATGGCGCACTTTGGCGATCTGGTCGGGCGCAAGAAAATGTTTACCCTGAGTATCCTGCTGATGGCCGTGCCGACGCTGGCGATTGGCCTGCTGCCAACCTATGCCTCAATGGGTATTGTTGCCCTGTTATTGCTGCTACTGATGCGTATTCTTCAGGGGGCGGCGATCGGTGGTGAGGTACCGGGGGCGTGGGTGTTTGTTGCGGAACATGTTCCGGCGCGCCGCATTGGTATCGCCTGCGGCACCTTAACCGCGGGGTTAACGGTGGGGATTTTGCTTGGTTCCGTCGTTGCGACCATTGTAAACACCAGCATGACGCAGCAGGCTGTGCACGACTGGGGCTGGCGCTTACCGTTCCTGCTGGGCGGAGCGTTTGGCCTGGTGGCGATGTACCTGCGTCGCTGGTTGCAGGAGACGCCGATTTTCCTTGAGATGCAGCAGCGCAAAGCGCTGGCTCAGGAGTTGCCGGTCAAAGCCGTGGTGGTGCGCCATAAAAAAGCGGTCGTGGTGTCGATGCTGCTCACCTGGCTTCTCTCGGCGGGCATCGTAGTGGTGATTTTGATGTCGCCGGTCTGGCTGCAAAAACAGTACGGGTTCGCCCCGGCAGTGACGTTACAGGCGAACAGTATCGCGACCATTATGCTTTGCTTTGGCTGTCTTGCCGCCGGGCTGGCTGCCGATCGTTTCGGTGCCAGCGTGACCTTTATCGTCGGCAGCCTGTTACTGGCCGTATCAAGCTGGGCGTTTTACCATTTGGCAGGCAGCCACCCTGAACAACTGTTCCTGCTGTACGGTGTGGTAGGCCTGTGCGTGGGCGTTGTCGGGGCGGTACCGTATGTGATGGTACGTGCGTTTCCACCTGAGGTGCGCTTCACCGGCATCTCATTTTCTTACAACGTCTCGTATGCCATCTTTGGCGGACTGACGCCGATTGCGGTGACGGTATTAATGGGGGTGTCTCCCCTGGCGCCGGCCTGGTACGTGCTGGCGTTATCGTTAATGGGGCTGGTATTGGGGGTTTGGCTTCGGCAGTCAGGGGAAAATCGTGCCCGCGAGGCGGGCACGACAGACGAATCAGTGTTTTTCACCAATCGGTAGAATAGTGCGGCCGAACTGCTCGTTCAGCACTTCACCCATGGCCAGGTAGATAGCGCTTGCGCCGCATACCAGGCCAATCCAGCCTGCAACGTGTAAGATGCCTTCGTTATCCACCAGGTGGCCGATGGCCAGCAGGGCGAACAGTACGGTCAGGCTCAGGAAGACGAACTGCAGCGCGCGGTTCCCCTTCAGCGTGCCGAAGAACATGAACAGGGTGAAGACGCCCCACAGACCCAGATACACGCCCAGGAAGTGGGCATTCGCTGCGTCTGCCAGACCCATTTTAGGCATCAGCAGGATAGCGACCAGCGTCAGCCAGAACGAGCCGTAAGAGGTGAAGGCGGTTAAGCCGAAGGTGTTGCCTTTCTTATATTCCAGCAGACCCGCGAAGATTTGTGCGATGCCGCCGTAAAAAATGCCCATCGCCAGGATAATGCCATCCATCGGGAACATCCCGATGTTGTGCAGGTTCAGCAGGATAGTGGTCATGCCAAAACCCATCAGGCCCAGCGGAGCCGGATTAGCCAACTTAGTGTTGCCCATAAGTCCTCAAAAAAAATCATCATTAATATGGTGAAATGGTTAAACCCGCGTCATTACTCCCTGACGGGGCGCGGCATCATAATGGGCGCAATCGATGCCGTCTATGATCTCATCAGGGTGAAATTAAAAATTTTTTTACGCTTGCCCCTTGATGGATGCCGTAGCGACCCCATCTTGTAGTCAACCGCAGTGTGTGGACCTGAAAAAAATCAAATCTGGGCAGTTGAAAAAGCACGTTCTGCCCTTATTACAGGTACACAACCACATGTTGACTGAATTTTTAGTGGAGACGTTTAGATGGGTAAAATTATTGGTATCGACCTGGGTACGACCAACTCTTGTGTAGCGATTATGGACGGCACTACTGCACGCGTGCTGGAGAACGCCGAGGGCGATCGCACCACGCCTTCTATCATTGCTTATACCCAGGATGGTGAAACTCTGGTTGGTCAGCCGGCTAAACGTCAGGCAGTGACAAACCCGCAAAATACCCTGTTTGCGATTAAACGCCTGATCGGCCGCCGCTTCCAGGACGAAGAAGTTCAGCGTGACGTTTCTATCATGCCTTACAAAATCATCGCAGCAGATAACGGCGATGCATGGCTTGATGTGAAAGGCACCAAAACTGCACCACCGCAGATCTCTGCTGAAGTGCTGAAAAAAATGAAGAAAACTGCTGAAGATTACCTGGGTGAGCCAGTAACTGAAGCCGTTATCACCGTACCTGCCTACTTTAACGATGCTCAGCGTCAGGCTACCAAAGATGCTGGCCGTATCGCAGGTCTGGAAGTAAAACGTATCATCAACGAACCTACCGCAGCGGCTCTGGCTTACGGTCTGGATAAAGAAGTGGGCAACCGCACTATCGCGGTTTACGACCTGGGTGGTGGTACCTTCGATATCTCTATTATCGAAATCGACGAAGTTGACGGCGAAAAAACCTTCGAAGTTCTGGCAACCAACGGTGATACCCACCTGGGTGGTGAAGACTTCGATACCCGTCTGATCAACTACCTCGTAGACGAGTTCAAGAAAGATCAGGGCATCGACCTGCGTAACGACCCGCTGGCCATGCAGCGCCTGAAAGAAGCCGCTGAGAAAGCGAAGATCGAACTGTCTTCCGCTCAGCAGACCGACGTTAACCTGCCGTACATTACTGCAGATGCGACCGGTCCTAAACACATGAACATCAAAGTGACCCGTGCAAAACTGGAAAGCCTGGTCGAAGACCTGGTGAACCGTTCTATCGAGCCACTGAAAGTTGCTCTGCAGGATGCTGGCCTGTCCGTGTCTGATATCAATGACGTTATCCTCGTTGGTGGTCAGACCCGTATGCCAATGGTCCAGAAGAAAGTGGCTGAGTTCTTCGGTAAAGAGCCACGTAAAGATGTTAACCCGGACGAAGCCGTTGCTATCGGTGCTGCCGTTCAGGGTGGCGTATTGACTGGTGAAGTGAAAGACGTTCTGCTGCTGGACGTTACCCCGCTGTCTCTGGGTATCGAAACCATGGGCGGCGTGATGACTGCGCTGATCACTAAAAACACCACTATCCCGACCAAGCACAGCCAGGTGTTCTCTACCGCTGAAGACAACCAGTCTGCGGTAACCATCCATGTGCTGCAGGGTGAGCGTAAACGTGCGTCTGATAACAAATCTCTGGGTCAGTTCAACCTGGATGGTATCAACCCGGCACCACGCGGCATGCCGCAGATCGAAGTGACCTTCGATATCGATGCTGACGGTATCCTGCACGTTTCCGCGAAAGACAAAAACAGCGGTAAAGAGCAGAAGATCACCATTAAGGCTTCTTCCGGTCTGAACGAAGAAGAGATCCAGAAAATGGTTCGTGAAGCAGAAGCGAACGCGGAATCTGACCGTAAGTTCGAAGAGCTGGTTCAGACCCGTAACCAGGGTGACCATCTGCTGCACAGCACCCGTAAGCAGGTTGAAGAAGCGGGCGACAAACTGCCAGCGGAAGATAAAACGGCTATCGAAGCTGCACTGACCGCGCTGGAAACGTCTCTGAAAGGCGAAGACAAAGCGGATATCGAAGCGAAGATGCAGGAGCTGGCACAGGCTTCCCAGAAGCTGATGGAAATTGCTCAGCAGCAGCACGCGCAGCAGCAAGCGGGCGCTGACGCTTCCGCGAACAACGCGAAAGACGACGACGTTGTCGACGCTGAGTTCGAAGAAGTTAAAGACAAAAAATAATCGCCCTGATGCAGGGTAATTAATCGGCACGGGCGTAGGAGAACTCTCCACGCCCGTGCTCGCATGTTAAGGGGCTTAAAAAAACCAATGGCAAAGCAAGACTATTACGAGATTTTAGGCGTTCCGAAAACTGCGGAAGAGCGTGAAATCAAAAAGGCGTATAAGCGCCTGGCCATGAAATTCCACCCGGACCGCAACCAGGGGGATAAAGAGGCTGAAGCAAAATTTAAAGAGATCAAAGAAGCCTACGAAGTCCTGACCGATGCACAAAAACGTGCGGCCTATGACCAGTACGGCCACGCAGCCTTTGAACAGGGCGGCATGGGCGGCGGCGGATTCGGTGGCGGCGGCTTTGGCGGCGGTGCTGATTTCAGCGACATCTTCGGCGACGTGTTCGGCGATATCTTTGGCGGCGGTCGTGGTCGTCAGCGCGCAGCGCGCGGCGCAGACCTGCGCTACAACATGGAGCTGACGCTGGAAGAGGCCGTTCGCGGTGTCACCAAAGAGATCCGTATCCCGACGCTGGAAGAGTGTGACGTGTGCCACGGCAGCGGCGCGAAAGCGGGTACCCAGCCGCAGACCTGTCCAACCTGTCACGGTTCCGGTCAGGTGCAGATGCGTCAGGGCTTCTTCGCAGTACAGCAGGCCTGTCCTCACTGTCATGGCCGCGGTACGCTGATTAAAGATCCGTGCACTAAATGCCACGGTCATGGTCGCGTTGAGAAAACCAAGACCCTGTCCGTCAAAATCCCGGCAGGCGTGGATACGGGCGACCGCATCCGTCTGGCAGGTGAAGGTGAAGCCGGTGAGCACGGCGCACCGGCAGGCGATCTGTACGTTCAGGTTCAGGTGAAGCAGCATGCCATCTTCGAGCGTGAAGGTAACAACCTGTACTGTGAAGTGCCGATCAACTTCGCCATGGCGGCGCTCGGTGGTGAAATTGAAGTGCCTACCCTGGATGGTCGCGTCAATCTGAAGATCCCGGGCGAAACCCAGACCGGTAAGCTGTTCCGCATGCGCGGTAAAGGCGTGAAGTCCGTTCGCGGCGGTGCTCAGGGCGACCTGCTGTGCCGTGTGGTTGTAGAAACCCCAGTGGGGCTGAACGACAAGCAGAAACAGCTACTGAAAGAGCTGCAGGAGAGCTTTGGCGGCCCAACGGGCGAGAAAAACAGCCCGCGCTCCAAAAGCTTCTTTGATGGCGTCAAAAAATTCTTCGACGATTTGACCCGCTAATCTGTTAGCCGGTTTTCCACGATATAAAGCCTGGAAGCGATTCCGGGCTTTTTTATTTTGGGGGATAGATCGGTAAAACTGAGTCTACACTCAATATTAATCTGTTTTTGCCGAGCTATTTGGCTTGGTATTATGGTTTTATCGAGGTATTGTTGTAAAAGAGAGAACTTAAATGAAATTACTACACCGTTTCTTTAGCAGTGAGGCGTCCGGTGGTGTGATCCTGATTATTGCCGCGGCAGCCGCAATGGTGCTGGCGAACCTGGGCATGACGCGCGATCTCTATCACGCATTTTTGGAAACACCCGTTGAGCTGAAGGTCGGGGCGCTGGAAATTAACAAGAACATGCTGCTGTGGATCAACGATGCGCTAATGGCGGTGTTCTTCCTGCTGGTGGGACTTGAGGTCAAACGGGAGCTGGTGTTGGGCTCCCTCGCCAGCCGTCAGCGCGCCGCCTTTCCGGTGATCGCCGCTATCGGCGGGATGGTCGTTCCGGCACTGCTGTTCCTTGCGTTTACCTGGCAGGATCCTGTTGCGCGTGACGGGTGGGCTATCCCGGCGGCAACGGATATCGCGTTTGCGCTCGGTGTCTTAGCCTTGCTCGGCAGCCGCGTGCCGATGGCGTTGAAAATCTTCCTGATGGCGCTGGCGATCATTGATGATCTGGGCGCGATCGTGATTATCGCGCTGTTTTATACCAGCGATCTGTCGATTCTGTCGCTGAGCGTGGCAGCAGGTGCAATTGCGGTCCTGGCGCTGCTGAACATTTTCAATGTCCGCCGCATCGGCATTTACATCCTCGTGGGGATGGTACTCTGGACAGCGGTATTGAAATCCGGCGTGCATGCCACGCTGGCCGGGGTGATTGTTGGCTTCTTTGTGCCGCTAAAACCGCAGGAGGGTAAATCCCCTGCTAAACAGCTTGAGCACGTCCTGCACCCGTGGGTCGCCTTTATGATCCTGCCACTGTTTGCCTTTGCTAACGCCGGTGTTTCCCTGCAGGGCGTGACGCTGGATGGGCTGACGTCTGTCCTTCCGCTGGGCATTATTGCCGGGCTGTTTATTGGTAAACCGCTGGGGATCAGCCTGTTCTGCTGGCTGGCGCTGAAGATGAAGCTGGCATCGCTGCCGAACGGCACCACCTTTGGTCAGATTATGGCTGTCGGCGTGCTGTGTGGTATTGGATTTACCATGTCGATCTTTATCTCGACGCTGGCGTTTGGCGCAAATGCCCCTGAACTCATCGTCTGGGCGAAGCTCGGCATTCTTATCGGGTCATTACTGGCCGCGGTAATCGGTTATACCTTGTTGAAGGTGAAATTGCCCGGACAGGCTGTCCAGGCATAACGGAAACCGGGAGAAGATGAGCCTTCTCCCGTTACATACTCAGGGAGTGAAGACGCTATGTCTCATTTGAATTACAACCATCTTTACTACTTCTGGCACGTCTACAAGCAGGGCTCGGTGGTGGGGGCGGCTGAGGCGCTCTATCTCACGCCGCAGACCATTACCGGCCAAATCAAGGCGCTGGAAGAGCGCCTGCAGGGCAAGCTGTTCAAGCGTAAAGGCCGCGGGATTGAGCCAAGCGAACTTGGGGAACTGGTCTTTCGCTATGCGGACAAGATGTTCACCCTGAGCCAGGAGATGCTGGATATCGTCAACTATCGCAAAGAGTCTAACCTGCTCTTTGACGTCGGCGTGGCGGATGCGCTGTCCAAACGGCTGGTGAGCGGCGTGCTGGATGCCGCGGTGGTGGAAGATGAACAAATCCACCTGCGCTGCTTTGAATCTACCCACGAGATGCTGCTGGAACAGCTGAGCCAGCATAAGCTGGATATGATTATCTCGGACTGCCCCATCGACTCCACGCAGCAGGAAGGGCTGTTCTCAGTGAAGATTGGCGAATGCGGTGTCAGCTTCTGGTGCATTAATCCGCCGCCGGAAAAACCCTTCCCGGCCTGTCTGGAAGAGCGTCGCTTATTGGTGCCGGGAAGGCGGTCAATGCTCGGGCGTAAGCTGTTGAACTGGTTTAACTCGCAGGGGCTGAAGGTGGAGATCCTCGGTGAATTCGACGATGCGGCACTGATGAAAGCCTTTGGCGAAGCGCACAATGCCATCTTCGTTGCGCCAACGCTGTACGTGCTCGATCTCTATTCAGACAACAAGATTACGGAGATTGGCAGAGTGGATAACGTGATGGAGGAGTATCACGCCATATTTGCCGAAAGAATGATTCAGCACCCGGCGGTGCAGCGAATCTGCAACCGTGACTACTCGGCGCTGTTTACGCCACCGGCAATCTGAAGACATAAAAAAACCCGCGTTAAGCGGGTTCTTTAAACAAGCAACAACAAGTAGCGATTAAGCCAGTTTGTTGATCTGCGCGGTCAGGTTTGCTTTATGACGCGCTGCTTTGTTTTTATGGATCAGACCTTTAGCAGCCTGACGATCCACGATTGGTTGCATTTCGTTAAATGCGTTCTGCGCTGCAGCTTTGTCGCCAGCTTCGATTGCTGCGTATACTTTCTTGATGAAAGTACGCATCATAGAGCGACGGCTTGCGTTGTGCTTACGAGCCTTTTCAGACTGAACGGCACGTTTCTTAGCTGATTTGATATTAGCCAAGTCCAACTCCCAAATATGATCTATGTGGACAATTCAAAGGCCGAGGAATATGCCCTCTTTGCCTTCTTTTGTCAATGGATTTGTGCAAATAAGCGCCGTTAAAAAGCGACGCTACGTTACGTAGTGATGGCGCAGGATTCTACCAGCTTGTCTTGCGTGAATACAGCCTTTCGGCATAAAAATCGCAGTTCACGCGCAGATTTTTTCGCTGTGAAAGGTCAGCCTGATGAAATCATTACGGCTTTCTGTTTTGCGCGAACAATCGCCGGTTAACCTTAACCGCGGTACAAGGTATACTTTGGCGATTTTCACTGTTTTGAGCCAGACATGAAGCTGATACGCGGCATACATAATCTCAGCAGCGCACCACACGGGTGCGTGCTGACTATTGGTAATTTCGACGGCGTGCATCGTGGTCATCAGGCGCTGTTGCAGGGATTGCGTAAAGAGGGGGAGGCCCGTGGCCTGCCCGTGGTGGTGATGATTTTCGAACCGCAACCGCTGGAGCTGTTTGCGGGGGATAAATCGCCCGCCCGTCTCACTCGCCTGCGTGAGAAGCTGCGCTACCTGGCAGAGTCCGGCGTGGACTACGTGCTGTGCGTGCGTTTCGATCGTCGCTTTGCCGCACTGACAGCACAAAATTTCGTCAGCGACCTGCTGGTTAAGCGTCTTGGCGTACAGTTTCTCGCCGTGGGGGATGATTTCCGCTTTGGCGCTGGTCGGCAGGGCGATTTCTTGCTATTACAGAAGGCGGGCCTGGAGTACGGTTTTGACGTGACCAGCGCGATGACCTTCTGTGAAGGCGGCGTGCGCGTCAGCAGCACGGCGGTGCGTCAGGCGCTGGCGAATGATGAACTGGATACGGCAGAAACGCTGCTGGGGCATCCGTTTACCATCTCAGGCCGCGTCGTGCATGGCGACGCCCTGGGGCGCACGATAGGTTTCCCGACGGCGAATATCCCGCTGCGTCGTCAGGTTTCCCCGGTTAAAGGGGTCTATGCGGTGGAAGTGGCAGGACTGGGCGATAAGCCGTTTTACGGCGTTGCCAACATTGGCACGCGTCCCACTGTCGCCGGTGTACGTCAACAGTTAGAAGTGCACCTGCTGGACGTTGTAATGGACCTTTATGGTCGCCATATAGATGTAATACTGCGTAAAAAAATACGCAATGAGCAGCGATTTGCTTCACTGGATGAACTAAAAGCGCAGATTGCGCGTGATGAATTGACGGCCCGCGAGTTTTTTGGGCTATGAACCCGGCTTAAATGCCTACGTGATAAATACGGAACCGAGAATCTGATGAGTGACTATAAATCAACCCTGAATTTGCCGGAAACAGGGTTCCCGATGCGCGGCGATCTCGCCAAGCGCGAACCGGGAATGCTGGCGCGTTGGACCGATGATGACCTGTACGGCATCATTCGTGCAGCCAAAAAAGGCAAAAAAACCTTCATTCTGCATGATGGCCCTCCCTATGCGAATGGCAGCATTCATATTGGTCACTCTGTAAACAAGATTCTGAAAGACATTATCGTGAAGTCCAAAGGCCTCACGGGATATGACTCGCCTTACGTTCCGGGCTGGGACTGCCACGGTCTGCCAATCGAGCTGAAAGTAGAGCAAGAGTTTGGCAAGCCAGGTGAGAAGTTCACCGCCGCTGAGTTCCGTGCAAAATGCCGCGAATACGCTGCCACGCAGGTTGACGGCCAGCGTGCGGACTTTATCCGTCTGGGTGTATTGGGCGATTGGTCGCACCCGTACCTGACTATGGACTTCAAAACTGAAGCCAACATCATCCGTGCGCTGGGCAAAATCATCGGTAACGGCCATCTGCACAAAGGCGCGAAGCCGGTGCACTGGTGCGTGGACTGCCGTTCTGCGCTGGCAGAAGCCGAAGTAGAGTATTACGACAAAACCTCGCCTTCTATCGACGTGGCGTTCGACGCTGTCGATCAGGATGCGGTGAAAGCCAAATTTGGCGTCTCCTCCGTTAACGGCCCGGTCTCGCTGGTGATCTGGACCACCACGCCGTGGACGCTGCCAGCCAACCGTGCAATCTCTCTGTCCGGTGAGTTTGACTACGCGCTGGTGCAAATTGAGGGTCGCGCGGTTATCCTGGCGAAAGATCTGGTGGAGAGCGTGCTGAAACGCGCGAACATCACCGACTACACAGTGCTGGGTACCGTGAAAGGCGACGCGCTGGAACTGATGCGCTTCAAACACCCGTTCCTGGGCTTCGACGTTCCGGCCATCCTGGGCGACCACGTTACGCTGGAAGCTGGTACCGGTGCGGTACACACCGCCGGTGGTCACGGCCCTGACGACTACAACATCAGCCTGAAGTACGGTCTGGAAATCGCTAACCCGGTGGGGCCGGACGGCTCGTACCTGCCTGGTACTTATCCGGCTCTGGACGGTATCAACGTCTTTAAAGCCAACGACATCATCGTGGATATGCTGCGCACCAGCGGCGCACTGCTGCACGTTGAGAAAATGCAGCACAGCTATCCATGCTGCTGGCGTCACAAGACGCCGATCATCTTCCGTGCAACCCCGCAGTGGTTCGTCAGCATGGATCAGAAAGGCCTGCGTGAGCAGTCTCTGAAAGAGATCAAAGGCGTGCAGTGGATCCCGGACTGGGGCCAGGCGCGTATCGAATCCATGGTCGCTAACCGTCCTGACTGGTGTATCTCTCGTCAGCGTACCTGGGGCGTGCCGATGTCTCTGTTCGTACATAAAGAGACGCAGGAACTGCACCCGAATACCCTGGAACTGATGGAAGAAGTGGCGAAGCGCGTCGAAGTTGACGGCATTCAGGCGTGGTGGGATCTCGATGCCCGCGACATCCTGGGCGCGGACGCGGACAACTACGAGAAAGTGCCAGATACCCTGGACGTGTGGTTCGACTCTGGTTCGACCCACGCCTCGGTGGTTGACGTGCGTCCAGAGTTTGCCGGTCACGCTGCCGACATGTATCTGGAAGGGTCTGACCAACACCGCGGCTGGTTCATGTCATCCCTGATGATCTCCACCGCCATGAAAGGTAAAGCACCTTATCGCCAGGTACTGACTCACGGCTTCACCGTGGATGGTCAGGGTCGTAAGATGTCTAAATCCATCGGTAACACCGTTTCTCCGCAGGATGTGATGAACAAGCTGGGCGCAGATATCCTGCGTCTGTGGGTGGCTTCTACCGACTACACCGGCGAAATGGCAGTGTCTGACGAGATCCTGAAGCGTGCTGCCGACAGCTATCGTCGTATCCGTAACACCGCGCGCTTCCTGCTGGCGAACCTGAACGGTTTTGATCCAGTGAAGGACATGGTGAAACCGGAAGAGATGGTCGTGCTGGACCGCTGGGCGGTAGGCTGTGCAAAAGCGGCGCAGGACGATATCCTGAAAGCCTATGAGTCTTATGATTTCCACGAAGTGGTGCAGCGCCTGATGCGCTTCTGCTCCATCGAAATGGGCTCGTTCTATCTCGACATCATCAAAGACCGCCAGTACACCGCGAAAGCGGACAGCGTGGCGCGTCGTAGCTGCCAGACCGCCCTGTTCCACATCGCTGAAGCGCTGGTGCGGTGGATGGCGCCGATCATGTCCTTCACCGCAGATGAAATCTGGGGCTACCTGCCAGGCGACCGTGAGAAATATGTCTTCACGGGCGAGTGGTACGAAGGTCTGTTCGATCTCTCCAGCACCGAAGCGATGAACGATGCCTTCTGGGACGAGCTGCTGAAAGTGCGTGGTGAAGTGAACAAGGTTATCGAGCAGGCGCGTGCGGACAAGAAAGTCGGCGGCTCTCTGGAAGCGGCAGTAACCCTGTACGCCGAACCTGAGCTGGCGGCAAAACTGACCGCGCTGGGTGATGAATTACGATTTGTCCTGTTGACCTCCGGTGCGAAAGTTGCGGATTATGCCGAGGCCTCTGCTGATGCTCAGCAGAGCGAGCTGCTCAAAGGACTGAAAGTCGCGCTGAGCAAAGCCGACGGTGAGAAATGCCCGCGTTGCTGGCATTATACCACGGATGTCGGCCAGGTGGCGGAACACGCAGACATCTGCGGACGCTGTGTAAGCAACGTCGCCGGTGACGGCGAAAAACGTAAGTTTGCCTGATGAGTAAAACTCTCTGTTCAACAGGACTGCGCTGGCTGTGGCTGGTTGTGGTAGTGCTGATTATCGATCTGGGCAGCAAGTTCCTGATCCTCCAGAACTTTGCTCTGGGGGAGACGGTCCCGCTGTTCCCGTCGCTTAACCTGCACTACGCACGTAACTACGGTGCGGCGTTTAGCTTCCTTGCTGACAGCGGTGGCTGGCAGCGCTGGTTCTTCGCGGGTATCGCTTTAGGTATTTGCGTCATACTGGCAGTGCTGATGTACCGTTCGAAGGCAACGCAAAAGCTGAATAACATCGCCTACGCGCTGATCATTGGCGGCGCGCTGGGCAATCTGTTCGATCGCCTGTGGCACGGCTTTGTGGTCGATATGATCGACTTCTATGTCGGCGACTGGCACTTCGCGACCTTTAACCTCGCCGATAGCGCAATTTGCATCGGTGCGGCGTTAATCGTGCTGGAAGGTTTCTTGCCGAAACCGGCCGCGAAAGAGCAGGCGTAAGCATCAATGCCGGGTGGCGCTACGCTTACCCGGCCTACAGAATTTGTGGCCTCCCGTAGGCCCGGTAAGCGTAGCGCCACCGGGCAACAGGTGACCCAAAACAAGCGAGCAATTTGCATGTCTAAATCCGTACAGAGCAACAGCGCGGTTCTCGTCCACTTCACGCTGAAGCTGGATGATGGCTCCACGGCTGAATCCACCCGCAATAACGGCAAACCGGCCCTGTTCCGTCTTGGCGATACCTCCCTGTCTGAAGGTCTTGAGCAGCAGCTTCTTGGCCTGAAAGAGGGCGAGAAAAAAGCCTTTTCGCTGGAGCCAGATGCTGCGTTTGGTGTGCCAAGCCCGGATCTGATCCAGTATTTCTCGCGTCGCGAATTTATGGACGCTGGTGAGCCGGAAATCGGGGCGATTATGCTCTTTACCGCTATGGACGGCAGCGAAATGCCTGGTGTGATCCGCGAAATCAACGGTGACTCCATTACCGTTGATTTCAACCATCCGCTTGCCGGGCGTACCGTTCATTTTGATGTTGAAGTGCTGGAGATTGACCCAGCACTGGAGGCCTAAAATGCAGATCCTGTTGGCTAACCCGCGCGGCTTCTGCGCCGGTGTAGACCGCGCTATCAGCATTGTTGAAAACGCGCTGGAAATTTACGGCGCGCCGATTTATGTGCGTCACGAAGTGGTGCACAACCGCTACGTGGTCGACAGCCTGCGCGAGCGTGGTGCTATTTTCATCGAGCAGATTAGCGAAGTGCCGGACGGCGCGATCCTGATCTTCTCCGCGCACGGTGTCTCTCAGGCCGTCCGTAACGAAGCGAAAAGCCGCGATCTGACGGTCTTTGATGCCACCTGTCCGCTGGTGACGAAAGTGCATATGGAAGTGGCGCGCGCCAGCCGTCGTGGTGAAGAGTCGATTCTGATTGGCCACGCGGGTCATCCGGAAGTCGAAGGCACGATGGGCCAGTACAGTAACCCGGAAGGGGGCATGTATCTGGTGGAGTCGCCTGAAGATGTCCTGACGCTGAACGTCAAAAACGAAGCCCGTCTGTCGTTTATGACCCAGACGACGCTCTCCGTTGACGATACCTCTGATGTGATTGACGCACTGCGCCAGCGCTTCCCGAAGATCGTCGGGCCGCGTAAAGACGATATCTGCTACGCCACCACCAACCGTCAGGAAGCGGTGCGCGCGCTGGCTGAACAGGCGGATGTGGTGCTGGTGGTCGGCTCGAAAAACTCCTCTAACTCTAACCGTCTGGCCGAACTGGCACAGCGTATGGGTAAAGCGGCATTTCTGATCGACGACGCGACGGATATTCAGGAAGCGTGGGTGAAAAATGCGGCCTGCGTCGGCGTGACCGCAGGCGCTTCCGCGCCGGATATTCTGGTGCAGAACGTCATTGTCCGCCTGCAGGAACTCGGCGGCGGCGAAGCGGTTCCGCTCGAAGGACGCGAAGAGAACATTGTTTTCGAGGTCCCGAAAGAACTGCGTATCGATGCGCGCGAAGTGGAATAACCCCTTATCTGATGAAAGGCCAGCATCTCATGTGCTGGCCTTTTTTTTGCCCCGTACTTTATCGTGACGACAAAATCATGTCTTTTACTGATATTTAAGTCTGTTTCACGTTAAATTCTAATTATCGGTGTTTTCAGTTGGCAGCCTTTGCGAAGGCTGGTTAATCTGAAAACGATTTACATCATTTTTACGTAAGAGAATAACTATGCATGATGCACAGATCCGTGTCGCCATTGCGGGCGCGGGTGGACGTATGGGCCGTCAGCTGATTCAGGCGGCAATTCAGATGGATGGCGTGGCACTGGGCGCGGCGCTGGAGCGTGAAGGGTCATCACTGTTGGGAGCCGATGCAGGTGAACTGGCGGGCGCAGGAAAGACCGGCGTCACCGTACATAGCAGCCTGGAAGCGGTTAAGGATGACTTCGATGTATTTATCGATTTTACCCGCCCGGAAGGGACGCTGACGCATCTGGCGTTTTGCCGGCAGCACGGTAAGGGGATGGTGATCGGCACCACCGGTTTTGACGACGCAGGTAAGCAGGCCATCCAGGATGCATCGAAAGAAATTGCGATTGTCTTCGCGGCAAACTTTAGCGTGGGCGTTAACGTCATGCTGAAGCTACTGGAGAAGGCGGCGAAGGTGATGGGCAACTACACCGACATTGAGATTGTTGAAGCGCACCACCGCTACAAAGTTGATGCGCCGTCAGGCACGGCGCTGGCGATGGGCGAAGCGATTGCTCATGCACTTGATAAAGATTTAAAAGACTGCGCGGTCTATACCCGCGAAGGTCATACCGGCGAACGCGTACCGGGCACGATTGGTTTTGCTACCGTCCGTGCGGGTGACATAGTCGGCGAACATACGGCGATGTTCGCCGATATTGGCGAACGCGTCGAAATTACGCATAAAGCTTCCAGCCGAATGACGTTTGCCAATGGTGCAGTGCGTTCCGCTTTGTGGCTGAAAGGCAAGAAGAGCGGCCTTTTTGATATGCGAGATGTGCTTGATCTCAACAATCTGTAAGCATTATTACCCATCGTGATGTGGTTATTGCAGTCGTAATATATTGATTGCATAGGGCAATATTTTATTGCCCTTTTATTTTGCCTCATTTTCTTTAATTTTTGCTCTAAAGCTTAAAAACAAGCGTTTTTATCTCTTGTTTTCGTTACTGAAATGTAAATTTTGACCATTTGGTCCACTTTTTACTGCCTCGCCGAATAATTTTTCATTAAACCTTGCACGCAAGCGTTTTCTACAGTGATTTACCTGATCTTTTTGTCGCTTAAGTGGCTTTACTCTCGCCAGGCTTGCAAAAGGATAAACAAAATATCCGTTTTAAGTTGACTTTTAGCCTCCCAGTCTCCAGAATGCCGCCGTTTGCCAAAAATCCGCTGGCAACACATTTGCATTGATTCATGACATGGTTATGAATTAATATGCAAATAAAGTGAGTGAATATTCTCTGGAGGGTGTTTTGATTAAGTCAGCGCTATTGGTTCTGGAAGACGGAACCCAGTTTATCGGTCGGGCCATAGGGGCAACGGGTTCGGCGGTTGGGGAAGTCGTTTTCAATACTTCAATGACCGGTTATCAAGAAATCCTCACTGATCCTTCCTATTCTCGCCAAATCGTTACTCTTACTTATCCTCATATCGGCAATGTCGGCACCAATGCGGCTGACGAAGAATCTTCTCAGGTACATGCGCAAGGCCTGGTCATCCGCGACCTGCCGCTGATTGCCAGCAACTTCCGCAGCACTGAAGATCTCTCGTCTTACCTGAAGCGCCATAACATCGTGGCGATTGCTGATATCGATACCCGTAAGTTAACGCGTCTGCTGCGCGAGAAGGGTGCACAGAACGGCTGCATCATCGCGGGTGATAACCTCGATGCCACGCTGGCGCTGGAAAAAGCGAAAGCCTTCCCGGGTCTGAACGGCATGGACCTGGCGAAAGAAGTGACTACCGCTGAAGCCTATAGCTGGACGCAGGGTAGCTGGACGCTGGAAGGCGACCTGCCGGAAGCGAAAAAAGAGAGCGAGCTGCCGTTCCACGTGGTGGCCTATGATTTCGGCGCCAAGCGCAACATCCTTCGCATGCTGGTTGACCGCGGCTGCCGTCTGACGGTGGTTCCGGCGAAAACCTCTGCCGAAGACGTACTGAAGATGAACCCGGATGGCATCTTCCTTTCTAACGGTCCTGGCGACCCGGCACCGTGCGACTACGCTATCGACGCCATCAAGTCCTTCCTGGAAACCGACATCCCGGTATTCGGCATCTGCCTCGGCCATCAGCTGCTGGCGCTGGCGAGCGGTGCGAACACCATCAAGATGAAGTTCGGCCACCACGGTGGTAACCACCCGGTGAAAGATATTGATAACAACACGGTGATGATCACCGCGCAGAACCACGGTTTTGCCGTCGATGAAGCGTCAATGCCGGCTAACCTGCGCGTGACGCATAAATCACTGTTCGATGGCACCCTGCAGGGGATTCATCGTACCGATAAGCCAGCGTTCAGCTTCCAGGGCCACCCGGAAGCCAGCCCGGGCCCGCACGACGCCGCGCCGCTGTTCGATCACTTCATCGAACTTATCGAGCAATACCGTAAGACCGCTAAATAATCAGGAGCCGAGAAGACCATGCCAAAACGTACAGACATAAAAAGCATCCTGATCCTTGGCGCTGGCCCGATTGTTATCGGCCAGGCCTGTGAATTTGACTACTCCGGTGCGCAGGCATGTAAAGCCCTGCGTGAAGAGGGTTACCGCGTTATCCTGGTCAACTCCAACCCGGCGACCATCATGACCGACCCGGAAATGGCGGATGCAACCTACATCGAGCCGATTCACTGGGAAGTGGTACGCAAAATCATTGAGAAAGAGCGTCCGGATGCTGTGCTGCCAACCATGGGTGGCCAGACGGCGCTAAACTGTGCGCTCGAGCTGGAGCGTCAGGGCGTGCTGGCCGAGTTCGGCGTGACCATGATTGGCGCGACCGCCGATGCGATTGATAAAGCAGAAGACCGTCGTCGCTTCGACGTGGCGATGAAGAAAATCGGCCTCGACACCGCGCGTTCCGGTATTGCGCACAATATGGAAGAGGCGCTGGCCGTTGCGGCTGAAGTGGGCTATCCGTGCATCATCCGTCCATCCTTCACCATGGGGGGGACCGGCGGCGGTATCGCCTACAACCGCGAAGAGTTCGAAGAGATTTGCGAACGCGGTCTGGATCTCTCGCCAACCAAAGAGCTGCTGATTGATGAATCGCTGATTGGCTGGAAAGAGTACGAGATGGAAGTGGTGCGTGATAAAAACGACAACTGCATCATCGTCTGCTCCATCGAAAACTTCGATGCGATGGGTATCCACACCGGCGACTCCATCACTGTTGCGCCAGCCCAGACGCTGACCGACAAAGAGTACCAAATCATGCGTAACGCCTCGATGGCGGTGCTGCGTGAAATCGGTGTGGAAACCGGCGGCTCAAACGTGCAGTTCTCGGTGAACCCGAAAACGGGGCGTCTGATTGTTATCGAAATGAACCCGCGCGTGTCCCGTTCCTCCGCGCTGGCCTCCAAAGCGACCGGCTTCCCGATTGCGAAAGTGGCGGCGAAACTGGCGGTGGGTTACACCCTCGATGAGCTGATGAACGATATCACCGGTGGCCGCACGCCAGCCTCCTTCGAACCGTCCATCGACTACGTTGTGACCAAAATTCCACGCTTCAACTTCGAGAAATTCGCCGGTGCGAACGACCGCCTGACCACCCAGATGAAATCTGTCGGTGAAGTGATGGCGATTGGCCGCACGCAGCAGGAATCCCTGCAGAAAGCGCTGCGCGGCCTGGAAGTGGGTGCAACCGGCTTTGACCCGAAAGTTAGCCTGGAAGACCCGGAAGCACTGACCAAAATTCGCCGCGAACTGAAAGATGCGGGTGCAGAGCGTATCTGGTACATCGCCGATGCCTTCCGTGCTGGCCTGTCAGTAGACGGCGTATTCAACCTGACCAACATTGACCGCTGGTTCCTGGTGCAGATTGAAGAGCTGGTGCGTCTGGAAGAGAAAGTGGCAGAGCTGGGCATCAACGGCCTGGACGCAGACTTCCTGCGTATGCTGAAGCGTAAAGGTTTCGCCGATGCGCGTCTGGCCAAGCTGGCGGGCGTACGTGAAGCGGAAATCCGCAAGCTGCGTGACCAGTATGACCTGCACCCGGTTTACAAGCGCGTGGACACCTGTGCGGCGGAGTTCTCCACCGACACCGCGTACATGTACTCCACCTATGAAGACGAGTGTGAAGCGAACCCGTCCGTCGACCGCGACAAGATTATGGTGCTGGGCGGCGGTCCAAACCGTATCGGCCAGGGCATTGAGTTTGACTACTGCTGCGTACACGCCTCGCTGGCGCTGCGCGAAGACGGTTACGAGACCATCATGGTCAACTGTAACCCGGAAACGGTCTCAACCGACTACGACACCTCCGACCGCCTCTACTTCGAGCCGGTTACTCTGGAAGACGTGCTGGAAATCGTGCGCATTGAGAAGCCAAAAGGCGTTATCGTGCAGTACGGTGGCCAGACTCCGCTGAAGCTGGCCCGTGCGCTGGAAGCCGCAGGCGTACCGGTTATCGGTACCAGCCCGGATGCGATTGACCGTGCGGAAGACCGCGAGCGTTTCCAGCAGGCGGTTGACCGTCTGAAGCTGAAACAGCCAGCCAACGCCACCGTCACCGCCATTGAGATGGCCGTTGAGAAGGCGAAAGAGATTGGCTATCCGCTGGTGGTGCGTCCTTCTTACGTCCTGGGCGGTCGCGCGATGGAAATCGTGTATGACGAAGCTGACCTGCGTCGCTACTTCCAGACGGCGGTGAGCGTTTCTAACGATGCGCCAGTGCTGCTCGACCGCTTCCTCGACGACGCGGTAGAGGTGGACGTTGACGCCATCTGCGACGGCGAAATGGTGTTGATTGGCGGCATCATGGAGCATATCGAGCAGGCGGGCGTGCACTCAGGTGACTCAGCCTGTTCTCTGCCAGCCTACACCCTGAGCCAGGAAATTCAGGATGTGATGCGTCAGCAGGTGCAGAAGCTGGCCTTCGAGCTGCAGGTTCGCGGCCTGATGAACGTCCAGTTCGCGGTGAAAGACAACGAAGTCTACCTGATTGAAGTGAACCCGCGTGCGGCACGTACCGTCCCGTTCGTCTCCAAAGCCACCGGTATTCCGCTGGCGAAAGTGGCGGCGCGCGTGATGGCGGGCCAGACGCTGGCGCAGCAGGGCGTGACCAAAGAGATCATTCCGCCGTACTACTCGGTGAAAGAAGTGGTGCTGCCGTTCAACAAATTCCCGGGCGTTGACCCACTGTTAGGGCCAGAAATGCGCTCTACCGGGGAAGTGATGGGCGTGGGCCGCACCTTCGCTGAAGCGTTCGCGAAAGCGCAGCTCGGCAGTAGCTCCACCATGAGAAAATCAGGTCGTGCGCTGCTCTCCGTTCGCGAAGGCGATAAAGAGCGTGTGGTTGACCTGGCGGCCAAGCTGCTGAAACAGGGCTTCGAGCTGGATGCAACTCACGGTACGGCGATTGTGCTGGGTGAAGCCGGTATCAACCCGCGCCTGGTGAACAAGGTGCATGAAGGTCGTCCGCACATTCAGGACCGTATCAAGAATGGCGAATACACCTACATCATCAACACCACCGCAGGTCGTCAGGCGATTGAAGACTCCAAGCTGATTCGCCGCAGCGCGCTGCAGTACAAAGTGCACTATGACACTACCCTGAACGGCGGTTTCGCAACAGCTATGGCGCTGAATGCGGATGCCACCGAGAAGGTGATTTCAGTGCAGGAAATGCACGCGCAGATTAACAAGTAAGACAAAATGCCCGGTGCCATTCGGTTGCCGGGCATTCTTCCCCTCTTCAGAACCTTCTGGTTTTCCATCCGCTTTCAGTCAGTTAGCCTAAAATGGTTAGGTCGATAACGAAATTCATCTGAGAGCAGGGGAAAACACCATGCAAAATAAATTACTGATCGCTTCCGTTCTGGCTGCCACTGCACTGTTTACCGTAGCAGGCTGTTCATCTAACCAGGCAGTCAAAACCACCGATGGCAAAACCATCGTGACTGACGGGAAACCGCAGGTAGATGATGACACCGGACTGGTGTCGTACAAAAACGCCGAAACCGGTCAAACGGAGCAGATTAACCGTGACCAGGTGAAATCCATGGGCGAGCTGGATAACTAAAAAAAAGCCGTGGCAAATGCCACGGCTTTTCGCTTTTGCTGGACGATTACCAGCGGTGGTTCAGCAGGATATGGCCGCCATAGGCAGCATAGCTGTTCTCACCCCATTCGCCGCTGGCACGCAGCGAAAGCGTCGTGGTTTCGTTCAGGTTGCCGGTGACGCCCAGTTCTAACTGACCACGATCTTCCGGCGTATCGTTGCTCACGGTTTCATCATTAAACGCCAGATCGTTTTGGCCTGCCCCTTTCAGCCAGTTCACCGCAACGTACGGCTGCCAGGCTTTCACGTCCTTCTGCTCGAAGTAGCTGGACTTAACGCCCAGACGACCAAAGATGCTGTCGTTGTCCAGAGTCGTTACGCGCACGCCGTCGCGATCGGTATGATTTTCCTGATCGAGATAGCTGTAGATCACCTGCGCCTGCGGCTCGATCTTCCAGGTACGCGCGTTTTCTGACGGGATAACCCACGCGTGGCCGACTTCGACAGACGCAGCGAAGCCTTCGCTGTCGTAGTCTTCATCATTGCGGTTGCTGGTCACTTTATTGTTGTACCAGCTATAAGCGGCCCAGGTATCAATGTAGCTGCCCAGGCGTAATGTCTGATCTTCCTGCCAGGTGGCATACACCCCAACATTGAAACCATCCACCTTGCCTTGAGCATCACGCACGTTGTGCTTCGCATCCGAATGCGTCTTCGCCTGGCCAGCACCGAACATGCCACCGGCACGCAGGATCCCATTGTCCATTGGCTTGCTCATGAAATCGCTGCCGACTTGCAGAACGGTCGTGGTGGTGTCGTAGCTGACTTTATCGCCACCCGCGTCGTTCTCGTGATAACGACCCTTAACGTACATCCAGGTGTTCAGATCGTCTTCATTGCGGAAGGTGATTTGATCGCGGTCGTCACGCTTGTGCAGGAACATGCTTTGGGCAGCAAGGTAGTTGCCTAAGTAAGCGCCAACTTCAGGGGCCATAACTTCAGGGGCTGAGTAGCCACCGTTATCGCTATTACCGCCGTTATCCGTGTTGCCACCGTTATCGCTATTACCGCCGTTATCCGTGTTGCCATCGGTATCGGTATTGCCACCGTTGTCGGTATTGCCACCGTTGTCGGTATTGTCGCCGTTATCGGTATTACCACCGTTATCGGTATTGTCACCGTCGGTGTTTCCGCCGTCATCATTATCGTCTGCCGGCTCATCTGATGGCGTCGCCTTCGATTCCAGATACCAGTTGCCGTCGCCGTGCTGATACAGATTGTATTCATACGCCCCGGCAACAACCGGTGCTGCCAGCGTCAGTTGGGCTTCAGAACTGCCACCGACGCTCACAATTTCCATACCATTTACCGTTTGAGCGCCCAGACCGCCTATATTCTTAACGCTGACATCAGACTGACCGAAGCTGCTGCCCGTAATGGTGAGGTGGTCGGTTGGTGCGTTATCTTCGCCGAGGCTGCTGTTCATTACGATCTGGCTACCAGAAGAACCCGTGTAGTCGCCGTTTATTATGAAATTGTTGCCAACACTGTTATTGGCCGCGCCGAGTAACAGCGTGCCACCGTTGGTAACGTTGCCGTTAACCGTATCGATACCTGAAACGCTCAGGGTCGTGTTACCCTGAACCGCATTCCATGCCGCCAGCGTACCGCCGGTCAGGATATCAATGTTGTTATTCACTTCACCTGCCGTGGCAAACGCTGCACCATTTTCAACGGTGACGGTGGCGTTACTGCCTTTCACGCCGAGCGTTGCACCACTGGCGATCAGCGTCGTACCGTTATGCAGAACGGTATTTCCCGTGTAGCTATTATTGCCGGAGAGCGTCAGGGTGTTTGAATCTGCTTTTTCGACATTACCGCTACCGGTAATGCCGGTGGCGAATGTGGAAGAACTGCCCTGATTAAAAATAACGGTGCCGTTGTTGGTCAGGCCACCGCTCAGCGTGGCGGTTTTCGTGCCATCACCAAGCTGGAGAGAGGCATCTTTTGCAACGAGGGTATTACCGGCATTCGCGACGGCACCTGACAGGACTAAATCACCGCTGTTGACCTGTAAAGAGTCATCTGCGCCGATAATGTCTATATTGCCTGACAGCGTCCACTTTTCACCATCCATTTTTACTGACGCAAAGCCATCCCCTTCCTTCAGTCCGATGAAATTGCTGTCTTCTGTGCCCGTACCAACCAGTGAAAGCGTGTTGCCTTTTGACGCGGTGGAGATGACATCTCCTTTGAGTGACGATCCTGTGTTCAGTACCAGCGTATTATTTTTCGTGCTGGCAAACATAATAGCTGTCGTATCGCCACTAATCGCGCCACTGTTTGTGATGTCCGCTTTCGACGTGTCCGTGACGTTGATACCGTACTGCGTTCCCTCTAAGGTGCCGGTATTAATAATTTTGGTATTACCATCGCTCAGGCTGATACCATCGCCGTTTGTACCCGTTATTTTTCCGCTATTATTTATTCCCACACCAATCTGAGAACTCAGGCCTGTGTTTCCTCTGATTATGCCTGTGTCAGTGTTAGCGATATTGACGGCTGAAGAGCTTTCACTGACGAACACGCCATTCTCTGTGCCTGTGATGTTTCCATCATTGTTTAGATCGCCAAGCATTGACTGAACATTTACGGCATTGGCTGTTGTAGAGGAAATGGTTGCACCGCTTTCATTATGAATAATGACTCGCTGAGCCCCGGTATTAATATCTAATCCATTCCCTTTTCCGGAAATATTACCTTTGTTGGTCGTGGATGTGACATTGATGCCTGTGACCGATACGGCACTCTCGCTTCCTGCGGAGGAAATGGTGACATCTTTATTTATCACGTATTCTGCATCAGCGGAAAAATCCTGGGGTACTGAGGTTGACTGGCTAATAGTTCCAGCGAAGGCCACTACCGGTGTGAATATAAGTAAAGCAGGAAATATATTTCCCAGAGTTTTTGTGGTCTTGTTTAATTTGAATATTTTGTTGCGCATTTACACGTCCATTTGAAAAGAAGTGGCGCTAATTAATGACTTAAAATAGCGCTTCTGGGCTACTTAAAAGAATGATTCAACGATAAAAAGCGTAAAATTATTAATTTTTCAATGTGTTATGTATAGATCATTTTGCTAAAGAATAATTTTATATTTTCTTAATTGATCACTTGCTAATATGCTTTAGCGCTTAATTATTCATTTCAAATATCATCTGATAACAGTTATTTTTGTTGGTTTGAGGTCTGCTATACCCGCCAGGAAGGAGGGTTGCCAATAGTTGCGTTTTACCTTTACGCGGCCTGTTGACCCTTTCACCGGGCGGGTTAACTGTCTACACTCACTGCTACAAGAAGAGAAGAAGACAGGTCATTTGATGATACTCATAATTTACGCGCACCCTTATCCGCAGCACTCGCATGCGAATAAGCGGATGCTTGAGCAGGTAAGGACGCTTGATAACGTAGAGATACGTTCCCTCTATCAACTTTATCCCGATTTTAATATCGATATCGCTGCTGAACAGGATGCGCTCTCCCGTGCCGATCTGATTATCTGGCAGCATCCAATGCAGTGGTACAGCACGCCTCCGCTCCTGAAACTCTGGATTGATAAAGTCTTCTCCCACGGTTGGGCGTATGGCCACAATGGCAATGCGCTAAAAGGGAAAAGCCTGATGTGGGCGGTGACCACTGGCGGAGGAGAAAGCCACTTTGATATTGGTTCTTTCCCGGGGTTTGACGTGCTGGCCCAGCCGCTACAGGCCACTGCACTCTATTGTGGTTTGAACTGGATCCCACCTTTTGCGATGCACTGCACGTTTGTCTGCGACGATGAAACGCTGCAGGCGCAGGCTCGCCATTACAAACAACGCTTACTTGAGTGGCAGGAGACGCACCATGGATAGCCATACGCTGATACAGGCGCTGATTTATCTCGGCGCGGCGGCGCTGATTGTGCCCGTGGCGGTACGCCTGGGGTTGGGCTCGGTTCTCGGCTACCTGATTGCGGGCTGCGTCATTGGGCCGTGGGGTTTTCGTCTGGTTACGGATGCAGAGGCGATTCTCCATTTCGCTGAAATCGGTGTTGTGCTGATGCTGTTTGTGATTGGTCTGGAGCTCGATCCGCAGCGCCTGTGGAAACTTCGCGCCTCGGTATTTGGCGGCGGGGCATTGCAGATGGTGGCCTGCGGCTTGCTGCTGGGCGGGTTCTGCATCCTGCTGGGAATGGACTGGAAAGTGGCTGAGCTCATCGGCATGACGCTGGCGCTCTCCTCGACGGCCATTGCCATGCAGGCGATGAACGAGCGAAACCTGACGGTCTCCCAGATGGGGCGCAGTGCATTCTCGGTGCTGCTGTTCCAGGATATAGCGGCGATTCCGCTGGTGGCGATGATCCCGTTGCTGGCGGCAAGCGGCTCCTCCACCACGCTGGGCGCGTTCGCGCTGTCGGCACTGAAGGTTGTAGGGGCGCTGGCACTGGTGGTCCTGCTGGGCCGCTACGTGACCCGTCCGCTGCTGCGTTTCGTCGCCCGCTCGGGTCTGCGCGAAGTATTCAGCGCCGTGGCACTGTTCCTGGTCTTTGGTTTTGGTTTGCTGCTGGAAGAAGCCGGGCTGTCGATGGCGATGGGGGCATTCCTTGCGGGCGTTCTGCTGGCAAGCTCTGAATACCGGCACGCGCTGGAAAGCGATATTGAGCCGTTCAAAGGGTTGCTGCTGGGACTGTTTTTCATCGGCGTGGGGATGTCCGTCGACTTTGGCACGCTGGTCACACACCCGCTGCGGATTATCATCCTGCTGGTCGGTTTCCTGGTCATTAAAATGGCAATGCTGTGGCTGATTGCGCAGCCATTAAATGTGCCGGGTAAACAGCGCAGCTGGTTTGCCGTACTGCTGGGGCAGGGGAGTGAATTTGCGTTCGTGGTCTTTGGCGCCGCGCAGATGGCAAACGTGCTGGATCCTGAGTGGGCAAAAGCGCTGACGCTGGCGGTCGCACTCTCGATGGCGGCAACGCCTGTTCTGCTGGTGGTGCTGACTCGCCTCGAAAAATCGGGTAGCGATCAGGAGCGCGAAGCCGATGAAATCGACGAGGAGCAGCCACGCGTGATCATCGCTGGTTTTGGTCGCTACGGACAGATCGTAGGGCGTTTGCTGCTGTCGAGTGGGGTGAAAATGGTCATCCTCGACCACGATCCCGACCATGTCGATACGCTGCGTAAATTTGATATGAAAGTGTTTTACGGTGATGCCACCCGTGTCGATCTGCTGGAATCCGCGGGGGCCGCAAAAGCGGAGGTGTTGATTAACGCCATTGACGATCCGGAGACCAGCATACAGATGGTGGAGCTGGTAAAAGAACATTTCCCGGCGCTGACGATCATTTCCCGCGCGCGCGATGTGGATCATTATATCCGACTACGTCAGGCAGGCGTTGAGGCACCCGAGCGTGAAACATTCGAAGGTGCGCTGAAATCCGGGCGTATGGCGCTCGAGAATCTGGGGCTCGGGGCGTATGAAGCGCGCGAACGTGCGGATCTGTTCCGCCGCTTTAACACCGGGATGGTGGAAGAGATGGCGGCTATGGCAGGCAGCACGGCCACGGAGCGGGCGGCGGTGTTTAAACGCACCAGTGCGATGCTGACGGAAATCATCAATGAGGACCGTAATCATCTGTCGCTGATCCAGCGTCATGGCTGGCAGGGCACGGAAGAGGGCAAGCATACCGGCGATCCGGCTGACGAGCCCGAGAGTAAACCTTCAGTGTGAAGTGGCGTTGCCAGCAATATTAAAAAATTTCTGTATCTTTACTCTGCCGCCAGTCGACGAAAGATTAAGCTTTCCGTATAGTGGCGGCAATTTTTTGCATCCGGGAAATTTTCAATGATCAGTCTGATTGCAGCGCTGGCGGTAGACCGCGTTATCGGTATGGAAAATGCCATGCCGTGGAACCTGCCTGCCGATCTCGCATGGTTTAAACGTACGACGTTAAACAAGCCGGTAGTGATGGGCCGCCTGACCTGGGAGTCGATTGGTCGTCCATTGCCGGGCCGTAAGAATATCGTTATCAGTAGCCAGCCGGGTACTGACGATCGCGTCGAATGGGTTAAGTCCGTAGATGAAGCGATTGCTGCCTGCGGTGATGCCGAAGAGATCATGGTGATCGGCGGTGGTCGTGTGTATGAGCAGTTCCTGCCTAAAGCGCAGAAGCTGTATCTGACCCACATTGATGCGGAAGTGGAAGGGGATACCCATTTCCCGGATTACGATCCGGACGAGTGGGAATCCGTATTCAGTGAATTCCACGACGCCGATGCGCAGAACTCCCACAGCTACTGCTTCGAGATTCTGGAACGTCGTTAAGTTTTTCCCCCTCACCCTGGTTGAGGGGGATTCATCAGGAGGCGACGGCCTCACTCTCCCCTGAGTCCTGCTGTCGGTTGGATGGCTGCACGAAGTAAGCTTTATCTTCCCAGCGTAAGCAGGTTAACTCGCCTCCCCAGCAGCAGCCGGTATCCAGACCGTAGATACCCTCTGGCATGCCTTTGCCCTCCAGTGCCGCCCAGTGACCAAACGCTATGCTGTATTCGGTTGTTACCGGCCCCGGAATGGCAAACCACGGTTTGAGGGGGGCAGGCGCGCTTTCCGGCGTTTCCTTGGAATACATGTCCAGCTGCCCGTTCGGGAAGCAGAATCGCATGCGGGTGAACGCATTGGTGATAAAGCGCAGGCGGGCCAGACCGCTGAGCTCTTCGCTCCAGTGGTTCGGCATATCGCCGTACATGGCATCCAGGAAGAAGGGATACGAGTCGCTCGCCAGTACCGCTTCTACGTCACGCGCACAGGTTTTTGCCGTCTCAAGATCCCATTGCGGGGTGATCCCGGCATGGGCCATGACCAGTTTTTTATCCTCGTCGACCTGCAACAAGGGCTGACGGCGCAGCCAGTTAATCAGATCGTCCGCGTCTGGCGCTTCCAGCAGCGGAGTGAGGCGATCTTTAGGCTTGTTGCGGCTGATCCCGGCAAACACGGCCAGCAGATGGAGATCGTGATTACCCAGCACCATGCGCACGCTGTCGCCCAGCGATTTGACGAAACGTAAAACCTCAAGCGAGCCCGGGCCGCGCGCGACTAAATCGCCCGTCAGCCAGAGGGTGTCCTGTCCTGGCGTAAAGTCGACCTGTTTTAACAATGCGATCAGTTCATCGTAGCAACCGTGAACGTCGCCAATCAGATATGTAGACATTAGATTAATGAATGAGTGTGGTTACGGCGAGACGGAACACAGGAATAGCAACGCGGAACACATTGCCATCGACGTCGACCATTTCGTAATGGCCTTGCATGGTACCCAGCGGCGTTTCAATCACCGCACCGCTGGTGTACTGGTACTCTTCGCCAGGGGCGATGTGGGGCTGTTCGCCCACGACACCTTCACCCTGAACTTCAATTTCGCGGCCATTGCCGTTGGTGATAAGCCAGTAGCGCCCGCGCAGCTGCACGGGCATCCGCCCCAGATTGCGAATGGTCACGGTGTAAGCAAAGACAAAACGCTCTTCATCGGGTGAGGATTGCGATTCAACATAGACGCTTTGTACATGGACACATACGCGGGGCGAATCAATCATGGCTTAACTCTCCTTCGGCGGCGCATTTTCGCTGATGTAATTAGCCAGCTTGCAGTACTGCTCTACGGAAATGTTCTCCGCACGCATTGCCGGGTCGATCCCCAGCTCGGCTAACACCTCAACGGTAAATGAATTGCTCAGGCTGTTACGGATCGTTTTACGGCGCTGGTTAAAGGCTTCTGTGGTAATGCGGCTGAGGACACGCAGATCTTTAACCGGATAGGGTTTCGTTTTATGTGGCACAAGGCGCACAACCGCTGAATCCACTTTCGGTGGTGGTGTGAACGCTGACGGCGGCACTTCGAGTACCGGGATCACGTTACAGTAATATTGTGCCATCACGCTTAAACGACCATACGCTTTACTGTTCGGCCCTGCAACCAGACGGTTAACCACCTCTTTTTGCAACATGAAGTGCATATCGGCAATGGCATCAGTATAGCTAAACAGGTGGAACATGAGCGGCGTGGAGATGTTGTACGGCAGGTTGCCGAAGACGCGCAGCGGCTGACCCATTTTCTCCGACAGTTCGCCAAAGTTCATGGTCATGGCGTCCTGCTGGTAGATGGTCAGCTTCGGTCCGAGGAACGGGTGCGTTTGCAGGCGTGCGGCAAGATCGCGGTCCAGTTCGATGACGGTCAGCTCGTCGAGGCGTTCGCCTACCGGCTCGGTCAGTGCAGCAAGGCCCGGACCGATTTCGACCATAGCCTGACCTTTTTGCGGATTAATAGCCGAAACAATGCTTTCGATCACGAACTGATCGTTGAGGAAGTTTTGCCCGAAGCGTTTTCGGGCTAAGTGGCCCTGATGGACTCGATTAGTCATTGAGTATTAACAATCATTTTGATGGCGAGATTAAGCGCCGTAATAAAACTGCCGACATCCGCTTTCCCCTGTCCTGCCAGATCCAGCGCAGTACCGTGGTCAACGGACGTTCGAATAAAGGGTAAACCGAGGGTGATATTCACCCCGCGGCCAAAGCCCTGGTATTTTAGCACGGGCAGGCCCTGATCGTGGTACATCGCGAGGACGGCGTCGGCATTATCCAGGTATTTCGGCTGAAAAAGCGTGTCCGCAGGGAGCGGCCCGCTAAGATTCATCCCTTTAGCGCGCATTTCTTCAAGCACCGGAATAATGGTGTCGATCTCTTCGGTGCCCATGTGTCCACCTTCTCCCGCATGCGGATTCAGGCCGCAAACCAGAACGTGTGGCTGTTTGATGCCGAATTTGGTTTGCAGGTCATGATGCAGGATCCCGATGATCTCCCGCAGCAGTGCCGGGGTGATGGCATCAGGAATGGCCTTAACAGGCAGATGGGTGGTCACGAGCGCAACGCGCATTGCCTCCGTCGCCAGCATCATCACTACTTTCGGGCTGTGCGAGCGCTCTTCAAAGAATTCCGTGTGCCCGGTAAAGGGGATACCCGCTTCGTTGATGACGCCCTTGTGCACGGGGCCGGTGATCAGGGCAGCAAATTCACCCTTCAGGCAACCGTCGCAGGCGCGCGCGAGGGTTTCCACGACGTAGTGGCCGTTTTCCGTGCTGAGCTGGCCTGGAATGACCGGTGTACGAAGAGGGACAGAAAGAACCGTGAGCGTACCGGCTTGCTGTGGTGCTGGCTGTTGGCCTTCAACGTAAGGAATAAGCGTTAAAGGCAGACCGAGCAGCTTCGCCCGGTCTTGTAACAGTGTTGCATCTGCGCAGACAACCAGTTCCACCGGCCAGCTTCGCTGGGCGAGCTGGACAACGAGGTCTGGCCCAATCCCGGCGGGTTCGCCGGGGGTGATCACAACACGATGCGGTTTCATTAGTTACTCAGAACTTTCACGTAAGCACTGGCGCGTTGTTCCTGCATCCAGGTTGCCGCTTCTTCAGAGAACTTACGGTTAAACAGCATACGGTAAGCGCGGTCTTTCTGCGCCGCATCCGTTTTATCCACGTTACGGGTGTCCATCAGCTCGATCAGATGCCAGCCAAATGAAGAGTGTACCGGAGCACTGATCTGGCCTTTGTTCAGCTTCATCAGCGCATCGCGGAAGGCAGGATCGTAAATATCTGCTGCAGCCCAGCCCAGATCGCCGCCCTGATTAGCAGAGCCTGGATCCTGAGAGAACTCCTTCGCGGCATTGGCAAACGAGGTTTTACCGCTCTTAATGTCTGCCGCAATCTGCTCCAGCTTCGCACGTGCCTGATCGTCAGTCATGATCGGTGACGGTTTGAGCAGAATATGACGAGCGTGAACTTCAGTCACGGAAATGTTCTGGCTCTGACCACGCAGATCGTTCACTTTCAGAATGTGGAAGCCCACACCGGAACGGATTGGACCCACGATATCGCCTTTCTTCGCCGTACTCAGCGCCTGGGCAAAGATGGATGGCAGCTCCTGAATACGTCCCCAGCCCATCTGGCCGCCTTTCAGCGCCTGTTGGTCAGCGGAGTAGGTGATAGCCAGCTTGCCAAAGTCGCCGCCGTTACGCGCCTGTTCGACAATAGAACGTGCCTGACTTTCTGCTTCCGCAGCCTGATCGGAGGTTGGGTTCTCTGGCAGTGGGATCAGAATGTGGCTCAGGTTCAGCTCTGTGCTCGCATCGTTCTGGTTACCCACCTGTTTTGCCAGCGCGTCCACTTCCTGCGGCAGGATCGTGACGCGACGACGGACTTCATTGTTACGCACTTCCGAAATCAGCATCTCTTTACGGATCTGGTTGCGGTAGGTGGCGTAGCTGATGCCGTCATAGGCCAGACGACTGCGCATCTGATCCAGAGACATGTTGTTTTGCTTTGCGATGTTAGTGATGGCCTGATCGAGTTGCTCGTCAGTCACCTTCACGCCCATTTTCTGACCCATCTGCAGAACGATCTGATCCATGATCAGTCGTTCCAGGATCTGATGGCGCAGCGTGGCGTCATCCGGAAGTTGCTGACCTGCTTCGCCCGAATTGAGCTTCACAGATTTCATCAGACCGTCAACGTCACTTTCGAGCACGACGCCGTTGTTAACAACAGCGGCGACCTTATCAACAACCTGGGGGGCCGCGAAGCTGGTATTCGCAACCATAGCGACACCGAGCAGCAGCGTTTTCCAGTTCTTCATACTTTTTCCATTTCAATTAACCGCAAAGCGGATTACGTTGTAAATCAAATACATTACAAGGAACTACGGTATGGCAGGATGTTCGAACGCAGCATCTGCTGGGTGCCCAGGCCGTAGTTGGAACTCAGGCCGCGCAGTTCGACATTAAAGCCAATCACGTTATCGTATTTGCTCTGATTGTTTTGAGTATCCCAGCCGTTAAGCTTACGTTCGTAGCCGACACGCAGCGCATAACAGCAGGAGTTATATTGCAGACCCACCATCTGGTCAGCAGGTTTATTGGCGTTAGTGTCAAAGTAGTAAGCGCCTACGATTGACCAGCGATCGGCGATAGGCCAGCTTGCTGCGCCACCCACCTGCGAAATCCCATCTTTGTATTGGTCAGCATTGGCGTAGTTCGGCAATGTCGCCTGAATATATTCCGGACTGGCATAGCGGTACGTCAACTGCATCATACGGTCTTCATCACGACGGTATTCAATAGCTGCACTGCTCGTCGCGATATTGTCCAGTCGCGTATCGTACTGCAACCCACCGCGCAGACCCCAGCGATCGGTCATGCGCCAGTAGGTATCACCCGCCCACACCAGTGAACCCGTTTTGTTGTCTTTCTCCCAGTTAATGTCGTCATCACCCGTACGAGACTCGGTGAAATAGTAAATTTGACCAACAGAAACGTTAAAACGTTCAACGGCAGATTCATCATAAACGCGCGTTGTGACACCGGTCGTTAACTGGTTAGCGGAAGCAATTCGGTCGAGACCACCGTAGGTACGGTCGCGGAACAGGCCGCTATAGTCCGATTGCAGGAAAGAGGAGTCGTAGTTCTGAATCTTGCTCTGATCGCGATAAGGCACGTAAAGATACTGCATACGCGGTTCAAGCGTCTGAGTATAGCCATCCGCCAGGAGTGCCATATCACGTTCGAAAATCAGTTTACCGTCCATCTTAAACTGGGGAAGCGTACGGTTTACTGATTCTTCAAGATCGGTACCATAGCGATTGTTGTACCAGTCCAGATTTTTCTGCTGATAGTGCGTCGCCATGAGCTTGGCTTCGGTATTCAGACTTGCCCAGTCATTTGACCAGGGCAGGTTGACCGTCGGCTCAATATGAACGCGTGTGGATTCTGGCATATCCGAGTTGGTATTAACGAAATGCACTGCCTGAGCGTAGACGTGGGTGTCGAAAGGACCGACATCGTTTTGGTACCAGTTCACGTCCAGTTGCGGTTCAGCACCGTAGGTACTTGCTGTTTGGGTATTAAAGACCTGGAACTGCTTGGTTGACACCGTGGCGTTAAAGTTTTGAATCGCATAGCCAACGCTGAATTTCTGCGTCGCATAGCCATCGGTACTTGAACCGTACTTGGAGTCAAAGTCATTAAAGTAGTAAGGATCGCTGACCTTGGTATAGTCGACGTTAAAACGCCAGACCTGATCCAGTACCCCGGCATGCTGCCAGAAATACATCCAGCGGTGCTTGTCGCCTTCGGTCGGGTGCTCATCCTGGAAGACTTTATCTGACGGCAGATAATCCAGCTCCATCAGACCCGCACCGGCCTGAGTCAGATAGCGGAACTCGTTCTCCCACATGACGTTGCCGCGCTTATGGATATAGTGCGGCGTGATCGTGGCGTCCATGTTGGGCGCGATGTTCCAGTAATACGGCAGGTAGAACTCAAAGTAGTTCGAGGTGCTGTATTTGGCATTGGGGATCAGGAAGCCTGAGCGACGCTTGTCACCCACGGGAAGCTGAAGATAAGGGCTGTAGAATACCGGTACCGGACCCAGCTTAAAGCGGGCGTTCCAGATCTCCGCGACCTGCTCTTCACGGTCGTGGATCACTTCGCTCCCGACCACGCTCCAGGTGTTTGACCCTGGCAGACAGGAGGTAAAGGAGCCATTTTCCAGGATCGTATAGCGGTTTTCACCGCGCTGTTTCATCAGATCCGCTTTACCGCGTCCCTGGCGACCCACCATCTGGTAATCACCTTCCCAGACGTTAGTATCTTTCGTATTCAGGTTTGACCAGGCTTTCGGACCTTTCAGGATGACCTGATTGTCGTCATAGTGCACATTACCCAGCGCATCCACCGTTCGTACCGGCTCGGCCGCGCCTTCCGGCTGCTTCTGGTGCAACTGCACTTCATCTGCCTGCAGGCGGCTATTGCCCTGGTTAATATCCACATTGCCAGTAAACGTGGCGTTGTCAGGATAAGTACCCTTAGAACTGTCTGCAGTAATGGTTACCGGCAAGCTATTTGTATCACCCTGCACCAGTGGGCGATTATAACTTGGAACGCCAAGCATACACTGCGAGGCGAGATCGGCCGCCAGCCCCTGTTGACTGTACAGGGCGGTGCCAATCATTGTGGCCAGAAGGGTGGGGATACGTTTTTTCATACGTTGTATTTTATTGTTCCGTCATCAGTGGCTACGGCTTACAAACGCTCAGAGACTATCTTACTCATCAGCGCAGTACCAGCGTTAATCCTGCCCGTTTGCGTGCCAGAGTGTTAGGCTCGCTATCGAATGACGAGTATGATAAAGCAAATTATAGGCGATGTCCTTCAATTGACCGTGGCTTGAACACTGTGATGATGACGTTGCGTCGGCCAGGAATATGACTATCCGGGGAGTATATGCAGTATTGGGGTAAAATAATCGGCGTTGCGTTCGCCATCATCATGGGTGCCGGGTTCTGGGGAATCGTGCTTGGTCTCATTATCGGTCATATGTTTGATAAGGCGCGCAGCCGCAAAATGGCCTGGTTTGCGAATCAGCGCGAGCGCCAGTCACTCTTTTTCTCCACCACCTTTGAAGTCATGGGGCATTTAACCAAATCCAAAGGCCGCGTGACCGAAGCCGATATTCAAATCGCCAGCATCTTTATGGACCGCATGAATTTGCATGGTGAATCCCGTGTGGCCGCGCAGAATGCGTTTCGCATTGGGAAATCAGATAACTATCCGCTGCGTGAAAAAATGCGTCAGTTCCGCAGCATCTGCTTCGGACGTTTTGATTTAATTCGGATGTTTCTGGAAATTCAAATCCAGGCGGCGTTTGCTGACGGTTCACTGCATCCTAATGAACGTGATGTTCTGTACGTCATTGCAGAAGAGTTGGGCATCTCCCGAATGCAGTTCGACCAGTTCTTACGCATGATGCAGGGCGGCGCGCAGTTTGGCGGGGGGTATCACCAGCAGTCTTCCGGCGGTGCATGGCAGCAGGCGCAGCGTGGACCGACGCTGGACGATGCCTGCAACGTACTTGGCGTGAAACCCACTGACGATCAAACCACCATCAAACGCGCCTATCGCAAGCTGATGAGCGAGCATCACCCTGACAAACTGGTCGCGAAAGGCTTACCGCCGGAAATGATGGAGATGGCGAAGCAGAAAGCGCAGGAAATTCAGAAGGCTTACGAGCTGATTAAAGAGAAGAAAGGTTTCAAATAAAAAAGGGCCCGACACTGTCGGGCCCTTTTTTCAGAAGTCCACCGGGGCGTTAAACGTCATCGTGTTACCGAAGGCCGGATGGGTAATGGTTAGCGTCTGGGCGTGAAGCTGCAGACGCGGCGCTAACGCCAGCGCTTCCGGCGGCGCGTAAAACCGGTCGCCTAAAATCGGATGACCTAGCGCAAGCATATGCACGCGCAGCTGGTGTGAACGTCCGGTAATCGGCTTAAGGAGTACGCGCGCGGTGTTATTCGGTGCGTACTCCAGCACTTCATACTCGGTCTGCGCGGCCTTGCCGGTTTCATAGCAGACCTTCTGCTTAGGCCGGTTCGGCCAGTCGCAGATCAGCGGCAGATCCACCAACCCTTCTGCCTGTGCAGGATGTCCCCAGACGCGCGCCACGTACTGCTTCTTCGGCTCGCGCTCGCGGAACTGGCGCTTCAGCTCGCGCTCCGCCGCTTTATTGAGCGCCACCACAATCACGCCGCTGGTTGCCATATCCAGACGATGCACAGATTCCGCCTGTGGATGATCGCGCTGAATGCGCGTCATCACGCTGTCTTTGTGCTCATCCAGACGCCCCGGTACGGACAACAGGCCGCTCGGCTTGTTAACTACCATAATGTGTTCATCCTGATACAGGATGACCAGCCAGGGATCCATCGGCGGATTGTAGGGCTCCATTACCATTTTTTTGCTCCGCTTACTGATGCGTGACAACAATCAGACGCAATGCGTCCAGTCGCCAGCCCGCCTGATTCAGGCTTTCCATAATTTGCTGACGGTTGCTTTCAATGGCAGCCAGTTCATCGTCACGGATGTTCGGGTTCACCGCCTTCAGCGCTTCCAGACGGGACAGCTCTGCTGAGAGTTTCTCATCGGCCTCGGTGCGTGCAGCATCGATCAGCGCACGGGCCGCTTTCTCGATCTGGCTTTCGCCCAGCTGCAGAATGGCATGCACGTCCTGCTGTACCGCATTCACCAGCTTGCTGCCCGTATGGCGATTCACCGCGCTCAGCTGACGGTTGAAACTCTCGAATTCAACTTGCCCTGCCAGGTTGGTACCGTTTTTATCCAGCAGCAGACGCACAGGCGTTGGCGGCAGGAAGCGGGTCAGCTGGAGCTGTTTCGGTGCCTGGGCTTCCACAACGTAGATCAGTTCTACCAGCAGCGTACCCACCGGCAGTGCCTTGTTCTTGAGGAGTGAAATCGTGCTGCTACCGGTATCGCCGGAAAGGATCAGATCCAGTCCGTTACGGATCAGCGGGTGTTCCCAGGTGATGAACTGAGCATCTTCGCGGGACAGCGCCACATCACGTTCGAAGGTGATAGTACAACCATCTTCCGGCAGGCCCGGGAAATCCGGCACCAGCATGTGATCGGACGGGGTCAGGACAATCAGGTTCTCGCCGCGATCGTCCTGGTTAATTCCGACGATGTCGAACAGGTTCATGGAGAAGCTGATCAGACTGGTGTCATCATCTTGTTCTTCAATGCTTTCAGCCAGCGCCTGCGCTTTCTCTCCGCCGTTGGAGTGAATTTCCAGCAGGCGGTCGCGACCCTGCTCAAGCTGCGCTTTCAGCGCTTCATGCTTCTCGCGGCAGGATTTGATCAGATCGTCAAATCCGTCACTGTTTTCCGGTGCGGCCAGGTAGCCGATCAGATCGCTATGCACCTGATCGTAAATGGTGCGGCCCGTCGGGCAGGTATGCTCAAACGCATCCAGACCTTCGTGGAACCAGCGCACCAGCACGGACTGGGCAGTTTTTTCCAGATACGGCACGTGGATCTGAATATCATGCGCCTGGCCGATACGATCCAGACGACCGATACGCTGTTCCAGCAGATCCGGGTTGAACGGCAGATCGAACATCACCAGATTACTGGCAAACTGGAAGTTACGGCCTTCAGAACCGATTTCCGAGCACAGCAGAACCTGTGCACCACTGTCCTCTTCACCGAACCACGCCGCGGCGCGGTCACGTTCAACGATGGACATCCCTTCGTGGAACACGGCGGCGCGAATACCTTCACGCTCGCGCAGCACCTGCTCCAGCTGCAGCGCGGTAGCCGCTTTGGCGCAGATCACCAGCACCTTCTGGGAGCGGTGGGCGGTCAGGTAGCCCATCAGCCACTCCACGCGCGGGTCGAAGTTCCACCAGGTGCCGGTATCGCCTTCAAATTCTTGGTAGATTTGTTCCGGGTAGAGCATGTCGCGGGCGTGCTCTTCCTGGGTTTTGCGCGCGCCCATAATGCCAGAGACTTTGATCGCCGTCTGATACTGGGTGGGCAGCGGAAGCTTGATGGTATGCAGCTCGCGTTTCGGGAACCCTTTCACGCCGTTACGGGTGTTGCGGAACAGCACGCGGCTGGTGCCGTGGCGGTCCATCAGCATGTCGATGAGCTCTTTACGCGCAGGCTCCGCGTTATCGCTATCGCTGTTCGCGGCCTGCAGAAGCGGTTCAATATCCTGCTCGCCAATCAGCTCGCTCAGGGTGTTGAGTTCCTCATTAGAAAGACGATTGCCTGCCAGCAGCATGGCCACGGCATCCGCGACCGGACGGTAGTTATTCTGTTCTTCCACGAACTGCCCGAAATCGTGGAAACGGTTTGGGTCGAGCAGGCGCAGACGGGCGAAGTGGCTTTCCAGACCCAGCTGTTCCGGCGTTGCGGTCAGCAGCAGAACGCCAGGGACGCGCTCCGCAAGCTGTTCGATAGCCATATACTCGCGGCTTGGCGCGTCTTCGCTCCAGACTAAATGGTGCGCTTCGTCAACGACCATAATGTCCCACTCGGCATCGCACAGGTGCTCGAGACGCTGCTTGCTGCGGCGCACGAAGTCCAGGGAGCAAATGACCAGCTGTTCGGTTTCAAACGGGTTGTCGGCGTCGTGCTGCGCTTCGGCATAGCGTTCGTCGTCAAACAGGGAGAAGCGCAGGTTAAAGCGGCGAAGCATCTCGACCAGCCACTGGTGCTGCAGGGTTTCAGGCACCACGATCAGCACGCGCTCGGCGGCACCGGAAAGCAGCTGTTGATGCAGGATCATACCCGCTTCAATGGTTTTACCCAGGCCCACTTCATCGGCCAGCAGTACGCGAGGGGCATGGCGACGGCCCACGTCATGGGCGATATTCAGCTGGTGGGGGATCAGGCTGGTGCGCTGACCGCGCAGGCCGCTCCACGGCATGCGGTACTGTTCACTCTGGAACTTGCGCGCGCGATAGCGCAGCGAGAAGCGATCCATACGGTCAATTTGCCCGGCAAACAGGCGGTCCTGCGGCTTACTGAAAACCAGTTTGCTGTCGAGCAGCACTTCACGCAGGATGACATTTGCTTCGTCTGTATCAAGACGCGTACCAATGTAAGCGAGCAGTCCATTCTCTTCTTTTACGTCTTCAATCTTGAGCTGCCAGCCGTCATGGCTGGTCACGGTGTCACCCGGATTGAACATCACGCGGGTTACAGGGGAGTCATTGCGAGCGTACAGGCGGTTTTCACCGGTGGCAGGGAAGAGGAGGGTAACCATACGCGCATCGACGGCAACGACGGTTCCTAATCCAAGTTCGCTTTCTGTATCGCTGATCCAGCGTTGACCAAGTGTAAAAGGCATAGTTGTTCGGCTCTAATCTTTAATTGCAGGCAATAGTTCGACCCCCATCAAAAAAAGACGGTCATCGAAAAATGGGTCCGGGAATGGAAAGGGCGCTATGGTACTGGATGGCAGCCATTTCGTCACGTGTCAAAATAGGCCAAGTTGCCCTGTCACTAGTGTAGCAAAATCGTCGTCGATGAAGGGCAAAATTCCGTCGGCGACCGGCTGAAGCTGACGCGTCAGGTAGTGATCGTAATCGAGCGGTGAGTATTGATAATCCACCGGTTCCGGACCGTTAATTGTCCAGACGTATTTGATCGTTCCCCGGTTCTGATACTGCGGGGCGCGGCCGCGCTTCACGTTCTCTTCATCCGCCAGGCGCGCGGCGCGTACGTGGGGAGGCACATTACGTTGATACTCTGCTAGCGGGCGGCGCAGGCGTTTGCGGTAAACCAGTTGGTTATCCAGCTCACCTGCCATCAGGCTGGCGATGGTTTCGCGCACGTAATCCTGATAGGGCTCGTTGCGGAATACCCGCAGGTAAAGCGTTTGCTGGAACTGCTGCGCCAGCGGGGTCCAGTCGGTGCGCACCGTCTCCAGCCCTTTGAACACCATCCGCTGCGTGTCACCTTCCTGAATCAGCCCGGCGTAGCGCTTCTTGCTGCCCTGGTCGGTACCGCGAATGGTGGGCATTAAAAAGCGGGCGAAATGGGTTTCAAATTCCAGTTCTAACGTGCTGGTTAACCGCTCTTTTTGCAAACTTTCGCGCCACCAGGCGTTCACAAAGGCGACCAGTTCTTTGCCGATTCGCGCGGCGTCCTCTTCAGAATGGGCGGCTTTCAGCCAGACAAAGGTGGAGTCGGTATCGCCATAAATGACGTCATAGCCCCGGGATTCAATCAGCGCTTTGGTTTGACGCATGATTTCATGCCCGCGCATGGTGATGGATGACGCCAGTCTGGGGTCGAAAAAGCGGCAGGCGCTGGTGCCCAGCACGCCGTAAAAGGCATTCATAATGATTTTCAGCGCCTGCGAGAGGGGCTTATTCCCGTGACGCTTCGCCTCGTCGCGCCCGTGCCAGATGTTTCCCACAATTTCAGGCAGGCAGTGTTTTTCACGCGAGAAACGGGCGCCGAGAAAGCCTTCAGTGCTGTGCGCGTCGTCCGGCTGCGCCATCCCTTCCACCAGCCCCACCGGGTCAATCAGGTACGTGCGGATAATCGACGGATACAGGCTTTTGTAATCCAGAACCAGCACCGAATCGTAAAGCCCTGGCCGGGAGTCCATCACATACCCGCCGGGGCTGGCCTGTGGCGGTACGTCCCCGAGGTTGGGGGCAACGTACCCTGCCCGGTGCATGCGGGGGAAATAGAGGTGGCTAAAGGCCGCTACCGAGCCGCCGTGCCTGTCGGTCGCGAGGCCGTTTACCGTCGCGCGCTCCAGCAGGAACGGCATGATCTCGGTTTTATGGAAAATCTGCGTAACCAGCTCGCAATCTTTCAGGTTATAGGTGGCGAGCGCCGGTTTATCTTCATTAAAGCGTCGGTCAATCTCATCCATTCTGTCCCAGGGGTTGTCAATGGATTTGCCCTCGCCAAGCAGCGCCTGCGCTACGGCTTCAAGAGAGAATGACGAGAAGTTCCAGAAGGCGGATTTCAGTGCCTCGATGCCGTCGATAATCAGGCGGCCATTGGCCTGGGCGAAGAAGACGCCATTCTTAAAGCCGTGCTCGCGCCACTCCAGCTCGCTGTTGCCGCGCCCGAGTATCAGCGGAATGCGATACCGCTCGGCATGTTTTTGCAGCACGCGCAGGTCGAACTGCACCACGTTCCAGCCGATCAGGACATCGGGATCGTAGTCGGTAAACCACTGGTTAAGCTTCTCCAGCAGCTGGGGTCGGCTATTGACATATTCAAGCCGGAAATCCAGCGTGGACGCATCGCCATTTGGCGGCCCAAGCATGTACACAACCCGATCGCCGCAGCCTTCCAGACCAATGCAGTACAGCTCGCCGTGGCGGGTGGTTTCAATGTCCAGGGAGACCCATTTTAGCGGCGGGCGATAGCCCGGGTTAGGCTTCAGACGAGCGTTAACGAGGCGACCGTTTTGCGCTGTGCCATCCACCCAGACGGGCGCGGTAATAAACCGTTCCATCAGGAAACGCTCGGGGGGACGGATATCCGCTTCGTAGAGCGTTACGCCCGCCTCGCGCAGCAGCTTTTCATAGTGCATCAGTTGACGATGGGCGCGACAGTAAAGGCCGTATACCGGCTGACGCTGGAAATCTTTCAGCTCAAGAGGGGTGATGCGCCAGCCGTTTTCGCCGCGCAGCAGTTGTTTGACTTTTTCGACGTGCGATTCAGGAATAAACGCCACGGACTCCTGCGGCGGCAGCGTTACGTGCAACGGGCCGCTGTCCGTCGCCAGCCAGAATTCAACCTCAGTGCCCTGAGGCGTATCCCGCCAGTGCCGGGTCAGTAAAAAGCCTTCTTGCGCCTGCGTCACACCGTTATCCCATAAACAAAACCAGGCTTGATTATAGCCTGGTTAAGGGGTGTTTGCTGGGGTTTTATACAGTGTCTGTTTTGCCGGATGGCGCTGCGCTTATCCGGCCTACAAGCTACTGCCCGTAATACGCTTTCGCGCCGTGCTTGCGCAGGTAATGCTTATCCAGCAGGGTTTGCTGCATATCCGGTAGCCGTGGCGCGAGCTGGCGACAGAAGATCCCCATATAGGCGACCTCTTCCAGCACGATGGCGTTATGTACCGCGTCTTCCGCGTTTTTACCCCAGGCGAAGGGACCATGGGAGTGCACCAGCACGCCAGGCATCTGCGCCGCGTCGATACCCTGTTTTTCGAAGGTTTCGACAATCACGTTGCCGGTTTCCCACTCGTACTCACCGTTGATTTCCGCCTCGGTCATTAAGCGCGTGCAGGGAATGGTGCCGTAAAAGTAATCCGCGTGGGTGGTACCCGTGGCCGGAATGGACTGGCCCGCCTGCGCCCATATGGTGGCGTGACGCGAATGGGTATGCACGATGCCGCCGATGGTCGGGAATGACTGATACAGCAGACGGTGGGTAGGCGTATCGGAGGAGGGTTTTTTGTTGCCTTCCACCACTTCACCCGTTTCGATGCTGACCACCACCATATCGTCTGCCGTCATCACCGTGTAATCCACGCCAGAAGGCTTGATCACGAACACACCTTTTTCGCGGTCAACGGCACTGACGTTGCCCCAGGTCAGGGTCACCAGGTTATGTTTCGGCAGCGCCAGGTTGGCTTCGAGCACCTGTCGTTTGAGATCGTCTAACATTGTTGTCTCCCTGCCCGGTGAACACGGTGCCACCGGGCATTTCGTACTTAGCGTTTCGAACCGTAATAGACTTCGTTCCAGCGCAGCGCATCTTTGAACGCAGGCAGGCGGGTGTCGTTATCAATCACGGTCAGTTCGATATCGTGCAGCTCGGCGAACTGACGCATGTCATTCAGATCCAGCGCGTGGCTGAACACCGTGTGGTGCGCGCCACCGGCCAGGATCCAGGCTTCTGACGCGGTTGGCAGGTCTGGCTGTGCTTTCCACAGGGCGTTGGCGACCGGCAGTTTTGGCAGTGAATGCGGCGTTTCAACTGCATCGACGCAGTTCACCAGCAGGCGGAAACGATCGCCAAGGTCGATCAGACTGGCGTTGATGGCCGGGCCCGTGCGGGTGTTGAAGATCAGACGAGCCGGATCGGCTTTACCGCCAATGCCGAGGTACTGCACGTCAAGAATCGGTTTCTCTTCCACCGCAATAGACGGGCACACTTCCAGCATGTGCGAGCCGAGTACCAGGTCATTGCCGTTTTCGAAGTGGTAGGTGTAGTCCTCCATAAAGGAGGTGCCGCCCTGCAGACCGGTTGACATCACCTTCATGATGCGAAGCAGAGCGGCAGTTTTCCAGTCGCCTTCGCCTGCAAAGCCGTAGCCCTGCTGCATCAGACGTTGTACTGCCAGACCCGGGAGCTGTTTCAGGCCGTGGAGGTCTTCAAACGTTGTCGTAAAGGCGTGGAAGCCGCCCTGTTCCAGGAAGCGCTTCATGCCAAGCTCAATGCGCGCGGCATCCAGCACGTTCTGGCGCTTGTCGCCGTTGATTTGTGCCGCAGGCGTCAGGCGGTAACGGCTTTCGTACTCGTCTACCAGCGCGCTCACGTCGCCATCGCTGATTTCATTCACTACCTGCACCAGGTCGCCCACCGCCCAGGTATTGACGGAGAAACCGAACTTGATTTGTGCTGCGACTTTATCGCCATCAGTGACCGCCACTTCACGCATGTTGTCACCGAAACGCACCACTTTCAGATGGCGGGTATCTTGTTTCGATACCGCCTGACGCATCCACGAGCCGATACGGTTTTGCGCCTGGCTGTCCTGCCAGTGACCAGTCACCACGGCATGCTGCTGACGCATACGCGCGCCGATGAAGCCGAACTCGCGGCCGCCGTGCGCGGTCTGGTTCAGGTTCATGAAGTCCATATCGATGCTGTCCCACGGCAGGGAGGCGTTGAACTGGGTATGGAACTGCAGCAGCGGTTTGTTGAGGATAGACAGGCCGTTGATCCACATTTTGGCCGGTGAGAAGGTGTGCAGCCACACGACCAGACCGGCGCACTTGTCGTCGTAGTTCGCGTCGCGACAGATATGGGTGATCTCATCCGGCGTTGTACCCAGGGGTTTCAGCACCAGTTTGCATGGCAGTTTGGCTTCCGCGTTGAGGGCATTAACGACGTGCTCCGCATGTTTCGTCACCTGCTGCAGCGCTTCCGGCCCGTACAGGTGCTGGCTGCCAATCACAAACCACACTTCATAATTATTAAAAATGGTCATCATCGTGTCCTTAATGGGTCAGGGTTGCCGTCGTGTCCGCGGTGTGTTTTGACGGGGCGGCGACAGGGAGATAGTGAAGTTCGGCGCTTTTTGCCCATTGCTGGTAGCGCTGATAAAGCTGTTCAAAGCGTTGTGCCTGCTGGGCACGCGGCTCGAGTGTGTTTTCGACGGCGCTCGCCATATGCTGCTGCGCGGTGGGGATATCCGCGTGGACACCGGCTGCCACGGCGGCGAAAATCGCCGCGCCCAGCGCGCAGCATTGATCGGACGCGACAATCTGCAGCGGACGGTTCAGCACGTCGCAGCAGGCCTGCATAATGACCGGATTTTTACGGGCGATGCCGCCCAGTGCCATCACGTTATTCACGTCGATACCCTGTTCGGTGAAGCACTCCATAATGGCGCGCGCGCCGAAGGCAGTGGCGGCAATCAGGCCACCGAACAGCGCAGGGGCGTCGGTCGCCAGGTTGAGATCGGTAATCACCCCTTTCAGTCGCTGGTTGGCAAACGGCGTGCGGCGGCCGTTAAACCAGTCCAGCACCACCGGCAGGTGATCGAGAGACGGATTTTTCGCCCAGGCTTCCGTGAGCTGTGGCAGAAGCTGTTTTTTGCTGTCGGCGATCTGGCTTTTCAGTTCAGGATGCGCAGCCGCGAGCTGATCCAGCGGCCAGCCCAGCACGCGGCCAAACCAGGCGTAGATATCGCCGAACGCGGATTGACCCGCTTCGAGACCGATGAAGTCCGGCACCACGCTGCCGTCAACCTGGCCGCAAATGCCTTTTACCGCGCGATCGCCAACGGTGGCTTTATCCGCCGTCAGAATGTCGCAGGTGGAGGTGCCGATAACTTTCACCAGCGTGTTAGGTTGTGCGCCTGCCCCCACGGCACCCATATGGCAGTCAAACGCGCCCCCGGAAATCGCCACGTTCTGCGGCAGGCCGAGGCGTTTTGCCCACTCTTCGCAGAGCGTGCCCACCGGAATATCGGCGGTGAAGGTGTCGGTAAACAGCGGGTAGGTCAGGTTTTTATTGATAATTGGATCGAGTTCATCGAAGAAGGCTGCCGGAGGCAGACCGCCCCAGCTTTCATGCCACAGGGATTTATGCCCGGCGCTGCAGCGTCCGCGGCGAATATCCTGCGGACGGGTGGTACCGGAGAGCAGGGCGGGAACCCAGTCACACAGCTCAATCCACGATGCCGCAGCCTGCGCGACGGTCGCATCGGCACGGGTGACATGCAGGATTTTGGCCCAGAACCATTCGCTGGAGTAAATCCCGCCGATATAGCGTGAGTAGTCTGTTTTGCCCGGCTGATGGCAAAGACGGGTGATGGCTTCGGCCTCTTCCACGGCGGTATGGTCTTTCCACAGCACGAACATGGCGTTCGGGTTGTCGGCGAATTCCGGGCGCAGCGCCAGTACGCGGCCTTCGGCATCCACCGGGGCAGGCGTTGAGCCGGTGCTGTCGACGCCAATCCCAACGACATCGACCCGCTGGGCATCCGTCAGCTCCGCGAGAACGGTTTTGACGGCCGCTTCCATCGACTCGATATAGTCACGCGGGTGGTGACGGAACTGGTTATTTGGCGCATCACAGTAGCGCCCCTCTTGCCAGCGCGGGTACCACTCAACGCTGGTTGCTATCTCCTGGCCAGTCGTACAGTCCACTGCCAGCGCGCGAACCGAGTCGCTGCCAAAATCGAGGCCAATTGCAATTGCCATGGTGTTGCTCCATCCGAAAAACAGGTATGGAAGAACATTAGAGACTGGGGACAAAAATCGTCAGGCAGGATTCGCTAATCTTATGGATTAAATTGCTGTTACAGCGGAAAGTGTGACGCCGTGCAAATATTCAATGTGGACATTTCTGCCGCACTTATAGACACTTTTGTTACTGCTTATCTGCCTCCTCTGGCGGAGAAATCAGGGGGAAAGGCTGAAACATGGCGGACGTAAAAGAGGCGTGATGCTTTCTGGATCTTTACGCAGACCATTTTTGACCTGCTTTTAGTGATATGGACAATTGGTTTCCTTCAGGACCGTTGGGAGAACTGAATCTATGGCCGAAACGCAAAACGATCCCTTGTTGCCGGGATACTCGTTTAACGCGCACCTTGTGGCAGGGCTGACCCCTATCGAGGCTGAGGGATATCTCGATTTTTACGTCGACCGACCGCTCGGGATGAAAGGGTATATCCTCAACCTGACCGTGCGCGGAGAGGGGATCATCAAGAATGGCGACCAGCAGTTCGTCTGCCGCCCCGGCGATATCCTGCTGTTCCCGCCGGGGGAGATCCACCACTATGGCCGTCATCCGGATGCCAAAGAGTGGTATCACCAGTGGGTCTATTTCCGTCCGCGCGCCTACTGGCAGGAGTGGCTTACCTGGCCTGCTATTTTTGCGCACACCGGTTTTTATCGCCCGGATGAAGTGCATCTGGCGCAGTTCCGTGAGCTGTTCGCGCAGATTATTGACGCGGGGCAGGCTGGTGGTCGCTACGCTGAACTGCTGGCGATAAACCTGCTTGAACAACTGCTGCTGCGACGGATGGAGGCCATTAACGAGTCGCTTAATCCTCCGCTGGATAACCGCGTGCGCGACGCCTGCCAGTACATCAGCGACCATCTCGCCGACAGTCAGTTCGATATTGCCAGCGTCGCCCAGCATGTGTGTCTGTCGCCGTCACGGCTGTCACATCTGTTTCGCCAGCAGCTTGGCGTCAGCGTCCTGAGCTGGCGTGAGGATCAGCGTATCAGCCAGGCGAAACTGTTGCTCAGCACCACCCGGATGCCGATTGCCACCGTGGGGCGTAACGTTGGCTTTGAAGATCAGCTCTATTTTTCTCGCGTCTTTAAAAAATGCACCGGTGCCAGCCCGAGTGAATTCCGCGCGGGATGTGAATAAACGGTAAAAAAAGATAAACAAACAGGTGAACGCAGAAAGCTACCTGTAAACTATTCAGACAATTGTTGCCTTGACGCAGTGCGGGGCGCTAAGCAGAATCGCTGATTCGTTTTCTGACCGGAATAGTTATGCAGGCATTGCTGGAACACTTTATTACCCAGTCCGTTATGTATTCGCTCATCGCCGTGGCGCTGGTGGCCTTTCTGGAGTCGCTGGCGCTCGTGGGGTTAATCCTGCCCGGCACCGTGATGATGGCGGGTCTTGGCGCGCTGATTGGCAGCGGCGAGGTCAATTTCTGGCAGGCGTGGCTGGCCGGGATAATCGGCTGCCTGCTGGGCGACTGGATCTCCTTCTGGCTGGGCTGGCGCTTTAAGAAGCCGCTGCACCGCTGGTCGTTCATGAAAAAGAACAAAGCGCTGCTGGATAAAACCGAGCATGCGCTGCATCAGCACAGCATGTTTACTATTCTCGTCGGCCGCTTTGTCGGACCCACGCGTCCTCTGGTGCCGATGGTTGCCGGAATGCTGGATCTGCCCGTTGCAAAGTTTGTGGTGCCGAACATCATCGGCTGCATCTTCTGGCCGCCGTTCTACTTCCTGCCGGGGATCCTGGCCGGTGCGGCCATCGATATTCCTGACGGCATGCAAAGCGGTGAGTTTAAGTGGCTGTTGCTGGCAACGGCGGTGCTGCTGTGGCTGGCTGCGTGGCTGTGCTGGCGGTTATGGCGCAGCGCGAAAGCCAGTGTCGATCGCCTGACACGCTATCTTCCGCGCACTCGTCTTTTGTGGCTGGCCCCCCTGATGCTGGGCGTTGCGGTGGTAGCGCTCGTCGCACTGATTCGCCATCCTCTGATGCCGGTGTACGGTGAAATCCTGTTGAAGGTGGTGAGCCGTTAATGTGTTTCCCTCTCCCTGTGGGAGAGGGCCAGAGTGATGGCATCAGACTGCGCTGATGCCCAGCAGCGACGACGCGGCAGCGTTACCCTTCAGAAGTTCTTCTGTCATCCCATCCCACACAATTCGTCCTTCGGCAATGACCACCGATCTGGGGGCAATCCGTGCGGCATCTTCGATGCTGTGCGAAACCATCAGCATCGTCAGCTGCTGGCGCTGACAGACATCCTGCACAAGCGTCAGCATCTCCTGGCGCAGCGCCGGGTCGAGCGCAGAGAACGGTTCATCCAGCAGCAGTATCGGCTGTTCGCGGACCAGACAACGGGCAAGCGCCACGCGCTGACGCTGGCCGCCGGAAAGCTCGCCGGGCAGCCTGTCGAGAAATTCCGCGATCCCCATCTGGGCGGCAATGACCTCCAGCTTCTGGCGCTGGGGGACGTTCAGCTTGAGTCCCGGATGCATCCCCAGCGCGATGTTTTGCCGCACCGTCAGGTGGGTAAACAGGTTGTTTTCCTGAAACAGCATGGAGACAGGACGTTTTGCAGGCGGCGTATGGGTATGGTCCCGATTTTCAATGACTATCGATCCGCTTGCCGGCTGCAGAAACCCCGCAACCAAATTGAGCAGCGTGCTTTTTCCCGCACCGCTTGGGCCAAGCACCGCAATAATCTCTCCCTGACGCACGGAGAGCGTGAAGCGCATCGGCAGATGCTGGTAAAGCCAGGTTACATCAGTCAGTTTTAACATCACGCCCCGGAAGTTTTTCGATAACGGTAAAGAGTCCAAAGCACAGCAGGAGCAGCAGCAGCGCCGTGACGGCCCCGTCCTGGCTGCGGTAGGAGCCAATCTGCTGATAAAGCCAGAACGGCAGCGTGCGGAAATCGTCATTGCCGAAAAGGGCCACCACGCCAAAATCCCCGATGGAGAGTACGCAGGCGAAGGCCAGCGCCTGGGCGAGCGGTCGTTTCAGGGCGCGAAGTTCCACCACCTTTAACCGCCGCCAGCCGGTTATCCCAAGGGACTGACACAGGACGCTGTAGCGGCTGTTGACATCCCGCATAGGATTTTCCAGTACTTTCAGCGCGTAGGGGATGGCCATTAAGGCATTGGTAAAAATGACGATGCCGTCAGCACTTTCCGGCAGGCCGACGGTGGTGTTGAACAGCAGAAAGAAGCCGGTCGCCAGCACAATGCCCGGCATCGCCAGGATCAGCATGCCCGTCAGCTCCAGCGCTTGTCCGGCTTTACGGGCATGACGCGCGTAGAGCTCGCGGCTGCTCCAGAGCAACATCATGGTCAGGATCACGCATAGCGCTCCGGCTGCCAGCGCAATGCGTACCGAGGTCCACGTCGCTTGCCACAGCACGGGCTGTTGCAGTACTGACACCACATTCCTGTTCAGGCCATCAACGATAACGGCCAGCAGCGGTGGCAACAGAAGCAGGAGTGCCAGCACGATCAGGATAAAATCGGAGACGCGGCTGTGCAGGCTATCCTGCGGATCGCGCCAGCCCGAGAGGCTATTGCTGCCCGGGGGAATCGCTTTGCTCAGGCGCTGGCTCAGCAGCACCAGCACCAGACAGCACGCCATCTGCACGATCGCCAGAAGCGCGGCGCGGCCCGGATCGTAGTCGTAACTTAAGGCCTGATAAATCGCCAGCTCAATGGTGGTCGCCTGTGGCCCGCCGCCGAGAGAAAGCACGGTGGCGAAGCTGGCGAAGCAGAGCATAAAGATCAGCGCGGCAACCGGGGCAATCTGACGTCTTAACCAAGGCCATTCGACAAAGCGGAAAAACGACCATCCACGCATGCCAAGCTGAGCGGCAATCTGGCGTTGTTCGCCGGGAATATTCTCCAGTGCCTGCAAAAAGAGGCGCGTTGCCATCGGCATATTGAAAAACACGTGCGCCAGCAGAATGCCCTGCAGGCCGTATGGCGAGAAGGTCCATTCCAGACCAAACCGGGCAAACAGCAACGCCAGCCAGCCCTGTCGACCGTAAACGCTCAGGATACCAAATACCGCGACCAGCACGGGCAGGATCAGCGTCATGGCGCACAGGCGCAGCAGGACTACTCTTCCGGGGAAATGCCGACGATACAGAGCCCGCGCAAGAAAAATAGCCGGGAGCGCTGACAGCAGGGCAGAAAGAAACGCCTGCCAGAAGGAGAAACGAATGACGTGCCAGAGATAGCTATCGCGCCAGAGCGCGAGCAGATCGCTCTCCGGCGCGTTGAACCACAACGCAAGGAATGCTCCCAGACTGACTACCACCATCAGCATGGCGGCGAGCAGTCCGGGAAGTAACCAGCCGGGAATTAACGGCTGACGGCGCGTTGCCATTCACTTACCCATGCTGCTCGCTGCGCGGCCACCTGCTGCGGCGTAAACTCCAGCGACGTTTGTGGTTTGGTTAACTGGTCGAAACCGGCTGGCAGTGCAACGTGGGTGACGGGATACATCCAGTTGCCCGCAGGAATGGCATTCTGGAACGCCGGAGAAACCATAAATTTCAGGAACTTCTCGGCGAGTTCCGGCTGTTTGCTGGCAGCGGTACGCGCGGCAACCTCCACCTGCAGATAATGCCCTTCGGCAAAATTCGCGGCGGCGTAGTTGTCTTTCTTCTCGGCGATAATGTGGTAAGCCGGCGAGGTGGTGTAGCTGAGCACCAGATCGCTTTCGCCTTTCAGGAACAGACCATACGCTTCACTCCAGCCTTTGGTCACAGTGACGGTTTTGGCGGCCAGCTTCTGCCACGCTTGCGGCGCGCTCTCCCCGTAGACCTTCTGCATCCAAAGCAGCAGCCCCAGGCCTGGCGTGCTGGTACGCGGATCTTCATAAATCACGCGCCATTTCTGGTCGCTCTCCACCAGCTCCTTCAGGCTCTTCGGCGGATTTTTCAGCTTGTTTTTGTCATAGACGAAAGCAAAGTAGCCGTAGTCGAACGGCACAAAGGTGTCGTTGTTCCAGCCGCCCGGCACGTTGACGGCCTCTGCCGCTACGCCGCTTTTGGCAAACAGTTTGGTTTGCGTGGCGGCTTCCAGCAGGTTGTTATCCAGCCCGAGCACCACGTCGGCTTTGCTGTTTTTCCCTTCCATACGCAGACGGTTAAGCAGCGACACGCCATCTTCCAGCGCCACGAATTTCAGCTCGCAATTACAGTCAGCTTCAAAGGCTTTTTTGACTACCGGGCCAGGGCCCCAGTCGGCAGAGAACGAGTCGTAAGTATAGACCGTCAGGACGGGCTTCGCGAACGCAGGCAGCGCAAACAGCGCCAGCAGAGGAAGAACTTTTTTTAACACTTTGCACCTCAGGGTTGAGTGGCAAAGGATTTTGAGCGACAGCCTCAAATCCCTTCGCCGGCGTTATCCGGATCAGGTTCGACGGGTATTATCTCAGCGCACATCTGTGATGCAGCACCCCGTTGAGAACGGCGCTATTGTAATGATTTGGTGAATATTACGAAAGCGTTATGGCTCCGGCGGCGCAAACCAGGCTGATTTGAAATCAAACCAGCCCAGGGTGTTCATCCGCAGACCGCGCATACTGCGTTGACCCTGGATCATCAGCCAGTGGTGTATCAGAGGTACAATCGCCTGTTCAGCCAGCAATTGCTGACACCAAACGGCAAGATTCATGTCGCCAGCGCGCCACTGGGCAGCGTCCTGCTGCCAGTCACGGTTGATACAGTGCTGGATCAGCGGGATCTCATACAGATGAGAAAAGAGCGAGAAATCGAGCGGCAGGGTGAAGTTGGCGCTGTTTAGCCAGATATCACTGACGATCTCCCCCCGGTGCCATTCGTCATAGTCCACTTCTCTGATCTCCAGCGTCACGCCTTCGGCTGCCAGCAGCCTGGCCATGATCCCGGCGATAAAACGATGCTCCACGTGCTCGCGGTAGTAGGTCAGGGTGATGGACTCCAGCCCGGCAGGTCTGTCGCAGTGCGCCGGGCGGGCGTGGTGCCAGCGCGGAAGCAGGCCGTACGCCGGGAACCAGTATGTCTGGTACTGCTCTTCCGCATGGTAGATCAGATTGGAGGGGGACAGCACGTGGCTGACCCACTGACGAACGGCCTGGTTTGCCCCGCGGTGGGTGCGGCTATCAAACAGCAGGTAGTAGCATCCCTCCTCCAGACGACTCTCCACCGCTTTTTCTCCCGTGGTGGGGCCTTCCAGCGTCAGCCCGCAGCTGAGATCTTCATTGAGATCCGGTAATACCCAGACGTTCACTTCGTCGATCAGTGCCCGATAGCCAAAGTAGTCATCAAACGCGAGAATTTTCAGCTGGTTGTTGTTATTGCGGGACACGGAGTAGGGTCCGGTGCCAATCGGCAGGCTGGCGAAATTGTTCAGCGACTCCCACTCGGCGGGCAAAATCATCGACGGCACATAGCCCAGCAGCCAGGGAAGCCATTTGTCCTGCTGCGACAGCTCAATATCCAGCGTCCATGCCGTCGGGGAATGGACGCGGGAAATGTGTGAATAAAGCGGTAGCTTGCGGGCACGTTCCAGAGAGGCGATGACGTCGCGCATGTCCAGCTCGCGACCGTGGTGAAAGTGGATGCCGGGGCGTAAGAAGAAGCGCCAGTGGCACGGGGAAAGTTGCTGCCAGTGATGCGCGATATCCGCTTCCAGTTCCCCATTTTCCTCATTTATCCGCGTCAGGCCGCTGAAAATCTGCCGGGCCATGTGGGTTTCAGAACGCCGTAACGCCGTGCCGGGTAACAGATTTTTCATCGGACGGTAGTAGAGCACCCGCAGAATGTGGCGGCCCTGACGAAAGCTACGTCCAAGATGTGAAACCAGCATCTGGCGCACGGCGGCTTTGTCGCCCACCAGCTGCACCAGCTGGTCGATGCGATCCTGCTCCAGCAGATCCTCCGCGCGCTGCTGCTGCAACGCCAGACCGGTATAGAGAAAGGTCAAACGTGAGCGCTTCCCGCGTCCTGCCTCCGCTTCCCAGCTTAACCAGCCCTGCTGCTGCATGGTGTTAAGCAGCGTGCGCATATGACGGCGCGAACAGTTGAGCAGGTCAGCCAGCTCGTTGAGCGTGGTCTCCTGCGATTGCCCCTCGCAGCACTGCCAGAGGCGGATAAATTGTTGTTGCAGACGACCAGAAGGCATAAAAGGGGAACTCCTGACAAAAAACCAGCAATTTATTTATCCCTATATTAGGCCAATAATTCTCCCCGATGAAGTGAGGAGGTAAATTATGAAGAGGTCCACCGCACGTCAGTTTTATCAGCAGTACTTTTCAGCGACAAAAGGAGCGTCCTGGCTGGCCCGCCGGTGTGCAGAGCAGCGGCTGAAAATGTTAGAAGAACTGATGCAGTGGGACGTTACGAAACCGACTTCTTCCCGCTAACTCGCCTCGATCATGTGTGACTGAGTATTGGTGTTTATCACCCGCCAGCAAAATGTTTTTGCTGGCTTTTTTCGTTTATTCTTTCACCCAATTTCGATTCGCTTTCACAAGGACTTGCGTATGCTGTGGTTGATGACGATGGGGCGCCGCCTGAATGGCGTATATGCCGCTTTTATGCTGGTAGCCTTTATGATGGGCGTGGCGGGGGCGTTGCAGGCGCCAACGTTGAGCCTGTTCCTCAGCCGCGAGGTGGGGGCGCAGCCGTTTTGGGTCGGCCTGTTTTACACCGTTAACGCCATTGCCGGGATCCTGGTCAGCCTCGCGCTGGCGAAACGATCGGACAGCCAGGGCGATCGCCGCAAGCTGATCCTCTTTTGCTGCGCCATGGCCGTGGGCAACGCGCTACTCTTTGCGTTCAATCGCCATTACCTGACGCTCATTACCTGCGGTGTCCTGCTGGCATCGCTGGCGAATACCGCCATGCCGCAGCTTTTCGCCCTGGCCCGAGAATACGCGGATAACTCCGCGCGGGAAGTGGTGATGTTCAGCTCGGTGATGCGTGCTCAGCTTTCACTGGCATGGGTCATCGGCCCGCCGCTGGCCTTCATGCTGGCGTTGAACTACGGTTTTACCGCCATGTTCTCCATCGCCGCGGCCATTTTTGCCATCAGCCTGGCGCTGATTGCCTTCGTGCTACCGTCTGTGGCGCGCGTCGAACAGACGACGGATAAGCCGATTACGCAAGTGAGCGGCTGGCAGGACAAAAACGTCCGTATGCTGTTTATCGCCTCCACGCTGATGTGGACCTGCAATACCATGTACATCATTGATATGCCACTGTGGATCAGCAGCGATCTCGGTCTGCCGGACAAGCTCGCTGGGATCTTAATGGGAACGGCTGCCGGGCTGGAGATTCCGGCGATGATTCTTGCAGGATATTACGTAAAGCGCTTCGGTAAACGCAAAATGATGGTGGTTGCGGTTGCCGCCGGGGTGTTGTTCTATCTTGGGCTGATCTTCTTCCATTCGCGCGAAGCACTGCTGGCGCTGCAGCTGTTCAATGCCATATTCATCGGGATCGTGGCCGGGATCGGCATGCTCTGGTTCCAGGACTTAATGCCGGGACGCGCTGGCTCGGCGACCACGCTTTTCACCAACAGCATTTCGACAGGCGTCATTCTGGCGGGGGTGATTCAGGGAGCGCTGGCGCAGAGCTACGGACATGCCTCGGTTTACTGGATGATTGCCGCGATTTCGGTCATCACGCTTGGGCTGACATGCCGGGTTAAGGATGTTTGATTCTGGAAGGCGGCTTCACGAAATGAAACGAATTTCTGACAGATGAAGGGAAGGCGCATAGAGTGCGTGGCGGGTGCTTGAGGCTGTTTGCCTCAGGCTTTCGCAAGAGGCAAACAGTGGAGAGTCCCACATCAATAAAACTGATGGGGAGACCAACTTCACAACCCACATTGCGAGGTTAGTCTCTTCATTGCCGAAAAGCAATAAGGAGGCTGGAATGCCAAAACGTACTCTGCTGTTAGGTTTGTTTCTGATCTGTACGACGCTGTTGATCTTCACCTGGATGGTGCGTGATTCGCTATGTGAATTGCATTTCAGACAGGAGAAAACAGAGCTGGCAGCAGTGTTGGCTTACAAAGCAAAACGTTAGCGGTATTGGCGGGGAAGGTTTCCCCGCCTCTCCAGAGTGGTTGAGCCTCAACGCACCCTTATCAATGGCCCGCTTTTCGCGGGCCATTGCCTTTAGCCCATAAACGCAGGCTGTTTTTTCTCGTACGCTGAGATGGCGTCTTCGTGCTGGAGCGTCAGACCAATGCTGTCCAGACCGTTCAGCATGCAGTGACGGCGGAATGCATCAATGCTGAAGCTGTAGGTCTTCTCACCCGCTTTAACCACTTCCGCTTCCAAATCCACTTCAAACGCCATGCCCGGATTCGCCTTAACCAGCGCAAACAGCTCATCAACCTGTTCGTCACTCAGCGTCACGGGCAGCAGCTGGTTGTTGAAGCTGTTACCGTAGAAGATATCCGCGAAGCTCGGGGCGATAACCACCTTAAAGCCGTAATCGGTGAGCGCCCAGGGAGCATGTTCACGCGAAGAACCGCAGCCAAAGTTTTCCCGCGCCAGCAGAATGGACGCGCCTGTGTATTCCGGGAAGTTCAGAACAAATTCTGGATTAGGCACTTCGCCTTTATCATCCAGGAAACGCCAGTCGTTGAACAGGTGTGCACCAAAACCGGTGCGGGTCACTTTCTGCAAAAACTGCTTAGGAATGATGGCGTCAGTATCGACGTTAGCGGCATCCAGGGGGACAACCCGGCCTGTGTGTTGGGTAAATTTCTCTGCCATGATTGTCTCCTTATTTCAGGCTGCGAATGTCGGCGAAATGGCCGGTAACGGCTGCAGCGGCGGCCATTGCCGGGCTGACCAGATGGGTACGCCCACCGCGGCCCTGACGGCCTTCAAAGTTACGGTTGCTGGTGGAAGCACAACGTTCGCCTGGATTCAGACGGTCGTTGTTCATAGCCAGACACATGGAGCATCCCGGCAAACGCCACTCAAAACCTGCTTCGATAAAGATCTTATCCAGCCCTTCCGCTTCTGCCTGAGCCTTCACCGGACCGGAACCGGGAACCACCAGCGCCTGCACGCCCGGCGCAACTTTGCGGCCTTTAGCAATCTCTGCAGCAGCACGTAAATCTTCGATACGGGAGTTGGTACAGGATCCAATGAAGACTTTATCAATGGTCACGTCGGTCAACGGCACACCGGGCTTCAGTCCCATATAGGCCAGCGCTTTCTCCGCACTGGCACGCTCGACCGGATCGGCAAATGAGGCCGGGTCAGGAATGCTGTCGTTAACGGAAATCACCTGACCCGGGTTGGTGCCCCAGGTCACCTGAGGCGCAATCTCTTCTGCCTGCAGCGTGACAACGGTGTCAAAGGTTGCCCCGTCGTCGGTTTTCAGGGTTTTCCAGTACGCGACCGCATCGTCAAAATCCTGGCCTTTTGGCGCGTGCAGACGACCTTTCACATAGTTGAAGGTCGTTTCGTCTGGCGCCACCAGGCCTGCTTTGGCGCCCATCTCAATGGCCATGTTGCACAGGGTCATACGACCTTCCATGCTCAGCGCCTGAATAGCGTCGCCGCAAAATTCCACTACGTGACCGGTACCGCCTGCGCTGCCGGTTTTGCCGATGATAGCCAGCACGATGTCTTTCGCCGTTATCCCAGGTGCGGCTTTACCTTTCACTTCAATCTTCATGGTTTTGGCGCGGCCCTGTTTCAGGGTCTGCGTCGCCAGAACGTGTTCCACTTCAGACGTACCGATACCAAACGCCAGCGCGCCAAACGCGCCGTGCGTTGCGGTATGAGAGTCACCGCAGACGATGGTCATGCCCGGCAGGGTAATCCCTTGCTCCGGCCCCATCACGTGGACGATGCCCTGATAAGGGTGGTTCAGATCGTACAACTCCACGCCAAATTCGTTGCAGTTCTTGATCAGTTCCTGCATCTGGATACGTGCCATCTCACCCGACGCATTGATGTCTTTGGTCTGAGTGGAAACGTTATGATCCATCGTCGCGAAGGTTTTTCCCGGCTGACGCACGGGACGCTTGTGCGCACGCAGGCCGTCAAATGCCTGCGGGGAGGTCACTTCGTGTACCAGATGACGGTCGATATACAGCAGTGGGGTTTCGTTTGGTGCTTCGTAGACAACGTGTGCATCAAACAACTTTTCATATAAGGTTTTGGCCATGATTACACCCCTTCAGCGACATAGCGGGCAATGATGTCGCCCATTTCATCAGTACTGACTGCTGCCGTGCCGCGTGCTAAATCACCGGTACGGACGCCTTCTTCTAACGCCCGGTTAATGGCGTTTTCAATTGCGGTTGCTGCATCACCTGCATCAAGGCTGTAGCGCAGCAGCAGAGCCAGGGAGAGGATCTGTGCAATCGGGTTGGCGATGTTTTTGCCTGCGATATCCGGTGCGGAGCCCCCGGCAGGTTCGTACAGCCCGAAGCCTTCTTCATTCAGGCTGGCGGATGGCAACATCCCCATGGAGCCGGTGATCATCGCGCACTCGTCAGACAGGATATCGCCGAACAGGTTAGAGCAGAGCAGCACGTCAAACTGGGAGGGATCCTTAATCAGCTGCATGGTCGCGTTATCAATGTACATATGCGACAGCTCAACGTCCGGATACTGCTTCGCGACTTCGCTGACGATCTCACGCCACAAAATGGACGACTGCAGCACGTTTGCTTTATCAATGGAGGTCACTTTATGACGGCGTTTACGCGCCGACTCAAAGGCGATATGGGCGATACGTTCAATTTCGAAACGGTGATATACCTCGGTATCGAATGCTTTTTCATGCTGGCCGCTGCCTTCGCGGCCCTTTGGCTGACCGAAGTAAATTCCGCCGGTCAGCTCGCGTACGCAGAGAATGTCGAAACCGTTGGCCGCGATATCCGCGCGCAGCGGGCAGAATTCTTCCAGCCCCTGGTAGAGCTTCGCCGGACGCAGATTGCTGAACAACTTAAAGTGTTTACGCAGCGGCAGCAGCGCGCCGCGCTCTGGCTGCTCAGCCGGCGGCAGGTGTTCCCATTTTGGGCCACCGACGGAGCCAAACAGCACGGCGTCGGCATTTTCGCAGCCTTCGACGGTGGCTTTTGGCAGCGGCGTACCGTGGTTATCAATGGCAATACCGCCCACGTCGTAATGGCTGGTGGTGATTTTAATCGCAAAACGCGAGCGAACGGCTTCCAGTACTTTCAGCGCCTGTGCCATCACTTCCGGGCCAATACCATCACCCGGCAACACAGCAATATGATAATTCTTCGACATTACACGGTTTCCTTGTTGTTCTCTTTATTCTGAGCTTTGCGTTGCAACTCTTTTTCGACTTCAGCGGCGCGCCAGATGTTGTTCAGGACATGCACCATTGCTTTCGCGGAGGATTCGACAATATCCGTCGCCAGACCCACTCCGTGGAAACGGCGACCGTTGTAATTGACGACGATATCCACCTGGCCTAAAGCGTCTTTACCATGCCCTTTCGCCGTCAGGTCATATTTCACCAGCTCAACGTCGTATTCGGTGACGCGGTTGATTGCCTGATAGATGGCGTCGACAGGGCCGTTACCGTTTGCCGCTTCGGCTTTAATCTCGTCACCACAGGCCAGTTTGACCGAGGCGGTGGCGATGTCGCTGGAGCCGGACTGCACGTTGAAGTAATCCAGACGGAAGTGCTCTGGCTCTTCCTGCTGTTTGTTAATAAAAGCCAGCGCTTCCAGGTCATAGTCGAACACCTGACCTTTTTTGTCGGCCAGCTTCAGGAATGCGTCGTACAGCTGATCCATGTTGTAATCGCTGTCCTGATAACCCATCTCTTCCATACGGTGTTTCACCGCAGCGCGGCCGGAACGGGAGGTCAGGTTCAACTGCACCTGGTTCAGACCGATAGATTCCGGGGTCATGATTTCGTAGTTTTCGCGGTTTTTCAGTACGCCGTCCTGGTGGATACCAGAGGAATGCGCGAACGCACCCGTGCCGACAATCGCTTTGTTGGCCGGGATCGGCATGTTGCAAATCTGGCTGACGGTCTGGCTGGTGCGCCAGATTTCGTTGTGATTGATGCGGGTGTGCACGTTCATGATGTCTTTGCGCACTTTGATCGCCATGATCACTTCTTCCAGCGAACAGTTGCCCGCGCGTTCACCGATACCGTTCATCGCGCCTTCTACCTGACGCGCACCAGCGTGGACAGCGGCGATGGCATTGCCCACCGCCAGCCCTAAATCATCGTGGGTGTGGACGGAGATAATTGCTTTATCAATATTCGGTACGCGGTCATACAGGCCGGTGATGATGTTTGAGAACTCAAACGGCATGGTGTAGCCGACGGTGTCCGGGATGTTGATGGTTTTCGCGCCCGCGTTGATGGCGGCTTCCACAACGCGCGCCAGGTCTTCGATTGGCGTACGGCCCGCGTCTTCGCAAGAGAATTCAACGTCATCGGTATAGTTACGTGCGCGCTTAACCATATACACCGCGCGTTCAATCACCTCATCCAGCGTGCTGCGCAATTTGGTTGCGATATGCATTGGCGAAGTAGCAATGAAAGTGTGAATACGGAAGGCTTCGGCCACTTTCAGCGACTCGGCCGCAACGTCGATGTCTTTCTCTACACAGCGTGCCAGGCCACAGACGCGGCTATTTTTAATGGTGCGCGCAATGGTCTGTACGGATTCGAAATCACCCGGAGAAGAGACCGGGAACCCCACCTCCATGACGTCGACGCCCATTCGCTCGAGAGCCAGCGCAATCTGCAGTTTCTCTTTTACACTCAGGCTTGCCTGTAATGCCTGTTCACCGTCACGTAAAGTAGTATCGAAAATAATGACTTGCTGGCTCATGGGTTAGGTCCTTGTCAGTCTTAGGGCGCCTTGCTACGAGCATAAAAAAACCCGCGCAGTGGCGCGGGTTTTTAGTCTTACTGGTGACGATTCAACGCTGAATTTCGCCCGCCAGTCTACCGCGCACAGAAGATGCGTTTAGTAGTAGTAGACCGGTGAAACGATGGGTGCGTGTCATGAATCGTGCTCCGTTAAATTCAATATACTTTTAGTGGTACTGGATACGGCTGTTCATGTCAACCCCTGACGGTAAAAACGGTTCCGACAGACTGAACAGACAGGTTATAGGCTTTAGCTTATTGTGCTGGATTTTGCTTTTCAGGCTATATGAATTGTCTAAAATTGGACTCAAAAAGCATTTGCAGAAATAAGTACATTTAGCAGGTATTTTGAAATATGTATTTTCCGTCGTGGATGTTTTCTTTTTAAAGCATTTAATATCATTGATTTACCATTCACATAGGCATTCTTTCTCTCTGGCCGTGAATGAATGGGAATAACAGATTATTAACGTAAGTATACGCAAAGTCGATAACAGTTTAATTATACTTAAGTCATCCTTAACCAGATGACCATTGTGTATTGACTTGGTTGGTAATGGTGCCAACTTACTGATTTAGTGTACGATGGTGTTTTTGAGGTGCTCCCGTGGCTTCCATCTCCATCAGTTGTCCCTCCTGCTCAGCTACTGAAGGCGTGGTGCGTAACGGTAAAAGTACTGCCGGACATCAGCGCTATCTCTGCTCTCACTGCCGTAAAACATGGCAGCTACAGTTCACTTACACCGCCTCTCAGCCCGGTACACACCAGAAAATCATTGATATGGCCATGAATGGTGTTGGATGCCGGGCAACCGCCCGCATTATGGGCGTTGGCCTCAACACGATTTTACGTCACTTAAAAAACTCAGGCCGCAGTCGGTAACCTCGCGCATACAGCCGGGCAGTGATGTGATTGTCTGCGCTGAAATGGACGAACAGTGGGGCTACGTCGGTGCTAAATCACGTCAGCGCTGGCTGTTTTACGCGTATGACAGGATACGGAGGACGGTTGTGGCGCACGTCTTCGGTGAACGCACTCTGGCCACACTGGAGCGTCTTCTGAGCCTGCTGTCGGCCTTTGAGGTCGTGGTATGGATGACGGATGGCTGGCCGCTGTATGAATCCCGCCTGAAGGGAAAGCTGCACGTAATCAGCAAGCGTTACACTCAGCGAATTGAGCGGCATAACCTGAATCTGAGACAACATCTGGCAAGGCTGGGACGGAAGTCACTGTCGTTCTCAAAATCGGTGGAGCTGCATGACAAGGTCATCGGGCATTATCTGAACATAAAACACTATCAGTAAGTTGGAGTCATTACCGACTTGGTTTATGGTTTCATTCTAACTATAAAGTCAAATATATCTGTTATGCCGGTTTTTATTTGTGTCTTATCGCGTGATCTTTATATATTCCGATTTTTAAACAATTCTCTTTTGTTGGACGTATTGGCATGGTAAATCATATTTTTCGGGATTATTACAATGCGTCGGCGAAGGACGTGCTGTGTAGCGTGACAGTGGAGTCAGAAGTGTCAGAAAATAATATTAAACAACCTCAAGTTACAGATGGGATTAAACCCCAGCTACGCACGGTGGATCTTAATCTACTGACGGTGTTTGATGCTGTCATGCAGGAGCAGAATATCACCCGGGCGGCGCAAGCGTTGGGGATGTCACAACCTGCCGTGAGTAATGCCGTTGCCAGGCTTAAGGTGATGTTCAACGATGAATTATTCGTTCGCTACGGACGAGGGATTCAGCCTACTGCGCGGGCATTCCAGCTCTTCGGCTCTATTCGCCAGGCTCTGCAACTGGTGCAAAATGAGCTGCCGGGCTCGGGTTTTGAACCACTAAGCAGTGAACGCGTATTCCATCTCTGCGTCTGCAGTCCGTTAGATAATTATCTGACATCTATTATTTATAATAAGGTTGAAGAGATTGCGCCAAATATTAATCTGGTGTTCAAATCATCCTTAAATCAAAACACAGAACACCAGTTACGTTACCAGGAAACCGAATTTGTCCTGGGATACGAAGAGTTCCGTCGCCCTGAATTTTCGTGCGTGCCGTTGTTTAAAGATGAAATGGTATTGGTTGCCAGTAAAAAACATCCACGATTGAATGCTCCGCTACGTGAAAGTGATGTTTATAGCGAACAACATGCCGTGGTTGCGCTCGACAGATATGCCTCATTTAGTCTGCCGTGGTACGACACAGCAGATAAACAGGCGAGCGTGGCATATCAAGGAATGGCTATGGTCAGCGTATTAAACGTCGTTTCCCAGACGCAGCTGGTGGCTATTGCCCCGCGCTGGCTGGCGGAAGAGTTCTCTGACGCGTTAAATCTGCAAATTTTGCCTCTGCCGCTTAAGCTTAATAGCCGTACCTGTTATCTCTCCTGGCATGAAGCTGCAGGGCGGGATAAAGGGCATCAGTGGATGGAAGAATTACTTATCAGCATCTGCCGCCGTTAATCAGATCAGGATAAATTGCATCTTTGCATGTGGTTTATCCTGGTTTTGTTTTGTTAACTGCTATTTTATTCTGTTCTGAATCTTTTCTGGTGGTTGCCAGACCTGTAAAAATAGATGATTTCCTGAATCATCGCGCTTTTCAACGATGATTTATCATCTCCTCCTCTAATTACAGATGAATTAACCATATCCTCTGGCAATGTCTGTTTTTTCTGCTTTAACCGCCTCTTCGCTCTCCGGGTTTGCTAATTGCCTGCCTCATAACGAGCGGTTAAGGTAAGTATCACTCAGCTAATAGAAGACGGGTTCATCCCGATCGCAAGACGGTGCAGAAATGAATTCGGCGGTCCGTCTATAACAAAATGCCTGGAGGCAAAGCATGGAGATGTTGTCTGGCGCGGAAATGGTCGTCCGATCGCTTATCGATCAGGGCGTGAAACAAGTGTTCGGCTATCCTGGCGGCGCGGTCCTTGATATTTATGATGCACTGCATACGGTAGGCGGCATTGACCATATCCTTGTACGTCATGAACAGGCGGCGGTGCACATGGCTGATGGCCTGGCGCGTGCGACGGGGGAAGTGGGCGTGGTGTTAGTCACGTCGGGCCCCGGCGCGACAAACGCTATTACCGGGATTGCGACCGCGTACATGGACTCTATTCCTCTGGTGATCCTCTCCGGGCAGGTGGCAACCTCTCTGATTGGCTACGACGCATTTCAGGAGTGCGACATGGTCGGGATATCGCGTCCCGTTGTGAAGCACAGCTTCCTGGTCAAGCAAACCGAAGACATTCCTGGCGTGCTGAAAAAAGCATTCTGGCTGGCGGCAAGCGGACGTCCGGGACCGGTGGTGGTCGATCTGCCTAAAGATATCCTGAATCCGGCAAACAAGCTGCCTTATGTCTGGCCAGAATCGGTAAGCATGCGTTCTTACAACCCCACCACGCAGGGCCACAAAGGCCAGATCAAACGTGCACTGCAGACGCTATTGACCGCTAAAAAACCGGTGGTCTATGTCGGCGGTGGGGCAATTAATTCTGCGTGTGAGCCACAGCTTCGTGAACTGATCGAAAAGCTCAATCTTCCTGTTGCGTCGTCGCTGATGGGACTCGGGGCGTTTCCCGCCACCCACCGTCAGGCGCTGGGCATGCTGGGTATGCACGGTACCTATGAAGCCAACATGACGATGCATCATTCCGATGTGATCTTTGCCGTCGGCGTGCGCTTTGACGATCGTACGACCAACAATCTGGCGAAGTATTGCCCGAATGCCACGGTGCTGCACATTGATATCGACCCCACGTCGATTTCAAAAACGGTGTCAGCTGATGTGCCTATCGTCGGCGATGCCCGGCAGGTGCTGGAGCAAATGCTGGATCTGCTGACCCAGGAGAGCACGACTCAACCGCTGGATGAGATCCGCGACTGGTGGCTGCAAATTGAGCAGTGGCGCGCGCGCCAGTGTCTGAAATATGACACTCAAAGTGAGCATATTAAGCCTCAGGCCGTGATTGAAGCGGTCTGGCGACTGACGAAAGGCGACGCCTATGTCACTTCAGACGTGGGTCAGCATCAAATGTTCGCCGCCCTCTATTATCCCTTTGATAAACCGCGTCACTGGATCAATTCGGGGGGGTTAGGAACGATGGGCTTTGGTTTGCCTGCCGCGCTGGGCGTGAAGCTGGCACTGCCAAATGAAACCGTCGTCTGCGTGACCGGGGACGGCAGTATCCAGATGAACATTCAGGAACTTTCCACCGCGCTGCAATATGAGTTGCCGGTACTGGTGCTTAACCTCAACAACGGCTATCTCGGTATGGTGAAGCAGTGGCAGGATATGATCTACTCTGGCCGTCACTCTCAGTCATACATGCAGTCGCTGCCGGATTTTGTTCGTCTTGCTGAAGCTTATGGCCACGTGGGGATGCGGGTGACCGATCCCGCTTTGCTGGAATCGTCGCTCGCACAAGCGCTTGAGCAGGTTAAAAACAACCGCCTCGTCTTTATGGATGTCATCGTTGATGGGACCGAGCACGTTTATCCGATGCATATTCGCGGCGGTGGTATGGATGAAATGTGGTTAAGCAAAACGGAGAGAACCTGATATGCGCCGGATATTATCTGTATTGCTGGAAAACGAGTCTGGCGCACTGTCGCGCGTCATTGGGCTTTTCGCGCAGCGCGGCTATAACATAGAAAGCCTGACCGTTGCCCCCACGGACGACCCGACGTTGTCGCGTATGACGATTCAGACCGTTGGTGATGCCAAAGTGCTTGAGCAGATTGAGAAGCAACTGCATAAACTGGTTGATGTCCTGCGCGTGAGCGAGCTGGGGCAGGGGGCTTACGTTGAGCGTGAGGTCATGCTGGTAAAAATTCAGGCCAGCGGCTACGGGCGAGAAGAGGTCAAACGCAATGCGGATATTTTCCGCGGGCAGATCATTGACGTCACGCCTTCTCTTTATACGGTTCAACTGGTCGGGACCAGTGACAAGCTGGACGCTTTTCTGGCGTCCGTGCGGGATGTAGCAAAAATTGTTGAAGTGGCCAGATCGGGCGTTGTGGGTCTGTCACGCGGCGAGAAAATCATGCGTTAGTTGTCAAAAAGGTTCGCCTCTTTCTGCCCGGTCACCAAAGCCGGGCTTTTTTTTGCGTAATCAGCCAATAACGCAGATAAAAGCGGTTGCCGCGAAGGCTTTTCTGCGTTTAGATGTTAAAAGATTTAACCATAACCTTGACAGGGCCATGGACTCTTTTCTTTTTTTAAGGGGCAATTGTGAAACTGGATGAAATCGCCCGGCTAGCCGGCGTGTCACGAACAACGGCCAGCTATGTGATTAACGGTAAAGCAAAGCAGTACCGTGTCAGCGATAAAACCGTTGAAAAAGTTATGGCGGTGGTTCGTGAGCATAACTACCATCCGAATGCTGTCGCTGCCGGCCTGCGCGCCGGGCGCACCCGATCGATTGGTCTGGTGATCCCCGATCTGGAAAATACCAGCTATACCCGTATCGCCAACTATCTTGAGCGTCAGGCTCGCCAGCGCGGCTACCAGTTGCTGATTGCCTGTTCTGAAGATCAGCCGGACAACGAGATGCGCTGCATTGAACATCTGCTCCAGCGCCAGGTGGATGCCATCATTGTATCGACCTCCTTACCGCCAGAGCATCCATTCTACCAGCGCTGGGCGAACGATCCTTTCCCTATCGTTGCGCTGGATCGTGCGCTCGATCGCGAGCATTTCACCAGCGTAGTGGGTGCCGACCAGGATGATGCGGAAATGCTTGCCGCGGAGCTGAGAACCTTCCCTGCTGAAACGGTACTCTATCTTGGCGCATTGCCTGAACTTTCAGTGAGCTTCCTGCGTGAACAGGGGTTCCGAACCGCCTGGAAAGACGATCCGCGTGAAGTTCACTATCTCTACGCCAATAGCTATGAACGTGAAGCCGCTGCGCAGCTCTTTGAGAAATGGCTGGAAACGCACCCGATGCCCCAGGCGCTGTTCACGACATCCTTTGCACTCTTGCAGGGGGTGATGGATGTGACCCTGCGCCGTGAAGGTAAGCTTCCCTCCGACCTGGCTATTGCCACTTTCGGGGATAACGAGCTGCTCGACTTCCTGCAGTGTCCGGTGCTGGCCGTGGCACAGCGTCACCGTGATGTGGCTGAACGCGTACTGGAGATTGTTCTGGCGAGCCTGGATGAGCCGAGAAAACCGAAGCCGGGTCTGACACGTATCAAACGTAATCTCTATCATCGCGGAATTCTTAGCCGCCATAAATGAAATGACGGGGCGGTGAAAACGGCCCCCTTATTGCGGGAATAATTCGCTGAGTTAATTCCCGCAATGAAATTAGGATAATTCCTGCAGGATCATAATCTCCTCATTTTCTTAATTCATTTTGGCTTTTAAACTGCCCTTTAAGGAGCTTGAAAGCGATTTTAAACCGCTATCTTTGTATTATTTTGTTACAAACCGGCTTCGGTCGATGAATATTCAGACGTTTTTCCTGGACCCTGACCAGCCAGCGTGGCAACGGCCGCCTTAACCACGCGTCTGAATGAATCTGGCGCTGTTATCCCCTGAGAATCTGTCATAAAATGCTGCCCGCGTCGCAAACTGACACTTTATATTTATCTGCGATGATATTGAGTGAGCTTTAACGCTAGTGTGCATATTCGGTTTTTTTCTTACAAATATTCATAACGTTAATTTTGCCTCGCCAGTTGTTCAGTTATTAGTCAGGTCTGTTTATCTCTGTAAATAGAGGGCTTTCGGGTCCTTATAGGGAGAGTCCTGGCTTGACAAGCTTTTCCCTCGCTCCGTAAACTCCTTTAGGTGGGAATTTGTGGGTTAAAGTGGTGAGGAGGGGTGAGACTGGCATGTTCCGTGGAGCTACGTTAGTCAATCTCGACAGCAAAGGGCGTTTATCGGTGCCAACCCGATACCGCGACCAGCTGATTGAGAACGCTTCGGGTCAAATGGTTTGCACCATTGACATCAACTCCCCCTGCCTGCTGCTTTACCCCTTACCCGAATGGGAAATTATTGAGCAAAAGCTGTCGCGACTGTCGAGCATGAACCCGCAAGAGCGCCGCGTACAGCGGCTGTTATTGGGACATGCCAGTGAGTGTCAGATGGATAGCGCAGGGCGATTACTGATTGCGCCTGTGCTGCGGCAACATGCCGGTCTGACTAAAGAAGTGATGCTGGTCGGGCAGTTCAACAAGTTTGAACTGTGGGATGAAACGACCTGGTATCAACAGGTCAAGGAAGATATCGACGCTGAGCAGTCCGATTCCGCAACTTTATCGGAACGGCTGCAGGACTTGTCTCTATAAATATGATGGAAAATTATAAACACAAAACGGTGTTACTGGATGAGGCCGTGAACGGCCTGAATATTCGTCCGGATGGCATCTACATTGATGGTACGTTTGGTCGCGGTGGTCACTCGCGTTTGATTCTCTCCCAGCTTGGAGAGGAAGGACGTCTGCTGGCAATTGATCGCGATCCGCAGGCGATTGCCGTTGCACAGACCATCAATGACCCTCGCTTTTCCATCGTGCATGGACCTTTCTCTGCGCTCGCCGATTACGTTGCCGAGCGCGGCCTGACGGGCAAGATCGACGGGATTCTTCTCGATCTTGGCGTCTCTTCACCACAGCTTGATGATGCTGAACGCGGTTTCTCCTTTATGCGTGATGGTCCGCTGGATATGCGTATGGACCCGACGCGCGGCCAGTCTGCTGCCGAATGGCTGCAGACCGCTGACGAAGCGGATATTGCATGGGTTATCAAAACCTTTGGCGAAGAACGTTTTGGCAAGCGCATTGCGCGCGCCATCGTTGAGCGCAACCGCGTTGAGCCCATGACCCGTACCAAAGAGCTGGCCGAAGTGATCGCGGCGGCGACGCCGGTGAAGGATAAGCACAAACATCCCGCGACCCGTACCTTCCAGGCGGTGCGCATCTGGGTAAACAGTGAACTGGAGGAAATAGAGCTGGCGCTAAAAAGCTCGCTCGACGTACTGGCCCCGGGTGGGCGGTTATCCATCATCAGCTTCCATTCGCTGGAAGACCGCATTGTGAAGCGCTTTATGCGTGAGCAAAGCCGCGGTCCTCAGGTTCCTGCGGGGTTGCCGATGACGGAAGAACAACTCAGGAAGCTGGGTGGTCGTCAGTTGCGAGCATTAGGCAAGTTGATGCCGGGCGAAGAAGAGGTGGCAGAGAATCCACGCGCCCGTAGTTCAGTGCTGCGAGTTGCAGAGAGGACGAACGCATGATCAGCAGAGTGACAGAAACCCTAAGCAAAGTTAAGGGATCGTTAGGAAGCAACGAGCGCCATGCCTTGCCTGGCGTGATCGGCGACGATCTTTTGCGGTTCGGGAAACTGCCACTCTGCCTGTTCATTTGCATCATTGTTACGGCAGTCACGGTGGTCACCACAGCCCACCATACACGTTTATTGACTGCGCAACGCGAGCAGATGGTACTGGAACGCGATGCGCTGGATATTGAATGGCGAAATCTGATCCTTGAAGAAAACGCGCTCGGCGATCACAGCCGGGTTGAACGGATCGCAACGGAAAAGCTGCAACTGCAGCATGTTGATCCTTCCCAGGAAAATATCGTAGTACAAAAATAAGGGAAAACGCGACGCATGAAAGCAGCGGCAAAAACGCTAAAACCAAAACGTCAGGAAGAACAGGCCAACTTTGTCAGTTGGCGTTTTGCGTTGCTTTGCGGCTGCATTTTACTGGCGCTGGGTTTCCTGCTGGGACGTGTGGCGTGGTTGCAAATCATCGCCCCTGACATGCTGGTACGTCAGGGTGATATGCGCTCTCTACGTGTGCAGGAAGTGTCGACATCACGTGGGATGATCACTGACCGTTCTGGTCGCCCGCTGGCCGTGAGTGTGCCGGTAAAAGCGATTTGGGCCGACCCGAAAGAGCTGCACGACGCCGGTGGCATTACGCTGGACAACCGCTGGAAAGCGTTGTCAGATGCCCTGAAAATGCCGCTGGATCAGCTGGCTTCCCGCGTTAACGCCAACCCGAAAGGGCGTTTTATCTATCTGGCGCGTCAGGTTAACCCTGACATGGCGGACTACATTCGTAAACTGAAGCTGCCGGGCATTCATCTGCGTGAGGAATCCCGTCGTTATTATCCGTCCGGCGAAGTAACCGCTCACCTCATCGGCTTCACTAACGTCGATAGCCAGGGGATTGAGGGCGTTGAAAAAAGCTTCGATAAGTGGCTCACCGGCCAGCCGGGCGAGCGCATTGTGCGTAAAGACCGCTATGGGCGCGTCATCGAAGATATTTCCTCTACGGACAGCCAGGCGGCACACAACCTGGCACTGAGTATCGACGAGCGCTTGCAGGCGCTGGTTTATCGCGAGCTGAACAACGCCGTAGCGTTCAACAAAGCGGAGTCTGGCAGTGCCGTGCTGGTTGATGTCAGCACCGGCGAAGTGCTGGCGATGGCTAACAGTCCGTCCTACAACCCGAATAACTTTACCGGTACCGCAAAAGATGCGATGCGTAACCGGGCAATTACCGACGTGTTCGAACCTGGCTCCACGGTGAAACCGATGGTGGTGATGACGGCGCTTCAGCGCGGCATCGTCAATGAAAACACGGTTCTGAACACGATCCCTTACCGTATCAACGGCCACGAGATTAAAGACGTGGCGCGCTACAGCGAATTGACCCTGACCGGGGTGTTACAGAAGTCGAGTAACGTCGGTGTTTCAAAGCTGGCGTTAGCGATGCCGTCCTCAGCGTTAGTAGAGACTTACTCACGTTTTGGACTGGGAAAGGCGACCAATTTGGGGTTGGTCGGAGAACGCAGTGGCTTATATCCTCAAAAACAACGGTGGTCTGACATAGAGAGGGCCACCTTCTCTTTCGGCTATGGGCTAATGGTAACTCCGTTACAGTTAGCGCGAGTCTACGCAACGATTGGCAGCTATGGCGTCTATCGCCCGCTGTCAATTACCAAAGTTGATCCACCGGTTCCGGGCGAGCGTATCTTCCCGGAATCCATCGTTCGTACCGTTGTGCACATGATGGAAAGCGTGGCGCTGCCCGGCGGCGGCGGCGTGAAGGCGGCGATCAAAGGCTATCGCATTGCCATTAAAACCGGTACAGCGAAAAAGGTGGGGCCAGACGGCCGCTACATCAACAAATACATTGCCTATACCGCAGGCGTAGCGCCTGCAAGCAATCCGCGTTTTGCGCTGGTGGTCGTCATAAACGATCCGCAGGCGGGTAAATACTACGGCGGCGCCGTCTCCGCGCCTGTGTTCGGAGCTATCATGGGCGGCGTTTTACGCACCATGAACATTGAACCGGATGCGCTGGCGACGGGCGAAAAAAGTGAATTTGTAATTAATCAAGGCGAGGGTACAGGTGGCAGATCGTAATTTGCGCGACCTTCTCGCTCCGTGGGTGCCAAATGCACCGGAGCGAGCACTGCGAGAGATGGTACTGGACAGCCGCGTTGCGGCTTCTGGCGATCTTTTTGTGGCGGTGGTCGGTCATCAGGCGGACGGGCGTCGTTATATCCCGCAGGCGATTGCGCAAGGTGTTGCTGCCATTATTGCTGAGGCCAAAGATGAGGCAACCGACGGTGAGATCCGTGAAATGCACGGTGTGCCGGTTATCTATCTCAGCCAGTTGAATGAACGTCTTTCCGCTCTGGCAGGACGTTTTTATCACGAACCTTCCGACCAGTTGCGTCTGGTTGGCGTGACGGGCACGAACGGAAAAACCACCACCACGCAGTTGATGGCGCAATGGGCCCAGTTGCTGGGTGAAACCGGCGCGGTAATGGGCACCGTGGGTAACGGCCTGCTGGGCAAAGTCAGCCCAACAGAAAACACCACCGGCTCGGCAGTTGACGTACAGCATGTTCTTGCCGGTCTGGCAGGGCAGGGGGCAACCTTTGCCGCGATGGAAGTTTCTTCGCACGGTCTGGTACAGCATCGTGTTGCGGCGCTGAAGTTTGCCGCCTCTGTGTTTACCAACCTGAGTCGCGATCATCTTGATTATCATGGTGATATGGAGCATTACGAGGCCGCGAAATGGCTGCTGTTCTCTACTCACCATTACGGACAAGCCATCATCAACGCCGACGACGAAGTGGGCCGCCGCTGGCTGGCGAAGCTGCCGGATGCGGTTGCGGTGTCGATGGAAGACCATATCAATCCGAACTGCCACGGCCGCTGGCTGAAGGTGGTTGAGGTGAATTATCACGACAGCGGGGCGACAATCCGCTTTGCCTCTTCCTGGGGTGAAGGTGAAATTGAAAGCCGCCTGATGGGCGCCTTTAACGTCAGCAATCTGCTGCTGGCCCTGGCAACGCTGCTGGCGCTGGGTTATCCGATGGCTGAACTGCTGAAAACCTCAGCGCGTCTGCAGCCTGTATGCGGCCGTATGGAAGTGTTCAGCGCGCCGGGCAAGCCGACCGTGGTTGTCGATTATGCCCACACGCCGGATGCGCTGGAAAAAGCGCTGGAAGCGGCGCGCCTGCACTGCACAGGGAAGCTCTGGTGCGTGTTTGGCTGCGGCGGCGATCGCGATAAAGGCAAACGCCCGCTGATGGGCGCGATTGCGGAACAGTTCGCGGATATTCCGGTAGTAACCGATGACAACCCGCGCACGGAAGAGCCGCGCGCCATCATCAACGACATTCTGGCGGGCATGCTGGACGCCGGTCGCGCCCGCGTGGTGGAGGGCCGTGCGGAAGCCGTGACCAACACCATCATGCAGGCCAAAGAAAATGATGTGGTTCTGCTGGCAGGTAAAGGCCACGAAGATTATCAGATTGTTGGCAATCGTCGTCTGGACTACTCCGACCGCGTAACGGCAGCGCGTCTGCTGGGAGTCGTCGCATGATTAGCATCACCTTAAGCCGGGCCGCTGCGGTACTGCACGGCGAACTGTTGGGTCCAGATCTGACCATTGACGCGGTAACCACCGACACCCGCAAAGTGACCGCGGGTTGTCTGTTTGTGGCGCTGAAAGGCGAGCGTTTTGACGCGCATGATTTTGCCGGGCAGGCTAAAGAAAACGGCGCAGGCGCGCTGCTGGTCAGCCGTAAACTCGATATCGAACTGCCGCAAATTGTAGTGAAAGATACGCGTCTCGCCTTCGGTGAACTGGCCGCCTGGGTTCGTCAGCAGGTGCCAGCTCGCGTTGTCGCGCTAACCGGATCATCAGGCAAAACGTCAGTGAAAGAGATGACGGCGGCGATCCTCAGCCAGTGCGGCAATACACTTTATACCGCGGGCAACCTCAATAATGACATCGGCGTGCCGATGACATTACTTCGCCTGACCAACGAACATGAATTTGCGGTGATCGAGTTAGGGGCAAACCACCAGGGGGAAATCGCCTGGACCGTGAGCCTGACGCGCCCGGAAGCGGCGCTGGTGAATAACCTGGCGGCGGCACATCTGGAAGGCTTTGGCTCGCTGGAAGGCGTGGCGAAAGCGAAAGGCGAGATCTACACCGGTCTGCCCGCTGACGGTATTGCCATTCTCAATGCCGACAACAACGACTGGCTGAACTGGCAGAACATCATTGGCTCGCGTAAAACCTGGCGCTTCTCGCCGAATGCGGCCAACAGTGATTTTACCGCGACCAATATTCATGTGACGTCGCACGGTACAGAGTTCACGCTCACGACCCCAACGGGTGACGTAGACGTGCTGTTACCGCTGCCGGGTCGCCATAACATCGCCAATGCGCTTGCGGCTGCGGCGTTGTCGACGGCCGTGGGCGCGTCGCATGAGGCGATTAAAACCGGGCTGGCAACGTTAAAAGCCGTGCCGGGACGCCTGTTCCCGATCCCGCTTGCGGAAAACAAGCTGCTGCTGGATGACTCTTATAACGCGAACGTTGGCTCAATGACGGCGGCGGTGCAGGTGTTATCTGAAATGCCGGGCTACCGCGTCATGGTGGTCGGCGATATGGCCGAGCTGGGCGACGAAAGCGAAGCCTGTCATATCCAGGTCGGGGAAGCGGCGAAAGCGTCAGGGCTGGACTGTGTGCTGAGCGCAGGAAAACTGAGCGAGGCGATTAGCCGTGCCAGCGGCGTTGGCGAACATTTTGCCGATAAAGCTGCGTTGATTGAGCGCCTGAAGGCGTTGATTACAGAAAAACAAATTGTGACTGTGTTAGTGAAAGGTTCACGTAGTGCCGCCATGGAAGAGGTTGTGCACGCATTACAGGAGAACGGGACATGTTAGTTTGGCTGGCCGAACACTTGGTCAAATATTATTCAGGCTTTAACGTCTTTTCCTATCTGACGTTTCGTGCCATCGTCAGCCTGCTGACTGCGCTGTTCATCTCATTGTGGATGGGCCCGCGCATGATTGCCCGTCTGCAAAAACTCTCTTTCGGCCAGGTGGTGCGTAACGACGGTCCTGAGTCGCACTTCAGTAAACGCGGTACGCCGACCATGGGCGGGATTATGATCCTGACTGCAATCGTTGTCTCCGTGCTGCTGTGGGCGTATCCGTCTAACCCATACGTCTGGTGCGTGCTTACCGTGCTGGTGGGCTATGGGATCATTGGTTTTGTGGATGATTACCGCAAAGTCGTTCGCAAAGATACTAAAGGCCTGATTGCCCGCTGGAAGTACTTCTGGATGTCGGTGATCGCGCTTGGTGTGGCCTTCGCGCTCTATCTGGCAGGAAAAGACACGCCCGCGACCGAGCTGGTGGTGCCGTTCTTTAAAGACGTCATGCCGCAGCTGGGGCTGTTCTATATCCTGCTGGCCTACTTTGTGATCGTCGGCACCGGCAACGCCGTCAACCTGACCGATGGCCTGGATGGTCTGGCCATTATGCCAACCGTCTTTGTGGCGGCCGGTTTTGCACTGGTGGCGTGGGCGACCGGTAACATGAACTTTGCTAACTACCTGCACATCCCTTATCTGCGACACGCGGGTGAGCTGGTGATCGTCTGTACGGCGATTGTCGGCGCGGGGCTGGGCTTCCTGTGGTTCAACACCTATCCGGCGCAGGTCTTTATGGGCGACGTCGGTTCTCTGGCGCTGGGCGGCGCACTGGGCATCATCGCCGTGCTGCTGCGTCAGGAGTTCCTGCTGGTGATCATGGGCGGTGTGTTTGTGGTCGAGACCCTGTCGGTGATTTTGCAGGTCGGCTCCTTCAAGCTGCGCGGTCAGCGCATCTTCCGTATGGCGCCGATTCATCACCACTATGAACTGAAAGGCTGGCCGGAGCCGCGCGTGATTGTGCGCTTCTGGATTATTTCGCTGATGCTGGTGCTAATTGGCCTGGCAACGCTGAAGGTACGTTAATCATGGCAGATTACCAGGGCAAAAAAGTCGTTATCATCGGGTTGGGCCTTACCGGCCTTTCCTGCGTGGACTTTTTCCTTGCGCGTGGCGTGACGCCGCGCGTGATGGATACGCGTGTCTCTCCGCCGGGTCTGGACAAGCTGCCGGAACAGGTTGAACGCCACCTTGGTGGTCTGAATGATGACTGGCTGCTGGCCGCCGATCTGATTGTCGCCAGCCCGGGGATGGCGCTGGCGCACCCTTCACTCAGCGCTGCGGCTGATGCGGGGGTGGAGATTGTCGGTGATATCGAGCTGTTCTGCCGTGAAGTGCAGGCGCCCGTTATTGCGATTACCGGTTCTAATGGTAAAAGCACCGTCACCACTCTGGTGGGCGAAATGGCGAAAGCCGCAGGCATGAACGTCGGCGTGGGCGGTAATATCGGTCTGCCCGCACTGATGCTGCTGGACAAAGGCTGCGAGCTGTATGTCCTTGAGCTTTCCAGCTTCCAGCTGGAAACCACCTCCAGCCTGCGCGCAGCTGCCGCGACGATCCTTAACGTGACCGAAGATCATATGGACAGGTACCCATTTGGTCTTCAGCAGTACCGCGCCGCCAAGCTGCGCGTGTATGAAAATGCCAAAGTCTGCGTGGTTAATGCCGATGATGCGCTGACCATGCCGGTGCGCGGCGCGGACGATCGCTGCATTAGCTTCGGTATCACCATGGGGGATTATCATCTGAACCGTCAGTTGGGTGAAACCTGGCTGCGCGTGAAAGGTGAGAAAGTGCTGAACGTGAAAGAGATGAAGCTCTCCGGCCAGCATAACTACACAAATGCTCTGGCAGCACTGGCGCTGGCGGATGCTGTTGGCCTGCCGCGCTCTTCCAGCCTGAAAGCGTTAACCACGTTTTCCGGTCTGGCGCACCGTTTCCAGCTGGCGCTGGAGCACAACGGCGTGCGCTGGATTAACGACTCCAAAGCCACCAACGTGGGAAGTACGGAGGCCGCGCTGAACGGTCTGCATGTTGACGGTACCCTGCATCTGCTGTTGGGCGGTGACGGCAAATCCGCTGATTTCTCCACCCTGAAGCCGTATCTTTCAGGCGATAACATCCGCCTGTACTGTTTCGGTCGTGACGGCAGCGAGCTGGCTGAATTACGCCCGGAGATTGCCGAGCAAACTGAAACGATGGAACAGGCGATGCGGCTGATCGCCCCGCGCGTGAAGCCGGGGGATATGGTGCTGCTCTCTCCAGCGTGCGCGAGTCTCGATCAGTTTAAGAATTTCGAACAGCGTGGCGATATCTTTACTCGCCTGGCGAAGGAGTTAGGCTGATGCGTTTATCTCTCCCTCGCCTGAAAATGCCGCGCCTGCCAGGATTTGGAATTCTGGTGTGGCTGTTTGCGGCACTTAAAGGCTGGGTGATGGCTTCGCGGGAAAAAGACTCCGATAGCCTGATTATGTACGACCGCACCCTGTTCTGGCTTACGCTGGGGCTGGCGGCGATCGGCTTTATCATGGTGACCTCGGCCTCGATGCCCGTCGGACAGCGTCTGGCTAACGATCCTTTCCTGTTCGCCAAGCGTGACGGGCTGTACATCATTCTGGCGTTCTGTCTGGCGCTGGTGACGCTTCGTCTGCCGATGGCATTCTGGCAGCGGCACAGTACGGCGATGCTGATTGCGTCAATTATCATGCTGCTGATCGTACTGGTTGTCGGGAGCTCCGTTAACGGGGCATCGCGCTGGATTGCGTTTGGCCCGCTGCGTATTCAGCCGGCCGAATTCACCAAGCTTTCGCTGTTCTGCTACCTGGCGAACTACCTGGTGCGTAAGGTCGACGAAGTGCGTAATAACCTTCGCGGCTTCTTAAAACCGATGGGCGTAATTCTGGTGCTCGCGATCCTGCTGCTGGCGCAGCCTGACCTCGGTACCGTGGTGGTGCTGTTTGTCACGACGCTGGCGATGCTTTTCCTGGCAGGGGCCAAGCTGTGGCAGTTCATCGCCATCATCGGAATGGGGATTTCAGCGGTAGTGCTGCTGATCCTCGCCGAGCCTTACCGTATCCGCCGTGTGACCTCGTTCTGGAACCCATGGGAAGATCCGTTCGGCAGTGGTTATCAGCTGACGCAGTCGCTGATGGCGTTTGGTCGCGGTGAGGTTTGGGGGCAAGGGCTGGGTAACTCGGTACAGAAACTGGAGTATTTACCGGAAGCGCACACTGACTTCATCTTCTCCATTATTGGGGAAGAACTGGGTTATATCGGTGTGGTATTGGCGCTATTAATGGTATTCTTCGTCGCTTTCCGCGCCATGTCGATTGGCCGAAAAGCGCTGGAGATCGATCACCGCTTCTCAGGTTTCTTAGCCTGTTCAATTGGGATCTGGTTTAGCTTCCAGGCACTGGTTAACGTCGGCGCCGCAGCGGGTATGCTGCCGACCAAAGGTCTGACGTTGCCGTTGATCAGTTATGGTGGTTCGAGTCTGTTGATCATGTCGACGGCCATTATGTTTTTGTTACGCATAGATTATGAGACGCGTCTGGAGAAAGCCCAGGCGTTTACACGAGGTTCACGATGAATCAACCGAAGCGGTTAATGGTGATGGCAGGCGGTACCGGCGGACATGTGTTCCCGGGGCTGGCGGTTGCGCACCATTTAATGGAGCAGGGCTGGCAGGTACGCTGGCTGGGAACCGCAGACCGCATGGAAGCCGATCTGGTACCGAAGCACGGTATTGAGATCGACTTTATTCGTATTTCCGGCCTTCGTGGCAAAGGTCTTAAGGCGCTGCTGCTGGCTCCGGTGCGTATTTTTAACGCCTGGCGTCAGGCACGCGCCATCATGAAGCGTTTTAAGCCTGATGTGGTACTGGGCATGGGTGGCTACGTCTCTGGCCCAGGCGGGTTGGCTGCGTGGTCACTAGGTATTCCCGTCGTACTGCATGAGCAGAACGGTATTGCCGGTCTGACCAACAAGTGGCTGGCGAAAATCGCCACCAAAGTTATGCAGGCGTTTCCCGGTGCGTTCCCGAAAGCGGACGTGGTGGGTAACCCGGTGCGTGTGGATGTGCTGGCGCTGCCGCTGCCGGACACCCGCCTGACGGGGCGTGAAGGACCGGTACGCGTTCTGGTTGTGGGCGGCTCTCAAGGGGCGCGCATTTTAAACCAGACGATGCCGCAGGTGGCTGCAAAGCTGGGTGATGCCGTGACCATCTGGCATCAAAGCGGGAAAGGCGCGCAACAGACCGTTGAGCAGGCTTACGCCGCTGAAGGCCAGCCGCAGCACAAAGTGACCGAATTTATTGACGATATGGCTGCAGCCTATGCCTGGGCCGATGTCGTGGTTTGCCGCTCTGGCGCACTGACGGTAAGCGAAATCGCTGCCGCCGGTTTGCCCGCGGTGTTTGTCCCGTTCCAGCATAAAGACCGACAGCAGTACTGGAACGCGCTGCCGCTTGAGAAAGCCGGTGCGGCGAAGATATTTGAACAGCCACAATTTACCGCCGACGCGGTCGCCACTACCCTGGCGGGCTGGAACAGAGATGCATTGCTGGAGATGGCACAACGCGCGCGCGCGGTGGCAATCCCGGATGCGACTGAACGGGTGGCAAAAGAAGTGAGCCTGGCAGCCCAGGCTTAACCCTCGCAGCGCGTGTTGCGCTGCACGAATTTTAAGTAGTCGATGGCGTTTAGAGAATGAATACACAACAACTGGCAAAACTGCGTTCAATCGTGCCCGAGATGCGTCGCGTCCGGCACATTCACTTTGTTGGCATCGGTGGTGCTGGCATGGGCGGTATTGCCGAAGTGTTAGCTAACGAAGGTTATCAGATCAGCGGGTCTGACCTGGCGCCAAACCCTGTTACGCAGCAACTGGCGTCGCTTGGGGCGACTATCTATTTCAACCATCGCCCTGAAAACGTGCGCGATGCAAGCGTGGTGGTGGTATCGAGCGCTATCTCCTCTGACAACCCGGAAATCGTTGCCGCGCATGAAGCGCGCATTCCGGTGATCCGCCGTGCTGAAATGTTGGCGGAACTGATGCGTTTTCGTCACGGCATCGCGATTGCCGGGACCCACGGTAAAACCACGACCACTGCGATGGTTTCCAGTATTTATGCCGAAGCGGGTCTCGACCCGACGTTCGTCAATGGCGGTCTGGTCAAAGCCGCAGGCGTGCACGCGCGTCTGGGTCACAGCCGTTACCTGATTGCGGAAGCAGATGAGAGCGATGCGTCGTTCCTGCATCTGCAGCCGATGGTGGCGATTGTCACCAATATCGAAGCCGACCATATGGATACCTACCAGGGCGACTTTGAGAATTTAAAGCAGACCTTTATCAACTTCCTTCACAACCTGCCGTTTTATGGCCGCGCGGTGATGTGTGTGGATGACCCGGTCATCCGCGAACTGCTGCCGCGAGTGGGGCGTCAAATCACCACTTACGGCTTCAGTGAGGATGCTGACGTTCGCGTGGAAGAGTACAAACAGGTTGGTGCGCAGGGGCACTTCACGCTGGCGCGTCAGGACAAAGAGCTGCTGCACGTTACGCTGAATGCGCCAGGGCGTCATAACGCCCTCAACGCCGCAGCGGCGGTGGCGGTGGCGACAGAAGAAGGCATCGATGATGAAGCGATCCTGCGCGCCCTGGAAAGCTTCCAGGGCACTGGACGTCGTTTCGATTTCCTCGGTGAATTCCCGCTGGAGGCAGTAAACGGTAAAGCCGGCACCGCTATGCTGGTGGATGACTACGGCCACCATCCAACCGAAGTGGACGCGACCATCAAAGCTGCACGCGCTGGCTGGCCTGAAAAAAATCTTGTCATGATCTTCCAGCCGCACCGCTATACGCGCACCCGCGATCTGTATGATGATTTCGCCAGCGTACTGTCACAGGTGGATACGCTGCTGATGCTGGATGTTTATGCAGCGGGCGAAACTCCGATTCCGGGGGCTGACAGTCGTTCTTTGTGTCGCACGATTCGCGGACGCGGTAAAGTTGACCCTATTTTGGTTTCTGACCCGGTACAGGTGGCGGAAATTCTGGCACCTGTGCTGACCGGTAACGATCTGATTCTGATCCAGGGTGCGGGAAATATCGGCAAAATCGCCCGTACCTTAGCTGAAATCAAACTGAAGCCGCAAACTCAGGAGGATGAGCATCATGGCTGATAAGATTGCTGTCCTGTCTGGCGGCACGTCCGCCGAGCGCGAGGTTTCTCTGAATTCCGGCGCTGCCGTACTGGCGGGTCTGCGTGAAGGGGGCGTCAATGCGCACCTGGTCGATCCAAAAGAGGTCGACGTGACGCAGTTAAAAGCAATGGGCTTCGATAAAGTCTTTATCGCATTACATGGCCGTGGCGGAGAAGACGGAACCCTGCAAGGGCTTCTGGAGTTGATCGACATGCCGTACACCGGCAGCGGCGTGATGGCGTCTGCCATCTCTATGGATAAACTGCGCAGTAAGTTACTGTGGCAGGGCGCGGGGCTACCGGTTGCACCGTGGGTGGCGCTGACGCGTCGCGAATTTGAATTGGGCCTGTCTGACAGCGTTAATACACGCATTGCGGCACTGGGCTTACCGGTTATTGTAAAGCCGAGCCGGGAAGGGTCGAGCGTAGGAATGTCAAAAGTCGATAAAGCTGAAGATTTAGCGTCGGCTTTAGCATTGGCATTTCAACACGATGAAGAAGTTCTGATTGAAAAATGGCTCAGCGGGCCGGAATTTACCGTCGCGATGCTTGGCGAAGAAATTTTACCGTCAATTCGCATCCAACCCGCCGGAGTCTTCTATGATTATGAGGCGAAGTATCTCTCTGATGAGACGCAATATTTCTGCCCTTGTGGTCTGGAAGCTGAGCGTGAAGCGGATTTACAGTCCCTGGTGCTTAAAGCCTGGAATATTCTTGGGTGTCGCGGCTGGGGACGCATTGATGTGATGCAGGACAGTGACGGGCAATTTTACCTGCTGGAAGCCAATACCTCTCCGGGAATGACCAGCCATAGCCTTGTGCCGATGGCTGCGCGTCAGGCAGGAATGAGCTTCTCTCAGTTAGTCGTACGTATTCTGGACCAGGCGGGCTGATATGTCTCAGGCTGCATTGAACACGCGCAACCGCGATGACGAAGAAGAATATGCTTCTTCACGCCGGAGTAATGGAACGCGTCTTGCAGGGATTATTTTCCTGCTCGGGGTGCTGTGCACCGTGTTTATCAGCGGCTGGATGGTGCTGGGCTGGATGGAAGATGCGCAGCGGTTGCCTCTGTCAAAGCTGGTGGTGACCGGCGAGCGTCACTACACGCGTAACGATGATATTCGCCAGTCAATTCTGGCGCTGGGATCGCCCGGCACCTTTATGACTCAGGACGTCAATATTATTCAGAGTCAGATTGAACGTCTGCCCTGGATAAAACAGGCGAGTGTCAGAAAGCAATGGCCTGATGAATTGAAGATTCATCTGGTTGAATATGTGCCCATTGCGCGTTGGAATGATCAGCATATGGTTGACGTAGACGGAAATTCCTTCAGCGTCCCATCCGATCGTGTCAACAAGCAAAATTTACCGATGTTGTATGGCCCCGAAGGTAGCGAAAACGAAGTCTTGCAGGGTTTTCGTGAAATGGGTCAGGTGCTGGCGAAGGACAGGTTTACGTTAAAAGATGCTGCAATGACGGCGCGCCGCTCCTGGCAGCTGACGTTGACGAACGGCATTAAGCTCAACCTGGGGCGCGGCGACACAATGAAACGTCTGGCGCGTTTTGTAGAACTTTACCCGGTTTTACAGCAGCAGGCGCAGACGGACGGCAAACGGATAAGCTACGTTGATTTGCGCTATGACTCAGGCGCAGCAGTCGGTTGGGAGCCGGCTCCGGTCGAGGAACCTAATCAGCAACAGAATCAGGCACAGGTACAGGCAGAACAACAATGATCAAGGCGACGGACAGAAAACTGGTAGTTGGACTGGAGATTGGCACCGCTAAGGTTGCCGCTTTAGTAGGGGAAGTTCTGCCCGACGGTATGGTCAATATCATTGGCGTGGGCAGTTGCCCGTCCCGTGGTATGGATAAAGGTGGGGTAAATGACCTTGAGTCGGTGGTGAAATGCGTGCAGCGCGCCATCGATCAGGCTGAATTAATGGCGGATTGCCAGATTTCTTCTGTCTATCTGGCCCTTTCTGGCAAGCACATCAGCTGCCAGAACGAAATCGGTATGGTGCCGATTTCCGAAGAAGAAGTGACGCAGGAAGACGTTGAAAACGTGGTGCATACGGCGAAGTCCGTGCGCGTGCGCGATGAACATCGTGTACTGCACGTGATCCCGCAGGAATATGCGATCGACTATCAGGAAGGGATTAAAAACCCGGTCGGTCTGTCTGGCGTGCGTATGCAGGCAAAAGTGCACCTGATCACATGTCACAACGATATGGCGAAGAACATTGTAAAAGCCGTTGAACGTTGTGGCCTGAAAGTTGACCAACTTATTTTCGCCGGTCTGGCGGCAAGTTATTCCGTGCTGACCGAAGACGAACGTGAACTCGGTGTCTGTGTGGTCGATATTGGTGGTGGTACAATGGACATGGCTGTCTATACAGGCGGTGCGCTGCGCCACACCAAAGTGATCCCTTATGCCGGGAACGTTGTGACCAGCGATATCGCATACGCTTTTGGTACGCCACCGAGCGATGCAGAAGCGATTAAAGTGCGCCACGGCTGTGCGCTGGGTTCAATTGTTGGCAAAGATGAGAGCGTTGAAGTGCCGAGCGTGGGCGGTCGTCCGCCGCGCAGCCTGCAACGTCAGACGCTGGCAGAGGTGATTGAGCCGCGTTATACCGAGCTGCTCAACCTGGTCAACGAAGAGATTTTACAGTTACAGGAACAGCTTCGTCAGCAAGGTGTGAAACATCATCTCGCGGCGGGGATTGTATTAACCGGCGGGGCAGCGCAAATTGAAGGTCTTGCGGCCTGCGCTCAGCGCGTGTTCCATACGCAGGTGCGTATTGGTGCGCCGCTGAATATTACCGGTTTAACGGATTATGCTCAGGAGCCGTACTATTCGACGGCTGTGGGCCTGCTCCACTACGGGAAGGAATCTCATCTCAGTGGTGAAGCAGAAGTGGAAAAACGCGTTTCAGTGGGGTCGTGGGTCAAACGACTGAACAACTGGCTGCGAAAAGAGTTTTAATTTTTTTAAGAGACCGGAGAGAATTAGCGGTCTCGGGCGACAGGCACAACGGAGAGAGAAATTATGTTTGAACCTATGGAACTGACCAACGACGCGGTGATTAAAGTCATCGGCGTCGGTGGCGGCGGCGGTAACGCCGTAGAGCATATGGTGCGTGAACGCATTGAAGGTGTTGAATTCTTTGCAGTTAACACCGATGCGCAGGCACTGCGTAAAACAGCAGTTGGCCAGACTATCCAGATCGGCGGTGGCATCACCAAAGGGCTGGGCGCTGGGGCAAACCCGGAAGTCGGTCGCAACGCGGCTGAAGAAGATCGTGAAGCCCTGCGTGCTGCACTGGAAGGTGCAGACATGGTCTTCATCGCAGCAGGTATGGGCGGCGGTACGGGTACCGGTGCAGCACCTGTTGTCGCAGAAGTCGCTAAAGATTTAGGTATCCTGACCGTTGCTGTCGTGACCAAGCCTTTCAACTTTGAAGGCAAGAAGCGTATGGCTTTCGCGGAGCAGGGTATCACCGAACTGTCCAAGCATGTGGACTCACTGATCACCATCCCGAACGACAAACTTTTGAAAGTTCTGGGTCGCGGTATCTCCCTGCTGGACGCCTTCGGCGCGGCAAACGACGTGCTGAAAGGCGCGGTTCAGGGTATCGCCGAACTGATTACCCGTCCTGGCCTGATGAACGTTGACTTTGCAGACGTTCGTACCGTGATGTCCGAAATGGGCTATGCGATGATGGGCTCTGGCGTGGCAAGCGGTGAAGACCGTGCAGAAGAAGCGGCTGAAATGGCTATCTCTTCTCCACTGCTGGAAGATATCGACCTGTCTGGTGCGCGCGGCGTGCTGGTCAACATTACCGCTGGCTTTGACCTGCGTCTGGATGAGTTCGAAACCGTGGGTAACACTATCCGTGCGTTCGCCTCTGACAATGCCACCGTGGTAATTGGTACGTCTCTCGACCCGGAAATGAACGACGAGCTGCGTGTAACTGTTGTTGCCACCGGTATCGGTATGGACAAGCGTCCTGAGATCACCCTGGTGACCAACAAACAGACTCAGCAACCGGTAATGGATCGTTACCAGCAGCACGGTATGTCTCCTCTGACTCAAGAGCAGAAACCGGCCGCAAAAGTGGTGAACGACCCTACGCCGCAAACGGCGAAAGAGCCAGATTATCTGGATATCCCGGCGTTCCTGCGTAAGCAAGCTGACTAAGAATTGGCTGGAATTTGGGGATTTGCGCTCTTTGTGCTAAACTGGCCCACCGTTAGTGATATACACTTTCGGTTGGATAGTTAATTTGGCGAGATTATACGATGATCAAACAAAGGACACTTAAACGTATCGTTCAGGCGACGGGTGTCGGTTTACATACCGGCAAGAAAGTCACACTGACGTTACGCCCTGCGCCGGCCAATACCGGGGTCATCTATCGTCGCACCGACTTGAATCCACCGGTAGATTTTCCGGCCGATGCCAAATCTGTGCGTGATACTATGCTCTGTACTTGTCTGGTGAACGAGCATGACGTGCGGATTTCTACCGTAGAGCACTTGAACGCCGCCCTGGCGGGTCTGGGTATCGACAACATTATGGTTGAAGTCGATGCGCCAGAAATCCCGATTATGGATGGCAGTGCTGCTCCGTTCGTTTATCTGTTGCTGGATGCCGGCATCGAAGAACTGAACTGCGCGAAGAAATTTGTTCGCATCAAAGAGACCGTTCGTGTCGAAGATGGCGACAAGTGGGCTGAATTCAAACCGTACAATGGTTTCTCGTTGGACTTTACCATCGACTTTAACCATCCGGCGATTGATGCCAGCACCCAACGCTATGCGATGAACTTCTCTGCTGATGCGTTTATGCGCCAGATTAGCCGCGCACGTACGTTTGGCTTCATGCGTGATATCGAATATCTGCAGTCCCGCGGCTTGTGCCTGGGCGGCAGCTTCGATTGTGCCATCGTTGTTGACGATTATCGCGTACTGAACGAAGACGGCCTGCGTTTTGAAGACGAATTCGTGCGTCACAAAATGCTGGATGCGATCGGCGACCTGTTTATGTGTGGTCATAACATCATTGGTGCATTCACCGCGTTTAAATCCGGTCATGCACTGAACAACAAACTGTTGCAGGCAGTCCTGGCAAAACAGGAAGCCTGGGAATATGTGACCTTTGAAGACGAAGCGGAACTGCCGCTGGCCTTCAAAGCACCAAGCACGGTTCTGGCTTAACGGTTCACACCGTTTCGTAAAAAATCGACTGGTTAACCTGGTACTCTCTCCGACCAGGAAGACCAGTCGTTTTTATTTTTACCCGTCTTCGTTTGCCTCAGCATTCTCTCTTGTTTGTCTTGCGCAGAAAATGTGTGCGTTAGCTGCATTCTTGACCGTTTTTCCCTGCAACGATGCCTCATTCCTGCTGTTGTGTTGCGGCATTAGTGGTAATATCTGGGCGCTTAAAAAAAATAACTGAATTTAGCCTGTAACTGGCGGGCTTATGTGGTGGAGCAAGTGAGCGGAATACTGACGCGCTGGCGACAATTTGGCAGACGATACTTCTGGCCGCATCTCTTATTGGGGATGGTCGCGGCGAGTTTCGGCTTGCCTGCGCTCAGCAACAGTGCCGAAGCGGCGACGCCAGCGAAAACCTCCACAACCAAGCACGATCTCAACACGCGGGTTAACTTTACTAACCTCGCGTGGCTTGAAGCCAGTCGTCGCCCGAATTTCTCCGTTGATTACTGGCACCAGCACGCTATTCGCACGGTCATTCGTCATCTGTCATTTGCGATGGCGCCGCAGACAATGCCTGTTGCCGAAGAGACGTTGCCGGTACAGGCGCAGCACCTTGCCCTGCTGGATACGCTCAACGCGTTGCTCACGCAGGACAGCCAGCCGCCGGTCATGGTTCGCCAGACGGCGCAAACTGTGCTCGCTCCGCCAGTCTCATTCTCTGTATCAACCTGGATTAGCCAGGCCCACGGCATCCGCGCCGGGCCGCAACGCCTCAGCTAAATTAACTTTTTCAATACCTTAATTTATCTGCCCACGATGGGGCGTTTGAGAATTTATTATGCTAATCAAATTATTAACTAAAGTTTTTGGTAGTCGTAACGATCGTACACTGCGCCGTATGCGCAAAGCTGTCGCTGTCATCAACGGTATGGAACCGGCGATGGAGAAGCTCTCCGATGACGAGCTGAAAGCAAAAACCGTGGAATTCCGCGCGCGTCTGGAAAAAGGGGAAACCTTAGAAAGCCTGATCCCGGAAGCCTTCGCCGTAGTGCGTGAAGCGAGTAAACGTGTGTTTGGCATGCGTCACTTCGACGTTCAGCTGCTGGGTGGTATGGTGCTTAACGAGCGCTGCATCGCGGAAATGCGTACTGGTGAAGGTAAAACCCTGACCGCAACATTGCCGGCTTACCTGAACGCGCTGACCGGTAAAGGCGTTCACGTGGTTACCGTCAACGACTATCTGGCCCAGCGTGACGCCGAAAACAACCGTCCACTGTTCGAATTCCTCGGCATGACGGTCGGCATCAACATGTCCGGCCTGCCTGCGCCAGCCAAGCGTGAAGCGTATAACGCGGACATCACCTACGGCACCAACAACGAATACGGCTTCGACTACCTGCGTGACAACATGGCCTTCAGCCCTGAAGAGCGCGTCCAGCGTAAACTGCACTACGCGCTGGTGGATGAGGTGGACTCCATCCTGATCGATGAAGCGCGTACCCCGCTGATCATCTCCGGCCCTGCCGAAGACAGCTCTGAGATGTACCGCAAAGTCGACAAAATCATTCCGCACCTGCTGCGTCAGGAGAAAGAAGACTCCGACACCTTCCAGGGTGAAGGTCACTTCTCCGTTGATGAAAAAGCGCGCCAGGTGAACCTGACCGAGCGCGGTCTGGTGAAAATTGAAGAGCTGCTGGTCGCTGAAGGCATTATGGAAGAGGGGGAGTCCCTGTACTCTCCGAGCAACATCATGCTGATGCACCACGTAACGGCTGCACTGCGCGCCCACGCGCTGTTCACCCGTGACGTCGACTACATTGTGAAAGACGGCGAAGTCATCATCGTCGATGAACACACCGGCCGTACCATGCAGGGACGTCGCTGGTCTGACGGTCTGCACCAGGCTGTGGAAGCCAAAGAAGGTGTGGATATTCAGAATGAAAACCAGACCCTGGCGTCCATCACCTTCCAGAACTACTTCCGTCTGTACGAGAAGCTGGCGGGCATGACCGGTACTGCTGATACCGAAGCGTTTGAATTCAGCTCCATCTACAAGCTGGATACCGTTGTCGTTCCAACCAACCGTCCAATGATCCGTAAGGATATGCCGGACCTGGTGTACATGACCGAAGCGGAAAAAATTCAGGCAATCATCGAAGATATTCGCGACCGTACTGCCAATGGGCAGCCGGTTCTGGTGGGGACCATCTCCATCGAGAAATCCGAAGTGGTTTCCAATGAGCTGACGAAAGCAGGCATTAAACACAACGTTCTGAACGCTAAGTTCCATGCTAAAGAAGCGGATATCGTTGCTCAGGCGGGTTATCCGGCTGCCGTGACCATCGCTACCAACATGGCGGGTCGTGGTACCGATATTATGCTGGGCGGTAGCTGGCAGGCTGAGGTTGCTGAGCTGGAAAACCCAACGCCAGAACAGATTGCACAAATCAAAGCCGACTGGCAGGTACGTCACGACGCGGTTCTGGCTTCCGGTGGTTTGCACATTATTGGTACCGAGCGTCACGAATCTCGTCGTATCGACAACCAGCTGCGTGGCCGTGCGGGCCGTCAGGGGGATGCCGGTTCTTCTCGCTTCTACCTGTCTATGGAAGATGCGCTGATGCGTATTTTCGCCTCCGACCGCGTGTCCGGCATGATGCGTAAACTTGGCATGAAACCAGGCGAAGCCATCGAGCACCCGTGGGTCACTAAAGCGATTGCCAACGCGCAGCGTAAAGTGGAAAGCCGCAACTTTGATATTCGTAAGCAGCTGCTGGAGTATGATGACGTCGCGAACGATCAGCGTCGTGCGATCTACACCCAGCGTAACGAACTGCTGGACGTGTCCGACGTGAGCGAAACCATCAACAGCATTCGCGAAGATGTGTTCAAAGCGACCATTGACGGGCATATTCCACCGCAGTCTCTGGAAGAGATGTGGGATATCGAAGGCCTGCAGGAACGTCTGAAGAACGACTTTGACCTCGATCTGCCTATCAAAGAGTGGCTGGACAAAGAGCCTGAGCTGCACGAAGAGACGCTGCGCGAACGTATCTTTGAAACCGCGCTGGACGTTTATAAGCGTAAGGAAGAAGTGGTTGGCGCTGAGATGATGCGTCACTTCGAAAAAGGTGTGATGCTGCAGACGCTGGACTCCCTGTGGAAAGAGCACCTGGCGGCAATGGACTACCTGCGTCAGGGTATTCACCTGCGTGGCTATGCGCAGAAAGATCCAAAGCAGGAGTACAAGCGTGAATCCTTCTCCATGTTTGCGTCTATGCTGGAGTCGCTGAAGTATGAAGTGATCAGCACCCTGAGCAAAGTTCAGGTACGTATGCCGGAAGAAGTGGAAGCGATGGAACAACAGCGTCGTGAAGAAGCTGAGCGTCTGGCGCAGATGCAACAGCTGAGCCACCAGACTGACGAGAGCGAAGCTGCAGCGGCGATCGCCGCGCAGACTGGCGATCGTAAAGTGGGTCGTAACGATCCGTGCCCGTGTGGTTCCGGTAAAAAATATAAGGCCTGCCACGGCCGTCTGAGCTAAGTTCATAAGACAATGAAAAGGCGCAGATATCTGCGCCTTTTTTATGGAAGTGACAATATGAAAATACTGCAAATTGCCGTCGGGATTATTCGCAACCCGCAAAACCAGATCTTCATTACCCAGCGCGCTGCCGATGCCCATATGGCGAACAAATGGGAGTTTCCCGGTGGAAAAATCGAATCAGGGGAGACGCCGGAAGAGGCGCTGGTGCGTGAGCTTCAGGAAGAAGTAGGGATTACGCCAGTTGGCGCAACGCTGTTCGATAAGCTCGAATACCAGTTTCCGGACAGGCACATCACGCTTTGGTTCTGGCTGGTCGAAAACTGGGAAGGCGACCCCTGGGGAAAAGAGGGGCAACCCGGTAACTGGGTGGAGCTTCAGGCCAGTGATGCCGATAAATTCCCACCGGCAAATGCGCCCGTCATATCCCGACTGACGGACGACCTGTAGGCCTGCTAAGCGAAGCGCCAGCAGGCTTTAAAGCTATTGCTGCTCTTCACTCCAGTCATCGCTGTCCGAGAGATCGCCTTTGCTCGGAATGCGTTTCTCTTCCGCCGCCCATTCTCCCAGGTCAATTAACTGACAGCGCTTGCAGCAGAATGGACGGAACGGACTCATTTCGCCCCATACAACGGTTTTACCGCAGGTGGGGCAGTTTACGGTGGTCACTTCAGACATCGGCACTCCTTAACAACAGGCCAGTTCAAAATCGAGGCGTTCCGGCACGGTGCCATTCTCGCTGTCCAGAGGCATAAAGCGGATCGCAAAACGACTCTTATGCCCGGAAATCTGTGGGTAAAGCTGCTCGCGGAGCGATAAATTCAGACGCAGAAGATCGGCATCATCGCCGTTATCCTGATAGAAACCGTTCAGGCTGGTTTGCTTGCGGAACGGCGCCGAGTTACGGATGAGGTCGAGAATTAGCGACAGCGTCTGGTGCATGGGGGCGAGACTTTCCAGCCAGCTGTTCACCTGCGCATCACGCTGTGCTTGCGGCATATGCAGCCACATATGCAGCGTTGGCAGGTCGAAACTACAGCAGCCACCAGGAATACTCAGGCGCTGGCGCACCAGGCCGATCAGCCGATCTTCTCGCAAAAATTGCCCGACACGAGGTGCGGCCATCAGCGTACTGCTGCTGTTTTTAAGCTGCTGACGAAGTGAATCAATGCGGCTCTGATCCACGCCCGGCACTTCGGCCCAGGCCTGTAATTTACGCTGCTGGCGCTCCAGTTCTTTCAGAAGCTCTGTGCGGACGTCGCCCCGCTCAATGACATCCAGCAGATCCCCCACGTTGCGGAAGAAGTGCAACGCAGTGGCATGATCGCTGACGGGCAAATGTTGTGAAAGTTGTTGAATCAGAAATTCGATACGCAGCCAGGTACGCATTTTTTCGTTGAGCGGATGCTCAAAAAGGATGTGGGTCGACATTATGGTTTTTCCTGTGCAACGGCCTGCGCGGCGAACGCCAAATACTGCGCATGCAGGCGGGCAACATCCGATGCAATGGCATCTGGTGCGCCGTTATTATCAATAACATCATCCGCAACGGCAAGGCGCTGAGCGCGCGTGGCCTGAGCGGCAAGAATTTGTTCAGCCTGTTCGCGCGAGACACGATCGCGCGTCACGGTGCGCTGGATTTGCGTTTCAGGCGAGACATCAATGACCAGCACCCGATCGGCTTTATTGTGCAGCTGATTCTCTACCAGAAGCGGAACCACCCACAGAACATACGGCGAGCGGGCTGCGGCAATTTGACGCTGAGTTTCCTGGTGGATAATGGGGTGGAGCAGGGCATTAAGCCAGAGTTTTTCCGCAGAATCGGAAAAAATGCATTCTCGTAGCTTGCGGCGATTTAGCGTGCCATCTGCACTGATAATTGCCGGACCAAAATGGTTTTCGATGGCTTTTAGCGCGGGTGTATTGGGCTCTACCACCTGACGGGCAATGATATCGGCATCAATAATCGTGATACCCAGACGAGAAAATGCGTCCGCAACGGTACTTTTGCCACTACCGATGCCGCCGGTTAATGCGACGATATACCCCATTAAATCAAATCCTGGGAATTATTCATTATTAAAATCAGTTGGTTAAATTTCAAACGTGCTTCAGCCACTGTTTAGCCCTGTTTACCGGCTTTTTACCAGGTAAATTTATAGGATTGTAGCGTAAAAAAAGAGAATTTCGCAGTCTTGCGGAGCAGGTATTAGTGCGTATGATAGCGTCACTGGAGTTGTGCTTTTAACATATTTGCCTCTAACCCCAGGAATCCGCACATGCGTATCGAAGAAGATCTGAAGTTAGGTTTCAAAGACGTTCTTATCCGCCCTAAACGCTCTACACTGAAAAGTCGCTCAGACGTTGAACTCGAACGTCAATTCACCTTTAAACATTCCGGTCAGACCTGGTCTGGCGTGCCGATTATCGCCGCCAATATGGATACGGTGGGCACCTTCGGGATGGCAACCGCCCTGGCGCAGTTCGATATTCTCACCGCAGTGCACAAACACTACAGCCCGGAAGAGTGGAATGCGTTTGTTGCATCCGCCTCTGAGGATGTGGTGAAGCATGTGATGGTCTCCACCGGCACCTCTGATGCCGATTTCGAGAAGACCAAACAGATCCTGAATGCGAACCCGGCGCTCAATTTTGTGTGTATTGATGTGGCGAACGGTTACTCCGAGCATTTCGTGCAGTTCGTCAGCAAGGCGCGTGAGGCCTGGCCAACGAAAACCATCATCGCGGGCAACGTGGTGACCGGTGAAATGTGTGAAGAGCTGATCCTCTCCGGTGCCGACATCGTGAAAGTGGGCATTGGCCCGGGCTCCGTATGCACCACGCGCGTCAAAACCGGCGTTGGGTATCCGCAGCTGTCCGCCGTTATCGAATGTGCCGATGCGGCGCATGGCCTGGGCGGCCAGATCATCAGTGACGGCGGTTGCACCATGCCGGGCGATGTGGCGAAGGCGTTTGGCGGCGGCGCAGACTTCGTGATGCTCGGCGGTATGCTGGCCGGTCATGAAGAGAGCGGCGGCACCGTGGTGGAAGAAAACGGTGAGAAATTCATGCTGTTCTACGGTATGAGCTCTGAGTCTGCAATGACCCGTCACGTTGGTGGTGTGGCAAAATACCGTGCGGCAGAAGGCAAAACCGTGAAGCTGCCTCTGCGTGGCCCGGTTGAAAACACCGCGCGCGACATCCTGGGCGGCCTGCGCTCAGCCTGTACCTACGTGGGTGCCTCCCGTCTGAAAGAGTTGACGAAACGTACGACGTTTATTCGCGTTCAGGAGCAGGAAAACCGCGTTTTCAATAGCCTGTAATGGTTTTCGCTGGCGCATGTCCGTGCGCCAGCACTATTGGCTATCCCGCGCTCATCGCATCCCCCAAATGGAAAATGGGCAAATACATTGCCACCACTAGCGTGCCGATGATGATCCCCGTGACAACCAGTAGTAACCGCTCCAGGAGTGCTGCCAGATTGTCGGCCAACTGGAAAGTTTGCTCCGTGTGATGACGAGCAAGGTTTGCCAGCATGATGTCCAGTGAACCTGACATTTCGCCCGTTCGTAAAAGCTGAATACAGAGCGGGGTAAAGATTGCCGCTTTCTGAAAGGATGACCAGACGGGAAGTCCTTTTTCAATATCTTCGCGTATTCTGCAAAGGATCCCTTGCCAGTAGCCGCTTTCTACGGTCTCTTCTGCGCTCTCAAGCCCCTGTAAAAAGGCAATGCCTGCCTGCTGTGTGAGCGACAGTACGGTGAAGATCTGCCCCAGCTTTTGCCCTTTCGCCAGCGCCCCCATTACAGGTAGATGCAGAAGAAATCGCTGCCAGCGAGGCGTGTGACGCAGAGTCCAGGCGGCGGCTACCGGAACAAGCAGCACCGCGAACAGTGCGAGAGCGTAGGACTGCATAAACGCGGATATACCCATCACTATCCGCGTCAGCGCCGGAAGGGGAGTGTTAAACGTTTTGTAGATTGCGGCGAACTCGGGCAACACCAGGGTGACCATGGCGAGTACGACGAGTACCGCCAGCGTCAGGATGATCGCCGGGTAGCGCAGCGCTTTTTTCACTTTCTGACCGAGTTGCTGCTGCGCTTTTTGTTGCTGGGCGAGCTGGCGACAGCACTCTTCCAGCTTCCCTGTCAGCTCACCCGTTTTTACCATTGAGATATGCAATGGGGTAAAGACCGCGGGCCACCGCCTGAGCGCCTCAGAAAAAGGGCACCCTTCACTGAGTTCATCGGCAACGCTTTGCAGCAGTGCCCGCCACGGTTCTGATGGATGCTGGTCAGCCAGCATTTGCAGGCTATGCGCAAGCGTTAGTCCGGCCTGCAGCAGCGTGGCGAGCTGGCGAAATATCTCGTAGCAGTGATGAGGGCGCCAGCGGTGTCTCTGAGGGCATCGGGAGAGGGCCAGAGGATGCAGGTCGTTCCGCATTAGCCTGGTGAAGGCCGCGTTGCGGTCTGTGGCCCAGATTGTCCCGCTTCGGGGTTCTCCTTCTGTGGAGAGGGCTCGCCAGCGCCAGAGGTGATTAGTGGCCATCGGGCATACCCAAAACACGCAATAATTCTTCGAGCGTGGTTAGCCCTTGCTCAATGGCCATACAGCCGTGTTCAAACAGCGAGATTAACCCTGCCTGCCGGGCACTGGCTTCTATCACTTCGGTGCCTGCCCCGCTGGCAATTGCCTGGCGCAGAGGGTTGTCGATTGCCAGTACTTCAAAAATCGCCACCCGGCCGTAAAAACCGTGATAGCAACGATCGCAGCCTGTGGGTTGCCAGCGGGGAAGTGGTCGCGGCCAAACCGGGCGGGGTAAGCCCGAATGCTCCCCGTTTTGCTGTCGGCAATGTGGACAAAGACGCCGAACCAGCCGTTGTGCAATCACCATAGAGAGTGCGGAAGAGATCATCCAGCGCGCGACGCCCATCTGCTCCAGGCGAATCAGGGTTTCCGTTGTCGAGTTGGTATGCAGCGTCGACAATACCAGGTGCCCGGTCTGCGCGGCATTAATAGCGATCTCTGCCGTTTCGCCATCACGAATTTCGCCGACCATAATGATATCCGGATCCTGACGCAGCAGCGCCCTTAGCACGCTCTGAAATGTCAGGCCCGCTCGCGGGTTAATCTGCGTCTGATTCAATCCCGCAAGCGGGATTTCAATGGGATCCTCTACGCTGCAGATGTTGACGTCAGGGGTGTTAAGCGCCTGTAACGCGCTATAGAGGGTGACGGTTTTGCCGCTGCCTGTGGGGCCGGTAACCAGAATCAGCCCCTGAGGCTGGTGCAGTGACGCAGTAAAACAGGCCAGTTGCTCAGCGCTCATGCCGAGTGCTTTCGGTTCAAGAGCCTGCTGAACCTGATGCAGCAGTCGCAGCACAATTTTCTCACCGCCGTTGCAGGGAAGCGTGGCGATACGAAACGAGACCGGCTCGTTTGTCAGCTCAATGGTAAACTGACCATCCTGCGGTAAGCGGCGTTCAGCAATATCCAGATTACCCAGCACTTTTAACCGGGCGCTGAGCATCGTTGCCAGCGCGGCGGAAAGCGGAGGTTGCGGGCAAAGTACGCCATCGATACGTAAGCGAATCTGGCACGCGTGCTCCATCGGTTCAATATGGATGTCGGAGGCGCGCTGGTTTATCGCCTGTTGCAGCGTGTGGTTGAGGATATCCACCGCTGAATGTGCCTGCGAAACGTTAGGCAGATGCGATTGCGCGCTTAACTGCCGATGCTTTTCCATGCGTTCAGCGCTCCAGCACTCGATATCAATCCGTTTCTGCGTTGCGAAGCGCAGGGCTTCCATCAGTTCAGGTGCGGGGCTTCCCACGACGGCGATACTGACCATGTCACTGTCGCTGGTGAGCAGCAGAGCATGATGGCGAAGGCAAAGTGCCACGAGTTGATCTGTGTTCATTGTCCGCCCCTCAGTTATTGTCGAAGCGGAAGACGTCTTCACAGGCCTGCTTAAGCTCGCTGTCAGCACTGATGTTGCAGTCACGCGTCCAGCCTGTCATACCGTTGCCGTTATTCCACTGTGGCGTCATGGTCACCGTCAGTCCGTTGAGACTCTCCTGACCCGTCAAGGTCACGATCCCTTTTGCCACGTTCATTGCTGAGACGTAACGCGTCGTCGTCGGGGAAGGGATGCCGTTACTGCCTGCGTCACAGCTCTCCACGCCACCGTGATCGAGCGCGCAAAGCTCAATGGCAGTGCGATAGGGAATGAAGGTTTGCAGCATATCGGTGAGGGCGGCTTTACGCAGGTAGTTCTGATAGGCGGGAACGCCGATGGCGCTCAGAATCGCAATAATGCCAATGACCACCATCAGCTCAATGAGTGTGAATCCTTGTTGTCTGTCCATATCTGCTCCTTATGCAAAGTGGCGCTACTCTGGCAGTGCGAAAGGAGAGAAACGAGGGGCAAAAAAGGGAACGGGAAAGGGGCTTCAGAGAATTCATGCAGTGTTGCAGAGAAGAACAACGGATTTGCGAGCAGGACTGAAATTCCCCTCTCCGGGCGGAGAGGGGAAGCGTGTTATTTGAAGCGCATGGAGAGGTCAAGGGCGCGAACGTGTTTGGTCAGCGCGCCGACGGATATGTAGTCCACACCGGTTTCGGCGAATTCACGGATCGTGTCGAACGTGACGTTCCCGGAAACTTCAAGCTGGGCGCGGCCGTTAGTCAGTGTTACTGCCTCGCGCATCTGCTCAGTTTCGAAATTGTCGAGCATGATGATATCGGCTCCGGCCTTAACGGCCTGCTCCAGCTCTTCCAGGCTTTCGACTTCCACTTCAACAGGGACATCCGGGTGCAGCCAGAAGGCTTTCTCAACGGCCTGGCGCACGGAACCCGACGCAATAATGTGGTTCTCTTTGATCAGGAAGGCATCGGATAAGCCCAGTCGATGGTTGGCGCCGCCGCCACAGAGCACCGCGTACTTCAGCGCAGTGCGCAGGCCTGGCAGCGTTTTGCGGGTATCCAGCAGCTGAGTGTGGGTGCCGGCCAGGAGGTCAACATAGCGACGTACTTCGCTGGCGACGCCAGAGAGCGTTTGTACAAAATTGAGCGCGGTGCGTTCGCCGGTCAGCAAGACGCGCGAGGGACCGTCCAGCTCGAACAGCGGCTGATTGGCTGTAATCGCATCACCATCTTCAACGTGCCAGGTCACCTGCACATCATCGCCCGCCAGTTGAGTAAATACCTCTTCAACCCAACGCTTGCCGCAAAAAACGCCCTCTTCACGGGTAATAATGACCGCGTGGGAACGTGTCTCTTTTGGCAATAATTGTGCGGTAATGTCTTTATCGGCATTCACGTCACCCCCAAGGTCTTCTTTTAACGCATGGGCAACGCTTGCCGGAATATCCATATTAATACGTTCCAGAAGTGCTTCACGTCGGTGGTCGGGGTTGTAGCGGCGAGGCGGCATGATAAAACTCCAAATTGGTAACGAATCATAATATTGAAACATGCTACTCTGAACCGAGTCATTGCACCATACAGAAGGAGTTCCAGCATGTTGTTAGAAAACGGATGGCTGGTGGATGCGCGGCGCGTACCCTCGCCGCACCACGATTGCCGCCCGGAGGATGAAAAGCCCACACTGCTGGTGGTTCATAATATTAGTCTCCCGCCGGGTGAATTTGGCGGCCCGTGGATCGATGCGTTATTCACGGGAACGATAGATCCCAATGCCCATCCTTTCTTCGCTGAGATTGCGCATTTGCGCGTGTCGGCTCACTGTCTGATTCGTCGTGATGGTGAGGTGGTTCAGTATGTTCCTTTTGATAAGCGCGCCTGGCATGCCGGGGTGTCGATGTATCACGGGCGCGAACGGTGCAACGATTTCTCCATTGGGATCGAGCTGGAAGGCACGGATACTACGCCCTACACCGACTCACAGTATCAACAGTTAGCGGCTGTGACCCGTACGCTTATCGGACTCTACCCGGCAATCGCCGACAACATTACCGGACACAGTGATATCGCTCCGGCGAGAAAAACCGATCCTGGCCCGGCATTTGACTGGCCCCGCTTTCGCGCCATGCTCACCGCGTCGTCAGAATAAGGAGATACCATGACGTTGTTTACCATGCTGCTGGTTATCATCGCTGAACGTCTGTTCAAGCTCGGTGAGCACTGGCATCTGGATCACCGGCTGGAGGTGTTATTCCGCCGCATCAGGCACTTTTCCATGCTGCGCACGCTGCTGATGATGGCGGGTGTGATGGTGATTACCTTCCTGCTGCTGCGCGCGCTGTACGGACTCTTTTTCAATGTGCCGCTGCTGGTGGTGTGGATCCTGCTTGGCGTGCTGTGCATTGGTGCGGGCAAGGTGCGTTTGCACTACCACGCTTATCTTAAAGCGGCCTCCCGCGATGATGCCCACGCGCGCGGTGCCATGGCGAGCGAACTGACGATGATCCACGGCGTGCCGCCGGATTGCGACGAGCGCGAGTTCCTGCGCGAGCTGCAAAATGCGCTGCTGTGGATTAACTTCCGTTACTACCTCGCGCCGCTGTTCTGGTTTGTGGTGGGCGGCCCGGTGGGACCCGTCTTGCTGATGGGGTACGCGTTCCTGCGTGCCTGGCAGACCTGGCTTGCCCGTTATCTGACGCCGCATGAACGTTTGCTCTCCGGCATTGATGCCATCCTGCATGTGCTCGACTGGCTGCCGGTGCGTCTGGTGGGTGTGGTGTATGCGCTCATTGGCCACGGTGAAAAAGCATTGCCAGCGTGGTTTGCGTCTCTGGGCGACCGACACACCTCGCAGTATCAGGTGTTAACCCGTCTGGCGCAGTTTTCCCTGGCGCGAGAGCCGCATACCGACAAGATTGAAACGCCAAAAGCGGCGGTTTCAATGGCAAAGAAAACGTCGTTTGTGGTGGTGGTGGTGGTGGCGCTGCTGACCATTTACGGCACGCTGGTGTAAGCCAGCGCGCCGCAAACGCTATAGCGTATCCGCAGGCGGGATGCCGAAATCAGGCATCCCGCTTTCATTCCAGCGGACAAGCTTCAGTCGGGTATGGCGATTCGGATCGTACAGCGGGTCGCCCTCAATTTCGGTGTAATTCCGCGCGTGATACACCAGCACATCTTCCCCTTCCGGCGTTTGCGTAAAGCTGTTGTGACCCGGGCCGTACTGACGATTTTCGTAGCTGGTAACGAACACCGGACGCGCAGATTTGTGCCAGTTCGCCGGCTGTCGCGGATCGGCATTCAGGTATATCCACAATAACCCCATGCAGTAGTTCTCATCGGTGGCGCTAGCGGAGTAGCTGATAAACAGCTTGTCGCCGTGAACCAGCACCGCCGGACCTTCATTAACCAGAAATCCGCGGCATTCCCAGTCATATTCAGGTTTACTGAGCATCACCGGCTCGCCTTTCAGCGTCCACGGATTTTCCATTTCACACAGATAAAGGTTGGAGTTTCCGGCGATATCCGGCGCTTTTTGCGCCCACAGATACCAGCGTTTCCCCTGATGGACAAAGGTGGTGGCATCGAGGGCGAAAGTGTCGAATGGCGTTTTTATTTGCCCCTTCTCGACCCACGTACCGGCGAGCGGATCGCTGTCGGTACACTCCAGCGCAAACATTCGGTGCTGGAACATGCCGAGGCTATCAAGCGCCTGGGTGTGCGTCGCGGCAAAATAGATGTACCACTTCCCGTCGATGTGATGCAGTTCTGGGGCCCAAATCAACTGGCTCATTGGACCGGTGTCGGGTTTGCGCCAGACCACTATCTCTTCGGCGCTGCGCAAGCCCTCCAGCGAGTCAGCACGGCGGATAGCCAGCCTGTCGTACTCCGGCACGGAGGCAATAAAATAGTATTGCCCCTCATGATGTAAAATGTACGGGTCGGCGCGTTGTTCAATAAACGGGTTTGGCCAGGTTTGCATGCAACTTTCCTTATTTTGTCTCTGCGGCTTTGAGTTCCTGATAAGCGTTCAGCTCGCGGTAGTTGGCGCGGCGCTTTTCCAGATCGGACTGGATCATCTTCATGGTTTCGCGGTCCACTTTCAGCAGGCGTACAACGCCCGCGGTAATTAAGTATCCAACGCCAGGAATAACGGTAAACAGCAGTACGATACCGTTAATGGCCTCCGCGCTTTGCGCTTTTGCGCCTGCGTCGTAACCGTACCAGGAGAGCAGAAAACCGACCATTGCCCCGGCAATCGCCAGACCCAGCTTCAGGAAGAAAATGTTGCCGGAGAAGCTGATCCCGGTGATGCGTTTCCCGGTTTTCCACTCGCCGTAGTCATCCACGTCAGCCATCAGCGACCAGTGCAGCGGAGACGGGATCTGGTGCAGGATGTTCAGCAGAACGTAGAGCACCACGATGGTGACGGTGGCTTTCGGGTCGAAGAAATAGAAGGCGCAGGAAAATATCGCCAGCACGATATTGGTCCAGAAGAAGACCTTCAGTTTACACCAGCGGTCGGTCAGCACTTTTGCCAGCACGCTGCCAAGCATCATGCCGATAACCCCCAGGCTGATAAACACGGTGGCGAAGTGGGTGCTCTGGCCCATCACCCAGGTGACGTAATACATGGTTGCCGCCATGCGGATAAAGCCCGGGCAGACGTTGCAGAGCGTCAGGAGCAAAATTCGCACCCACTGGTCGTTTTTCCACACGTCTTTCAGGTCATTTTTCAGCTCGTCGTGGGTCTGCACCGCCGGGCGCACGCGCTCGCGCACGGTGGCGAAGCAGAACAGGAACATGCAGGTGCCAATCAGCGCCAGTACGGTCATTGCCATCTGGTAGCCTTTGGCTTTGTTATCCCCGCCAAACCAGTCGGCCATCGGCAGCAGCGTCAATGACAGCAGCAACGTGGCGATGCCGACCAGCACGAAGCGGTAGGACTGGCAGGCCACACGCTCTTTCGGATCGTTGGTGATCACCCCTCCTAACGAGCAGTAAGGGATGTTGATGGCCGTATAGGTTAATGAGAGCAGGAAGTAGGTGACAAACGCATAGATAACTTTGCTGTTATAGCTCCACTCCGGTGTGGTGAACATCAGAATACTGAACAGCGCGTAGGGGAAGGCAATCCACAGCAGCCATGGACGAAAACGGCCATATTTACTGCGGGTGCGGTCGGCAATTGCCCCCATGATAGGGTCGGTGACGGCGTCAATCACACGGACCGACAGCAGTAAGACCCCCACCAGCGCAGGCGCGAGGCCAAATATGTCGGTATAAAAATAGTTAACAAACAGCATGATGGCGCCAAAGATGATGTTGCAACCTGCATCGCCCATCCCATAGCCGATCTTTTCTTTTACTGACAGTTTAGCGTTATCCATAGACTGCTCTCCGGGTTTCGGTATGGAGAGAATTATTTGCTGGCAAACGAATATATGCGTTGCAGTATCAGGGCGGTGATATGGATAAAAACGCTGTAGGGATGAAAGTGTGAGGGAGGTAACAACGCGCGGTACCCGCAAAAGCAGGTACCGCGGAGGAGACTTAGTGGGCCTTCATGGCCTTGCGGCTTTTCTGGCTGAAGAGATAGCCAACGCCCAGCACGGCAATCCAGACCGGGATCAGGTAGACGGAGATTGCCATACCCGGCGTGATCAGCATGATCACCAGCACGGCCGCCATAAACAGCAGGCAGATCCAGTTACCCAGCGGATAGAGCAGGGCAGGGAAGCGCGTCGTCACGCCCTGCTGCTGTTTCGCGCGGCGGAACTTGATGTGCGCCAGGCTGATCATCGCCCAGTTGATGACCAGTGCAGAGACCACCAGTGCCATTAGCAGGCCAAATGCGGATTCCGGCGCCATGTAGTTAATCAGCACGCACAGCGCCGTCACGATGGCTGAAACAATGATGGTGTTGACCGGCACGCCGCGTTTATCAACGTTGAGCAGCATCTTCGGCGCATTGCCCTGCTGGGCCAGACCGAACAGCATACGGCTGTTGCAGTATACGCAGCTGTTGTACACGGAAAGCGCCGCGGTCAGCACCACGACATTGAGCGCGTTCGCCACGACGGTATCACCCAGTTCGTGGAAAATCAGCACAAACGGACTGGTGTCGGCAGTGACGCGCGTCCATGGCAGCAGGGAGAGCAGGACTGCCAGCGAGCCCACATAGAAGATCAGAATTCGGTAGATAACCTGATTCGTCGCTTTCGGGATGCTCTGCTCAGGATTGTCGGCTTCTGCGGCGGTGATACCCACCAGTTCCAGACCGCCGAAAGAGAACATAATGATGGCCATCATCATCACCAGACCGGTCATGCCGTGAGGCAGGAAGCCGCCCTGTTCCCAGAGGTTACGCACGGTTGCCTGTGGGCCACCGTTGCCGCTGAACAGCAGCCAGCCGCCAAAGATAATCATCGCCACGACGGCGATCACTTTGATGATGGCAAACCAGAACTCCATCTCACCGAACACTTTTACGTTGGTGAGGTTAATGGCGTTGATAATGACGAAGAAAGCTGCAGCAGAAACCCAGGTTGGGATGTCGGGATACCAGAACTGAATATACTTCCCGACGGCAGTCAGCTCGGCCATGGCAACCAGAACGTACAATACCCAGTAGTTCCAGCCGGAGGCGAAACCGGCAAAGCTGCCCCAGTACTTATAGGCAAAGTGGCTGAAGGAGCCAGCGACCGGCTCCTCGACAACCATTTCACCTAACTGGCGCATGATCAGAAAAGCAATGAAACCCGCAATCGCGTAACCCAAAATAATGCCCGGACCGGCAGACTGGATAACGGATGCGCTGCCCAGAAACAGGCCGGTACCAATAGCACCGCCCAGTGCGATGAGCTGAATATGGCGGTTTTTTAGCCCGCGCTTTAGCTGATCGCCGTGCTGTTGAGCTTCCATTTGAAACCTCGTGTGTGGTTGTTATGTCACGCTGTGCGTGTGTAATTATGAAAATCCATATTCTGTATTTATTTCTTTACGGTTAAACGAACCGAAAAAAGCGGAGATGACTTCCGTAAGCGCCAGAATAGTGGTAAGTGCCTGTGAATGCACCTGCTTTATGAAGGGCTGATGACGAGTTGAATAAAAAGAAAGCATTTGTAAATCACTCCGCTCTCGCTTCTTACCCCAACCTATAGAATAGAAATGCGCCTTAAGTGGGCGAATTTTCATAATTTGCCTTGTTGAATCGCTTCAGATTGCAAAAACCCTCGTTTCATTATGGTTAAAACTCCCACTTTGGGAGTAATCAACTCATTTGTGCAAAGTTACATTTCTGAAACGTTATTTCTGTAAGGTTGTTAAAATGTGCAGGGTTTACTGATTTCAATCAAAACCAATATGGACAGAAGGTGAATACTTTGTTACTTTAGCGATACGAAATATAAATTGGTAAGACCAATTGACTCCGGGCAAAAAGGCGTAAGACAGGGAATATGGCCTACAGCAAAATTCGCCAACCAAAACTATCTGATGTGATTGAGCAGCAGCTGGAGTTTTTAATCCTCGAAGGGACTCTGCGCCCGGGTGAGAAACTTCCGCCAGAACGCGAACTGGCAAAACAGTTCGACGTTTCACGTCCCTCTCTGCGTGAGGCGATTCAACGCCTCGAAGCAAAGGGCTTGCTGCTTCGTCGCCAGGGCGGCGGAACCTTTGTGCAAAACAGCCTGTGGCAGAGCTTCAGCGATCCGCTGGTAGAACTTCTCTCTGACCACCCAGAATCCCAGTTTGACCTGCTTGAGACCCGTCACGCGCTGGAAGGTATTGCGGCCTATTACGCTGCCCTTCGCAGCACTGATGAAGATCGCGTGCGTATCCGCGAGCTGCATCAGGCCATTGAACGGGCACAGCAGTCCGGCGATTTAGACGCCGAGTCCAGCGCCGTCGTCCAGTATCAAATCGCCGTCACCGAAGCGGCACACAATGTGGTGCTCCTCCATCTGCTACGCTGCATGGAGCCGATGCTGGCCCAGAACGTTCGTCAGAATTTTGAATTGTTGTATGCCCGTCGGGAGATGCTCCCACTGGTAAGCAACCATCGCACCCGAATATTCGAGGCGATAATGGCCGGGGAACCGGAGCAGGCGCGCGAAGCGTCGCACCGTCACCTGGCTTTCATTGAGGAAATCTTGCTGGACCGCAGCCGTGAACAATCGCGTCGCGAACGTTCATTACGCCGCATACAGCAACGAAAGGATTAAGCGCCAGGTACTTTTAGAGCGCGGCAACTAAACGCAGAACCTGTCTTATTGTGTTCTTGCTGAAGAGCACAATGGGACAGGTTCCAGACAAATCAACGTATTAGATAGATAAGGAATACCCCCATGTCAGAACGTCTCCAAAATGACGTGGATCCGATCGAAACTCGCGACTGGCTACAGGCGATCGAATCGGTCATCCGTGAAGAAGGTGTTGAGCGCGCTCAGTATCTGATTGATCAGCTGCTTTCTGAAGCCCGCAAAGGCGGCGTGAAGGTTGCTTCAGGTGCAGGGGCTAGCAACTACGTAAACACGATTGCCGTTGAAGACGAACCGGAATACCCGGGCAATCTGGATCTGGAACGTCGTATCCGTTCAGCTATCCGCTGGAACGCCATCATGACTGTTCTGCGCGCGTCCAAGAAAGATCTGGAGCTGGGTGGCCACATGGCGTCCTTCCAGTCTTCTGCGACCGTTTACGAAGTGTGCTTTAACCACTTCTTCCGTGCAGCGAACGAGAAAGACGGCGGCGATCTGGTGTACTTCCAGGGCCACATCTCTCCGGGCATCTATGCACGTGCATTCCTGGAAGGTCGTCTGACTGAAGAGCAGATGAACAACTTCCGTCAGGAAGTTCACGGTAAAGGCCTGTCTTCTTACCCGCACCCTAAACTGATGCCTGAATTCTGGCAGTTCCCGACCGTATCCATGGGTCTGGGTCCAATCGGTGCGATCTATCAGGCTAAATTCCTGAAATATCTGGAACACCGTGGTCTGAAAGACACCTCTGAGCAGACCGTTTACGCCTTCCTGGGCGACGGCGAAATGGATGAACCAGAATCTAAAGGTGCGATCACCATCGCAACCCGTGAGAAGCTGGACAACCTGTGCTTCATCATCAACTGTAACCTGCAGCGTCTGGATGGTCCGGTAACCGGTAACGGCAAGATCATCAACGAACTGGAAGGCATCTTCGCGGGTGCTGGCTGGAACGTAATCAAAGTCATGTGGGGTTCCCGTTGGGACGAACTGCTGCGTAAAGACACCAGCGGTAAACTGATCCAGCTGATGAACGAAACCGTTGACGGTGACTACCAGACCTTCAAATCCAAAGACGGTGCCTACGTGCGTGAGCACTTCTTCGGTAAATATCCTGAAACCGCCGCACTGGTTGCAGACTGGACTGATGAGCAGATCTGGGCGCTGAACCGTGGTGGTCACGATCCGAAGAAAATCTACGCGGCACTGAAAAAAGCGCGTGAGACCAAAGGTAAAGCGACTGTTATCCTGGCCCATACCATCAAAGGTTACGGCATGGGTGATACCGCAGAAGGTAAAAACATCGCTCACCAGGTTAAGAAAATGAACATGGACGGCGTGCGTTATATCCGCGACCGTTTCAACGTTCCAGTGACCGATGAGCAGGTAGAAAACCTGTCTTACATCACCTTCCCGGAAGGTTCTGAAGAGCACAAGTACCTGCACGAACGTCGTCAGGCGCTGAAAGGCTACCTGCCAGCTCGTCAGCCTAACTTCACCGAGAAGCTGGAACTGCCAGCGCTGGAAGACTTCTCTCAGCTGCTCGAAGAGCAGAACAAAGAGATCTCTACCACTATCGCTTTCGTTCGTGCCCTGAACGTGATGCTGAAGAACAAGTCGATCAAAGATCGTCTGGTGCCAATCATCGCCGACGAAGCGCGTACTTTCGGTATGGAAGGTCTGTTCCGTCAGATCGGTATCTACAGCCCGAACGGCCAGCAGTACACCCCGCAGGACCGTGAGCAGGTTGCTTACTATAAAGAAGACGAGAAAGGTCAGATCCTGCAGGAAGGTATCAACGAGCTGGGTGCAGGCGCATCATGGCTGGCTGCTGCGACCTCTTACAGCACCAACAACCTGCCGATGATCCCGTTCTACATTTACTACTCCATGTTCGGGTTCCAGCGTATCGGTGACCTGTGCTGGCAGGCAGGCGACCAGCAGGCTCGCGGCTTCCTGATCGGTGGTACTTCTGGTCGTACGACCCTGAACGGTGAAGGTCTGCAGCACGAAGATGGTCACAGCCACATTCAGTCTCTGACTATCCCTAACTGTATCTCTTACGACCCGTCTTACGCGTACGAAGTGGCAGTTATCATGCATGACGGTCTGCAGCGCATGTACGGTGAAGCGCAAGAGAACATTTACTACTACATCACCACCCTGAACGAAAACTACCACATGCCGGCAATGCCAGCAGGTGCCGAGGAAGGTATCCGTAAAGGTATCTACAAACTCGAAACTGTTGAAGGTAGCAAAGGTAAAGTTCAGCTGCTGGGCTCCGGCTCTATCCTGCGTCACGTGCGTGAAGCCGCACAGATCCTGGCGAAGGACTACGGTGTCGGTTCCGACGTGTACAGCGTGACCTCCTTCACTGAACTGGCTCGTGATGGCCAGGATTGTGAGCGCTGGAACATGCTGCACCCAATGGAAACTCCACGCGTTCCGTACATCGCTCAGGTGATGAACGACGCGCCAGCGGTGGCGTCTACTGACTATATGAAACTGTTCGCTGAGCAGGTTCGTACTTACGTTCCAGCTGATGATTATCGCGTACTGGGTACTGACGGCTTCGGTCGTTCAGACAGCCGCGAAAACCTGCGTCACCACTTCGAAGTTGATGCTTCTTACGTGGTTGTAGCAGCACTGGGCGAACTGGCTAAACGTGGCGAAATCGATAAGAAAGTGGTTGCGGACGCAATTACCAAATTCAACATCGATGCAGATAAAGTTAACCCGCGTCTGGCGTAAGAGGTAAAAGAATAATGGCTATCGAAATCAATGTACCGGACATCGGGGCTGATGAAGTTGAAATCACCGAGATCCTGGTCAAAGTGGGCGACAAAGTTGAAGCTGAACAGTCGCTGATCACCGTAGAAGGCGACAAAGCCTCTATGGAAGTCCCGTCTCCTCAGGCTGGCATCGTTAAAGAGATTAAAGTCTCTGTTGGCGATAAAACCGAGACCGGCAAACTGATCATGATTTTCGATTCCGCCGACGGTGCAGCAGCTGCTGCACCTGCGCAGGAAGAGAAGAAAGAAGCCGCTCCGGCTGCTGCTCCAGCAGCTGCCGCCGCAGCAAAAGAAGTGAACGTGCCTGACATCGGCGGTGACGAAGTCGAAGTCACCGAAATCCTGGTGAAAGTGGGCGACACCGTTGCGGCTGAGCAATCACTGATCACCGTAGAAGGTGACAAAGCCTCTATGGAAGTCCCTGCGCCGTTCGCGGGTACCGTTAAAGAGATCAAGATCAACACCGGTGACAAAGTGTCTACAGGCTCCCTGATCATGGTCTTCGAAGTGGCGGGTGCTGCACCTGCTTCCGCGCCTGCTCAGGCTGCTGCTCCGGCTCCGGCCGCTGCACCGGCTGCTGCTGGCGGCGCGAAAGACGTTAACGTACCGGACATCGGCGGTGACGAAGTTGAAGTGACGGAAGTGATGGTGAAAGTGGGCGACAAAGTTGCCGCTGAACAGTCACTGATCACCGTTGAAGGCGACAAAGCTTCCATGGAAGTTCCTGCGCCGTTCGCGGGTACCGTTAAAGAGATCAAAATCAGCACTGGCGACAAAGTGTCTACCGGCTCTCTGATCATGGTCTTCGAAGTGGAAGGCGCTGCGCCTGCCGCCGCTCCGGCTGCCGCTGCTGCTCCAGCACCGGCTGCTGCACCGGCTCAGGCTGCTAAACCTGCTGCTGCCCCTGCTGCGAAAGCAGAAAAATCTGAGTTCGCTGAAAACGACGCGTATGTCCACGCCACCCCGCTGATTCGTCGCCTGGCGCGCGAGTTCGGTGTGAACCTGGCGAAAGTGAAAGGGACTGGCCGTAAGGGTCGTATCCTGCGCGAAGACGTTCAGACCTACGTGAAAGACGCGGTGAAACGTGCCGAAGCTGCACCTGCTGCAGCCGCTGGCGGCGGTATCCCGGGCATGCTGCCATGGCCGAAAGTGGACTTCAGCAAGTTCGGCGAAATCGAAGAAGTGGAACTGGGCCGTATCCAGAAAATCTCTGGTGCTAACCTGAGCCGTAACTGGGTGATGATCCCGCACGTTACGCACTTCGACAAAACCGATATCACCGATCTGGAAGCGTTCCGTAAACAGCAGAACGCCGAAGCTGAGAAGCGTAAACTGGACGTGAAATTCACCCCAGTGGTCTTCATCATGAAAGCCGTTGCCGCTGCACTTGAGCAGATGCCACGCTTCAACAGCTCCCTGTCTGAAGACGGCCAGAAGCTGACGCTGAAGAAATACATCAACATCGGTGTTGCGGTTGATACGCCAAATGGTCTGGTTGTTCCGGTCTTCAAGGACGTGAACAAGAAGAGCATCACTGAGCTGTCCCGTGAACTGACCACCATCTCCAAAAAAGCGCGTGATGGTAAGCTGACTGCCGGCGAAATGCAGGGCGGCTGCTTCACTATCTCCAGCATCGGTGGCCTGGGCACTACCCACTTCGCGCCGATTGTGAACGCGCCGGAAGTGGCTATCCTCGGTGTGTCCAAGTCCGCGATGGAGCCGGTGTGGAATGGTAAAGAGTTTGTGCCGCGTCTGATGATGCCAATCTCTCTGTCCTTCGACCACCGCGTGATCGACGGTGCTGATGGTGCGCGTTTCATCACCATCATCAACAACATGCTGAGCGACATTCGCCGCCTGGTGATGTAATCGAAAAGCCGGCCAGTCGGCCGGCTTTTTTCTGGTAATCTCACGATGTTTTTGAGGTTACTGGCGTAAGCAAAAATTCATGAGCCGTTTGTTGTTTCAAAATTGTTAACAATTTTGTAAAATGCGGGCGGATAGAACGACCCGGTGGACGACGGGTATAAATTAAGAGGTCATGATGAGCACAGAAATCAAAACTCAGGTCGTAGTACTTGGGGCAGGCCCGGCAGGTTATTCCGCAGCATTCCGCGCCGCGGATTTAGGTCTGGAAACCGTCATCGTAGAACGTTACAGCACCCTCGGTGGTGTTTGTCTGAACGTCGGCTGTATCCCTTCTAAAGCGCTGCTGCACGTCGCGAAAGTGATCGAAGAAGCCAAAGCGCTGGCTGAACACGGTATCGTCTTCGGCGAGCCGAAAACCGATATCGACAAAATTCGTACCTGGAAAGAGAAAGTTATCACTCAGCTGACCGGCGGTCTGGCGGGTATGGCCAAAGGCCGTAAAGTGAAAGTGGTAAACGGTCTGGGTAAATTCACCGGTGCGAACACCCTGGAAGTGGAAGGCGAAAACGGCAAAACCGTGATCAACTTCGACAACGCGATCATCGCGGCAGGTTCTCGCCCAATCGAACTGCCATTCATTCCACATGAAGATCCGCGCGTGTGGGATTCCACCGATGCACTGGAGCTGAAAACCGTTCCTAAGCGCCTGCTGGTTATGGGTGGCGGTATCATCGGTCTGGAAATGGGTACCGTGTACCATGCGCTGGGTTCAGACATTGACGTGGTTGAAATGTTCGACCAGGTTATCCCGGCTGCAGACAAAGACATCGTTAAAGTCTTCACCAAACGTATCAGCAAGAAATTCAACCTGATGCTGGAAACCAAAGTAACTGCCGTTGAAGCCAAAGAAGACGGTATTTACGTTTCCATGGAAGGCAAAAAAGCCCCATCCGAACCACAGCGTTACGACGCCGTGCTGGTGGCTATCGGCCGTGTGCCGAACGGTAAAAACCTCGACGCGGGCAAAGCTGGCGTGGAAGTGGACGACCGTGGTTTTATCCGCGTTGACAAACAGCTGCGCACTAACGTGCCGCACATCTTTGCTATCGGCGATATCGTCGGTCAGCCAATGCTGGCGCACAAAGGTGTTCACGAAGGTCACGTTGCCGCTGAAGTTATCGCCGGCATGAAACACTACTTCGATCCGAAAGTGATCCCATCTATCGCGTACACCGAGCCAGAAGTGGCATGGGTGGGTCTGACTGAGAAAGAAGCGAAAGAGAAAGGCATCAGCTACGAAACCGCCACCTTCCCGTGGGCTGCTTCTGGCCGTGCTATCGCTTCCGACTGCGCAGACGGTATGACCAAACTGATCTTCGACAAAGAGACTCACCGCGTGATCGGTGGTGCGATTGTCGGGACCAACGGCGGCGAGCTGCTGGGTGAAATCGGTCTGGCGATCGAAATGGGTTGCGACGCGGAAGACATCGCGCTGACCATCCACGCTCACCCGACTCTGCACGAGTCCGTGGGCCTGGCGGCAGAAGTGTTTGAAGGTAGCATCACCGACCTGCCAAACGCGAAAGCGAAGAAGAAATAAGTTTCTTTTGATTGCTAAACGCCTCTCCGGAGGCGTTTTTTTTGCCCTAAAACTACCCAAATTGGTAGTCATCTCGTTGATATTTCCGCTAAAAATTCCTCTTCATCTGCCGATACTTTTTTCACCGTTGTGTGGCTACTGGCTGCGCTGTTCAGGGGTTCTGGACTTTTAATTACACGAAAAAAGGAAAACGCATGTCTTTAAAGAAAGTTGTGGGAATTGGCTTACTGGCGTCAGTCATGACGCTGACCGGATGTGGCGCGATGACGACTGCCGTGAAAAAACGCAACCTGGAAGTGAAAACCCAGATGAGTGAGACCATCTGGCTTGAGCCTTCCAGTGAAAAAACGGTCTACATCCAGGTTAAAAACACCTCCGATAAAGACATGAGCAACCTCCAGACGCTGCTGGCAAACGATCTGAGCGCTAAAGGGTATAAGGTAACGTCCTCACCTGACAGCGCATACTACTGGGTGCAGGCTAACGTCCTTAAAGCAGACAAAATGGACCTGCGCGAGTCTCAGGGCTACCTGAAAACCGGCTATGAAGGCGCCGCCGTGGGGGCCGCTCTGGGTGCCGGTATTACCGCCTACAACAGCAACTCCTCTGGCGCCGCGCTGGGCGTGGGTCTGGCGGCTGGGCTAATTGGCATGGCGGCAGATGCGATGGTAGAAGATGTGAACTACACCATGGTTACCGACCTGCAGATCTCTGAGCGTAGCAAAGCGAAAGTCACCACCGATAACATTGCGGCGCTGCGTCAGGGTACGTCCGGCGTGAAGCTGCAAACCAGCAGCGAGCAGGGCGATCGCGCGAAGTATCAGACCCGCGTGGTATCGAATGCTAACAAGGTCAATTTGAAATTCGAAGAAGCGAAACCAGTTCTGGAAGCGCAGTTGGCGAAATCAGTGGCAAATATTCTGTAAGTAAAACAGCCGGGTGGCGGCTTCGCCTTACCCGGCCTACAAAACGTGGTCCGTTGACGTTACTCAGGGTTCGACGGGCTGCCAGGTTTTATCCGGGCTATACGCGGTCATCACCCGGACTTTCTGCTCAGAATCGCGGCCGAGATCGGACTGGTAAACCTTGTCGTTCTGGTTTATCACGAAGCTCATCACGCCGGTTTGACCATAGCTGACCGGCCAGGCCACCATCGCGAAACCGTTATTATCCGGCAGGATGCGGAAGCGATAGCCGTGGTATCCCGCCCCAGGCTCTTTCGGACTGAACGCCGGACCAAGTGGGCTTGGCGTTTCGCCTGGCGAGACGGGCCAGTACAAACCATCCTTTTTCCCGTCCGCGCTGACAATTTTCTGCGCGTATTTCTGGTTCAGCGCAAAATAGTTCTGCTGGGCATCCACATAGGCATGTAAGGCTTCAATGGCGGCAAGCTCGTTACGCCCAATCTCGCGGGTCAGGATCTCCTCGGCCCCTTCTTTCATGTCAAATTGCCAGCCGGAAGCGGTTTTAACCACCGGGATGGGAAGCTGCCAGCCGCTGTCTCCGACAGCAAGATGTGCTGTGTTACCCTCGACAACCGTGTTGTGCCGGACTTTCCAGTCACGCAGGAAGCGAGCAACGGCATCAGGATCTACCCCTTCAGGCGGCAGAAAGTCGCGCCAGTTTTCGCCGAGCAGATTGCTCATCGCACTTTCGTTTTGCTCGCTGATGGCGCTAGCCAGCGCATCTGTTGCCTGTTCTGGCGTGCTGAAAGATTGCTGCGCCATCGCGGACGCCGACATCATGAACACCACCATTCCACAGAGAAGTTTATTTTTCATGTTTGCTCCCTTAACGATGACGGAATTCACGGTGTTCAACACGTCCGGCAGATGCCTGACGCGGCGGCTGATGACGGGCAGCCAGTTGTCTGCTTTGCGAACCACGCTGCTGCTGGGCTTGCCAGTTGGCGGAGCGACTGTCGTTACCGCTCAGCGCATTCGCCCTGGGCTGACTGGTTCGCTGCTGGAGCGCGTGTTGTTGCGCAGGTTGTGAGATTCGTTTCTCCTGTCGCTGCGTTGCGGTCTGGCGGTTTTCGCGCTGCTGTGTGGTTGTCCGCTTCGCCGTCTGAGTTTTGGTGTCATAGCCACGGTAGTTACTGCGCTGAGAAATCTGCTTGAGCTGTTCACTTGAGGCCTGCCGCTGTGCATCTTTAATCCCCGGGTGCGCAGTCTGTGGGAAGGTTTTGCCCGTCGATTTCTCCATCTGGCTGAGGGCGGCCTGACGCTGGCTATCGCGGTTAACCGGTTTTTGCTGTGTTGCGCTGAGCCCCGTAGCCGTGTTGGTGGAGTGGAAGCGCGTGTTGAGCTGGTTTGTCGGGTAGGGCACACCTTCCCGGTAGGCCGGGTTGTGCTGCCAGGTGCGGCTGGCGTCCGTCAGACGCTGACCACTGATTTTATTAAAGTTCTGAACGTTAATATTGATGTTGTTATCACCGTTGCGATTATAGCCGCCGTGATCCCAGTCATCGTCATGATGGTGATGATCCCAGTCATCATCGTCATCCCAGTCGATATTGCTGAAGATGGCGTAGGTTGTCGCCACGCCCAGGCTAAAGCCTAAGCCTTTCACCAGGCTGTCGGTAAATTGCTCTCCAGGCGAGGGCGGGAGATAGGTTGGCGGATACGCGCTGTTTGGCCAGGTACCGTAAACCGTATTGGGGTTATAGGTGGGGACGTAAACGACCTGCGGGTCAGCGGATTCAATTTTAATGACCGTGGGTGCGGGCGCGGTAGATGTGGTTGACTCGCTGGAGGTAGTTTTCGCTGGCGCCGGTTTTGTCACGGTGGTGACCGTCTGCTGAGGCGTGGATTGTAAAGCGCCGGTCTTCTGCGCCAGCGCGCGCAGGCGCTGAACGGAATCCATCACGTCCTTCGGCTGCGCGAGAAACGCATCGCCGAGGTTTTGTACCCACGGTGGATTCCCGCCCATCAGCGACATTAACTGAGGAAACGCCACCAGCGATTTCACGCTGGGATCCCACGGCTGGCTCGCCACCGCCTGAATCGCGGCATCGCCCTGCATGTTGGGGTTATCTTTTGACCACTGCGCGGCCTGGATAACGTTGGCCGGATAGGTCGATGCCATTAAAATTTGAGACAGCAGCGCGTCCGGGTAGAGCGCAATCGGGGCGACCCACTGATCGATTTGCGCGGCCGTGTAAGCTGGTGCGACAACGGGAGCGGGTTGGGCCGCAGGTGTTGCCACCTGTTGTTGGGCGACAGGCGCGGGAGCGACAGGCTCTGATGCACGGCTTTTGACAAACATCACGCCAGAGGCGGCAAACAGCCCGGTACTGCACAGAAGGACGAGCAGATGTGGCTTAAAGGGCAACTTCATATAGTGACTCCAACGAGACAAGCGCTGTGCCGTGAGGCGTTACGGTTGGCGTGAGTATTATTCACCCGTCTTTTACGGTTTTGACTTTTCTTGGGAAGCGTCGATTTTGTCCGGACAAAGAGTGTGAATATTTATTACACAATTATATAGGATGGTTGAAAAACCGCCGGGGTTTCAGAAGGCCGCTCTTGCGAGCGGCCAGCAGCTAGTTGCCGAGGTTGACGACGAACAGCACCGTGATGTCGGATATGTTCCAGCCACCGTGTAGTGCGGTAAGCAGTAAACCGATCGCAACGATCAGCGCAGTGATTCGCATCTCCATTGCATGCGTTCCTGTACAGGCTACGCGGGTTCATTCTTCACCGGGAAAGGCAGAACCAGGCAAGTTGGGATTGCCGCGTAGGTTACGGAACTGCTCCCGGGCCCGGTGACTGGTTGCTACGCCAGCGAAGCAGGCCGGGGAGAAGAGTAATCGACTCAGCGGTCTTTCAGAAGACGAAAAATGAAGTTGAACGGATTTTTATTCGAAGCAGGAAGGCGCTACGCAAAATCGACATAATGGCTTGCAAGCCAGCGTGGCGTGATGCAAAATTCATCGCGTTGGGATTGCCGCAAATCTGCCAACCCGGTGTGCTACCACCGCAAGGCAACAAATTAACCGCTGTGAAGCGGTTTTTTTGTACCCCAAATTCGTCTCGTTTCCCCGCTACACCATGCTTAACGATTCAGCAAATATTTTAATGTTGCTTTTTTGTAAACAGATTAACACTGTGCAGAAATCCTGCTATGCTGCCCGACGCGGTATCGGGCATTTACCCTACAAACTGCTGTCTCACAGGAGCGTGAAGAGAACGCCCGCCGCATATGACAATGAGAGCGAGGAGAACCGTCGTGCTAGAAGAATACCGTAAGCACGTAGCAGAACGTGCCGCCGAGGGAATTGTACCCAAACCGTTAGATGCAACCCAAATGGCCGCGCTCGTCGAGCTGCTGAAGAACCCGCCTAAGGGCGAAGAAGAATTCCTGTTAGATCTGCTGATCAACCGCGTACCGCCTGGCGTAGATGAAGCTGCCTACGTAAAAGCCGGATTCCTTGCTGCTATCGCCAAAGGCGAAGCCACCTCCCCACTGGTTACTCCTGAAAAAGCCATTGAACTGCTCGGCACTATGCAGGGTGGTTACAACATTCATCCGCTGATTGACGCGCTGGATAACGACACGCTGGCACCGATTGCCGCGAAAGCGCTCTCTTCAACGCTGCTGATGTTCGATAACTTCTACGATGTCGAAGAAAAAGCCAAAGCGGGCAATGTCTATGCGAAGCAGGTGATGCAGTCCTGGGCGGATGCCGAATGGTTCCTCAACCGTCCGGCCCTGGCTGAAAAAATTACCGTGACCGTCTTCAAAGTGACCGGTGAAACCAACACCGATGACCTCTCTCCGGCGCCGGATGCGTGGTCTCGTCCTGATATCCCTCTGCACGCCCTGGCGATGCTGAAGAATGCCCGTGAAGGCATTGAGCCGGATCAGCCGGGTAGCGTCGGCCCGATCAAACAGATCGAAGCGCTTCAGGAGAAAGGTTTCCCGCTGGCCTATGTGGGTGATGTTGTGGGTACCGGTTCTTCCCGTAAGTCCGCGACCAACTCCGTGCTGTGGTTCATGGGTGACGACATTCCGCACGTGCCTAACAAGCGCGGCGGCGGCCTGTGCCTCGGCGGCAAAATTGCCCCTATCTTCTTTAACACCATGGAAGATGCAGGTGCGCTGCCGATTGAAGTGGATGTCAGTAACCTGAACATGGGCGACGTGATTGACGTCTACCCGTATAAAGGCGAAGTGCGTAACCACGACACTAACGAACTACTGGCAAGCTTCGAGCTGAAAACCGACGTGCTGATCGACGAAGTGCGTGCCGGTGGCCGTATCCCGCTGATCATCGGTCGTGGCCTGACCACCAAAGCGCGTGAAGCGCTGGGCCTGCCGCACTCAGACGTGTTCCGTCACGCGAAAGATGTTGCGGAAAGCAACCGTGGTTATTCGCTGGCGCAGAAAATGGTGGGTCGCGCATGCGGCGTTGCGGGTATTCGCCCTGGCGCATACTGCGAGCCGAAGATGACTTCCGTGGGGTCTCAGGACACCACCGGCCCAATGACCCGTGACGAACTGAAAGACCTGGCGTGCCTGGGCTTCTCTTCTGATCTGGTGATGCAGTCCTTCTGTCACACAGCGGCGTATCCGAAGCCGGTTGACGTGACCACGCACCACACGCTGCCAGACTTCATCATGAACCGTGGCGGTGTCTCCCTGCGTCCAGGTGACGGTGTTATCCACTCCTGGCTGAACCGCATGCTGCTGCCGGATACCGTGGGTACCGGTGGTGACTCCCACACCCGTTTCCCTATCGGTATCTCCTTCCCGGCGGGCTCCGGTCTGGTGGCATTTGCGGCTGCGACCGGCGTGATGCCGCTGGATATGCCGGAATCAGTGCTGGTGCGCTTCAAAGGTAAAATGCAGCCGGGTATCACCCTGCGCGACCTGGTTCACGCGATCCCGCTGTATGCGATTAAACAGGGCCTGCTGACCGTTGAGAAGAAAGGGAAGAAAAACATCTTCTCTGGCCGCATTCTGGAAATCGAAGGTCTGCCGGATCTGAAAGTGGAGCAGGCGTTCGAGCTGACCGATGCCTCCGCTGAGCGTTCTGCGGCGGGCTGTACCATCAAGCTGAACAAAGAGCCGATTATTGAGTATCTGACCTCCAACATCGTGCTGCTGAAGTGGATGATTGCAGAAGGCTACGGCGACCGTCGTACGCTGGAGCGTCGTATCCAGGGCATGGAGAAATGGCTGGCGGATCCGCAGCTGCTGGAAGCGGACGCTGACGCAGAGTATGCGGCGGTGATCGACATCGATCTGGCGGATATCAAAGAGCCAATCCTGTGTGCGCCGAACGATCCTGACGATGCGCGTCTGCTCTCTGATGTGCAGGGCGATAAGATCGACGAAGTGTTCATCGGCTCCTGCATGACCAACATCGGTCACTTCCGTGCTGCCGGTAAGCTGCTGGATACCCATAAAGGCCAGCTGCCGACCCGCCTGTGGGTGGCACCGCCAACCCGTATGGATGCCGCACAGCTGACGGAAGAAGGTTACTACAGCGTGTTTGGTAAGAGTGGTGCGCGTATCGAAATCCCAGGTTGTTCCCTGTGTATGGGTAACCAGGCGCGCGTGGCGGACGGTGCGACGGTGGTCTCCACCTCTACCCGTAACTTCCCGAACCGTTTAGGTACCGGTGCGAACGTTTACCTGGCTTCTGCGGAGCTGGCTGCGGTTGCGGCGCTGATTGGCAAGCTGCCAACGCCGGAAGAGTACCAGACCTTTGTGGCTCAGGTAGATAAGACGGCGGTGGACACCTATCGCTATCTGAACTTCGACCAGCTCTCTCAGTACACCGAGAAGGCTGACGGGGTTATCTTCCAGACGGCAGTATAAACAGCCAAACCGTCTCTACGAGACGGTTTTTAGTGTTTGCACCCTCTCCCGTGGGAGAGGGACGGGGTGAGGGCATCAGGCCGCTGGGTCTTGCTCTCACTTTTTATTTTCATTCCTCCCGCCTCTCCCGCTTTTTTTCTTCCTCTCTACTGCGATAATTACCCTAATGGCTTTGCAGAGGAAAATACTATGGATTACGAATTTCTGCGCGACATCACCGGAGTGGTGAAAGTGCGTATGTCGATGGGGCACGAAGCCGTTGGCCACTGGTTTAACGAAGAGGTGAAAGAGGATCTCGCGCTGCTGGATGAAGTTGAACAGGCGGCGAAGACGGTAAAAGGCAGTGAACGCTCCTGGCAACGTGCCGGACATGAATACACGCTGTGGATGGATGGCGAAGAGGTGATGGTGCGCGCCAACCAGCTGGAGTTTTCGGGTGATGAGATGGAAGAGGGGATGAGCTACTACGATGAAGAGAGCCTGTCGCTGTGCGGCGTCGAGGACTTTTTGCAGGTGGTAGCTGCGTACCGGGCGTTTATGAAACAGAAGTAACGGAAATTCCCTCCGGAGAGCCGGAGGGAATCTGCGGGTTTTACGCTACAGTAAAAATCTCACAAAATTAGCGGTAGGGTTGGTCGCTGCAACGGGTGTTGCCCTCCCGGCGCTGAACGACCACGCCTGGCATTGGGAGGCGACTGGCATACCGTCGTTACGTACAAGGAATTTCACACCACCCGGGTTTTGCGGTGGATCGCTGACCGGCATTCCGCAGGCGATCAGAAAATCAATGTCGCTGTTTTTGCTCTGCAGCTCCGCTATCCGTTGCTCCCAGCCCGCCGGGCGAACATTCCCCTGCGTGAAGTAATCCAGACAGATATCAATGCTGAACGGCTTATCGCCCGCATAAGTATTGGTGAAGTAATCGGTGACAACGATCCCATGCAATGATTCTGCCGACACTTCGCTGCTGTCGCCGATATGAATGATCTGACCATCCGGCAATTGGGCAGAAATATGCCCCGGGATCGCGTGGCTGTCCGTCTGAGGAAAGAAATCAATCGTGGAAACGTAGCGTTTCGGCCACATCGTCAGGGATTTATCGCTACGGGTATTTTGCCCGCACAGCAGCCAGTTCACGGCGTGAAAAACGGCGTCGTGGCAGGGCGTCTTCTCACTCTCGTCATCGTCTCGATACAGGATGGCACAGGTTCCCGCCAGAAAGGTGATGGCAGAGGAGGGGTCCCCGGAACGGGCAGGGAAGGCATCAATCAGTCTGTTAACGTAGTCGCTGACATTGCTCATGCAGAAATCACCGAGCTTCATGATGTCATCTTCACTGTGCACATTACTCCAGCGGGTATTCCAGAAGAATTCTGGAAGCGTGACAAAGGTATGATCCCAGCTGCCGGAGTCGGTTTCCAGTACCGTTTTGAGCTGAGCACTGACCTGACTCAGGCGGAATTCCATCCGCTCTTTGGCGTGTGCCAGCAGATCTTCATCCGCCCCTCGCAGGTCGTCTGCCTCGTGCGTAAAGGAGTCAGCACACCAGGAAAGAATTCGAATTGTCATGTTACACCTCGTGATTGATCAGGATAAAAACAGGTTTTTTTCAGCGTTCCGACGTGCAGTCAGGCCCGCCAGAACCTGGCCACCGGCATGGTTCCATTTCAGAAATTCTTCAGCTGCGCCGTTGAAGTCTCCGCTGTTCACTTTGCGTAACAGGGTTGAACTCTTCAGATTGGCTGGCCCCAGATTAAAGGCGAAGCTCACCAGAGCATCGAACTGGTTCTGGGTGACTTCCACCGTCAGCATGTTGTTGACGTCATGCTCAAAACGCTGCAAGTCCTCACGTAGGATCTGCTCCGCGTCTTCAGCGGTGATGGTTCGCGTGCCGCCTGGTGGGATCGGGTTTTCGACATGGCCATAACCGATGGTTGGAATGCCGACGGCATCTTTGTAGGTGGTTAAACGCAGGCCTTCATACTGTTTGATAAGGGCAATGCCGCCATTGCCCGTTGTTTTCAAAGCATCACTCATGGTTTTTCTCCTTTACGGGGACGGGAGTCATACGGTGGATGAATTCATCAAGCAGTCGCAGCACCGCTTCTGGCGGCTCCTGAGCGACAAAATCAATTTCAATATCAATGTTTTGGGTGTCCGTTTTACCTTCATGGGGCTGGGGCGCCATGGTGACGAGGAAGTGGCCACGCTCTCCCTGTCCTGTTAGCGTGCTTATGGATTCGGTTGCATCACCGCGAACGGTCAGGCGCATCTTCATTCTCTCCATCGAGAGATTGCGCGGTGGTGCAAGCGTTACCAGCGGCACGTTCAAACGATGCTCATCATCCAGCTGAAGCTCGGCGTAGTCGGGTTTGTAGCTACCGTCTGGAGCCTGCTCAAACAACTGGGAGAGCACGGCGATGTACTGATGGGTCATATACTGGTTGGCACTGAAAGCCGCGTGCTGGAGCCCTTGTACCAGGGTATCTAAGCCCATAGCGTGGTTGCCCTTGTTGCCGGCAGGAGGCGGCGGCGTACCGTTATCGCCTCCACCGGCACCGCCGTTATTTCCCCCGTCATTGCCTCTGGTGTTGCCGTTTTCGCCGGAGGGAGCATGGGACGGCGTTATGTCCGGTGGATCTTCTGATGACAGCGTTGTCGGTTTATCCGCCGGGGTTTCGGGACTGGTTTCAGGCGTTACAGCGTCGGGCGATTTACGGCTGAACCAGAATCGACGTGAATCAGGCATGCTTTTTCTCCTTCAGGCAGGTGTCCGTAAGCCGGGCACCTGCCAGGGGTATTAAATGCGTTTGAATGTGTGGTGTGGGTTAACCGTTACCCCCTTGAGGCGGCGCGACCGGGGCAGGGGCCGGTGCTGGGGTAATCAGACCTGAACTGTTGGTGGCAGGCAGTGTGGCAGGCTGATCTTCTGCGCGTTGTGCCGGTTTGGTGGCAGCATTTGTCAGATAATCGACCACGCGGCTGAGCGCCTCCGGCATCGGCTGACGTTTTACAGAGGTGTGGATGGAGTATTTGGCTCGGGTATCGGTCGAGCGGGTCTGTTCTGACTTATGGCTAACACTCCCCTTCACGCTGACGGAGAATGGACCCCAGCCGATTTTGCCCTCAAGGGAGCCTTCCTGGCTGCTGCTTTCGTTGCTGGCTGCGCTCTGGTGGATCTCAAGCTCGAAGTCGATAGTCCCTTCTTCGATACAGATGATGGGATGCACGACTGCCGCGAGCAGAGGAATACGCATGACTTTGGTCTGTGTACCGGTCGTCACGCCTTTCTCATCGACGAGCGTTTCCTCATAATCAAACTGTACCGAAACGGCCTTGCCGTCCTTAATACAGACACTTAATAAGAAATCGGTATAACTTTTTGCTGCCTGGGTTTGGGCTTTAATCATTGCCTGTAGTGGCGCAGAAATCATACTGTCTAGCGGCAATGAACTAATAACTGAACCTATAAATCCGGCATCAACATTTGCATCTGGCATAATTCATTCCTCGATATTTTGGTGGTTGCAGAATATGTCTGCCCCTTAATCATGGATATCGATGAATAAAGCATCTATGAGCGTAAAGTTATGTTTTCAGAAATCATTCCGTCTGTATGGAATGGCCTGTATCGAAAGTTACATGGCGAAATGTGACGGGCTGTGCTTAATAAATTAAACCGGCATTACTCCTGCAATTGAAAATTTCATCTGGTGTTATTGCTTTTCATCGCACAGCAGCTCTCGCGTTGAGGTCTGTATGAGGTTTTTAAGTGCCGCTAACAAGATAACGATTATTTAAGTGGGACGACAATGAATATACTTATTTATGATGAATTGCCGCTGTTCATTCATGGCATCCGATGCCGTTGGGCTGAACTTGCGCCCGCACTACATATCACAGCAGCACATAGCGAAGATGAGGTCTGGAAAGGGTGGTAATGGTGCCAACTTACTGATTTAGTGTACGATGGTGTTTTTGAGGTGCTCCCGTGGCTTCCATCTCCATCAGTTGTCCCTCCTGCTCAGCTACTGAAGGCGTGGTGCGTAACGGTAAAAGTACTGCCGGACATCAGCGCTATCTCTGCTCTCACTGCCGTAAAACATGGCAGCTACAGTTCACTTACACCGCCTCTCAGCCCGGTACACACCAGAAAATCATTGATATGGCCATGAATGGTGTTGGATGCCGGGCAACCGCCCGCATTATGGGCGTTGGCCTCAACACGATTTTACGTCACTTAAAAAACTCAGGCCGCAGTCGGTAACCTCGCGCATACAGCCGGGCAGTGATGTGATTGTCTGCGCTGAAATGGACGAACAGTGGGGCTACGTCGGTGCTAAATCACGTCAGCGCTGGCTGTTTTACGCGTATGACAGGATACGGAGGACGGTTGTGGCGCACGTCTTCGGTGAACGCACTCTGGCCACACTGGAGCGTCTTCTGAGCCTGCTGTCGGCCTTTGAGGTCGTGGTATGGATGACGGATGGCTGGCCGCTGTATGAATCCCGCCTGAAGGGAAAGCTGCACGTAATCAGCAAGCGTTACACTCAGCGAATTGAGCGGCATAACCTGAATCTGAGACAACATCTGGCAAGGCTGGGACGGAAGTCACTGTCGTTCTCAAAATCGGTGGAGCTGCATGACAAGGTCATCGGGCATTATCTGAACATAAAACACTATCAGTAAGTTGGAGTCATTACCGGAAAGGGTTAATAAAAAACCGGGCTGATATTATTATTCTGGATGCTGATTACGAGATTGAGAAAAAAATAGCATTATTAACGCAGTTAACATCACAGGCGGATCATGTTTTCGTGTTGATGAACTTTTCACGGCTGGATAATGTAAACCCGATTTGTTTTTTGGAGAATGGTGCCGCCGGGATTTTGACAAAGAAAATGGAGTCGGAAGAGTTATTGCAGGCGATCGAATGGGTGCGGCAAGGGAGAATATATTTACCGGATAGTTGCCTGCGTGAGCATAAATTAATACGAATGCATAATTCCCCGCCCCCTTTGCGCACACTCTCACCCCGGCAGCGCGAGATCCTGCATCTTGTTGTGCAGGGACACAGTAATAAACAAATTTGTCGTGTGCTGGGGATTGCGGAAGGAACGGTTAAGAATCATCTCCATGCCTTGTTTCGTCAACTGGGTGTCAGAAATCGTACGGAAGCGGCGATGATACTGGCACAAACGCCGGTTTAAGAAACAAACAAAATAATAAAGAAGGAAAAATCATCGCTTTTCCTTCTTTATCCGTTTGCATGCGTGTTACACGGCAGGAATATTGCGGCCGTAGTAGATTTCCCGCATCTCTTTCCAGAGCAGGTCGGTAATGGCCTTGCGCTCGTCTTCGCTCAAATCTTCTGGTCGGGTGTGGAACATGTAGTGCTTAAGGTCAAACTCCTTAAGTAACATCTTGGTATGGAAGATGTTTTCCTGATACACGTTCACATCCATCATGTCATACAGCGACTTCATGTCGTCAGACATAAAGTTCTGGATGGAGTTGATCTCATGGTCGATGAAGTGCTTCATCCCGTTGATATCGCGGGTAAAGCCGCGCACGCGATAATCAATGGTCACGATGTCCGATTCCAGCTGGTGGATTAAATAGTTCAGCGCGTTTAGCGGGGAAATCACGCCACAGGTCGACACTTCTATGTCAGCCCGGAAAGTACACAGCCCACCTTCCGGGTGGCTCTCCGGATAGGTGTGCACGCAGATATGGCTTTTATCGAGGTGCGCGACGACCACTTCCGGCAGCGGGCCCGGATGCTCCGTTTTGTCGATAAGCTTCGGGTCGACCGGCTCTTCGCTGACCAGAATGGTCACGCTGGCACCCTGGGGTTCGTAATCCTGACGCGCGATGTTCAGGATGTTGGCGCCAATGATTGAACAGGTTTCTGTCAGGATCTCGGTCAGACGGTTGGCGTTGTAGAGTTCGTCGATATAGGCGATGTAACCATCGCGTTCTTCCGCTGTTTTGGCATAGCAGATATCGTAAATACAAAAACTCAGGCTTTTGGTCAGGTTGTTAAAGCCATGCAGTTTAAGCTTTTTCAATTAGCTCACCCCCTTAGTGGATAATGCGTCTTGCAGGTACTGCGGCAGCGCAAACGCGGCGGTATGAATTGCCGGATTGTAGTAGCGGCACGTGAGACCAGCCTGATGGAAGCGGGCCTGAATAATTTCAGTCGAGAGGTGGCGCAGCACGTCGTTATCCGTCGCCCAGGCAAAGGTCATGATCCCGCCGTAATAGGTAGGAATGGCCGCCTGATAGAAGCTGACGTCAGAAAAATAGGTGCTGAGCTTGCGATGGCTGTCGAGCGCTTCATCCTGCTGCAGGAAGCAGACGCCGTTTTGTGCGACAAAGATCCCGCCAGGGTTCAGGCAGCGCTTACAGCCTTCGTAGAACGAGGAGGTAAACAGCGATGCACCCGGGCCGATAGGGTCGGTGCAGTCGGAGATAATGACGTCAAAGGTCTGCGAGGTCTGGTTAACGAAGTTAACGCCGTCGTCAATCACCAGGTTAAACCGCGGATCGTCATAGCTACCGGCATTGTGGTTGGGCAGGTACTGACGGCAGAAAGAGACCACACCCGCGTCGATCTCGACCATCGTAATGGTTTCAATCGATTGATGACGGGACACTTCACGCAGCATTGCGCCGTCGCCACCGCCGATAATCAGAACGTGTTTCGCGTGCCCGTGCGCCAGCAGCGGAACGTGGGTCATCATCTCGTGATAGATAAACTCGTCACGCTCGGTCGTTTGTACTACGCCATCCAGTGCCATGACGCGGCCAAAAGCGGCATTCTCAAAGATGATGAGATCCTGGTGATCGGTTTTCTCATGATAGAGCACGTTATCAACGGCAAAATACTGACCAAACTGGTCATGCAGTGTTTCATGCCACAACGTGTGGTCGGCCATACGCGGACTACTCCTTTGTTAACATCCGTAACACTCATAAAAAATGAGCGAAACATGATAGCTAACTATAACCATGGTTGCACGGTTATAGGGTGAACAGGGGGCGTCGGGAAGATTATTTCACGTAGGCGAGCAGGCTGAGTGAATCGCGAGCCAGCGCTTTGCATTTTTTAGCCGTGGGAATGCCAATACCGCTCAAGTCACGGTAACTGTCTTCACCGAGCGCCTTCATGTCAAAGCTGTCGTAGTTGCTGAGATCCCATTGGTTCTGCTGGGCGAAAAAGACCAGCGCACGGCGAATTTGCCCGTTGGGTAAATTTTGGTAGCCACAATCATTTTTCAGGAATACAAAAACCGCCGTCAGGTCGGCCATATCTTCCGCTTCATTTTCACTGAGCGCATAGCTGTTCGCACACATTGCCATCAGGCTACCGAACAAAATTGTCCTGAAAAACGTCTTCATTGCTTCTACCACTTCTTCACGGAAAATTAACGTTAGCATACTTGATGCCAGTGCGACGATCTTTATTATTGCCGCCCGACTTGACCTTCCGGTAAGGGGAGGGTTTATGCTCAAAAGATCGCCTGCTGGAAATAAGGAAATGAACATGCAACGTCGTGATTTTTTAAAATATTCTGTTGCGCTGGGGGCTGCCAGCGCACTACCACTCTGGAGCCGCGCCGTTTTCGCGGCTGAAAGACCTGCCTTACCCATCCCTGATTTACTGACCGCTGACGCCCGTAGCCGTATCCAGCTCGTTGTTCAGTCCGGTCAAACGTCCTTTGGCGGGCACAACGCCACGACGTGGGGCTATAACGGCAATTTGCTCGGTCCGGCGCTTCAGCTACGTAAAGGGAAAGCGGTGACGGTGGATATCCACAACACGCTCGCAGAAGAGACGACGCTCCACTGGCACGGGCTGGAAGTGCCGGGTGAAGTCGACGGTGGACCACAGGGCATTATCAAGGCCGGTGGTAAACGTAGCGTGACTTTTACGCCCGAGCAGCGTGCGGCGACCTGCTGGTTCCATCCGCATCAGCATGGCAAAACCGGCCATCAGGTGGCGATGGGGCTGGCCGGGCTGGTGCTGATTGAAGACGATGAAAGCCGCCTGCTGCGTCTGCCGAAACAGTGGGGCATCGATGATGTGCCGGTGATTGTGCAGGACAAAAAATTCACCGCAGACGGGCAGATTGACTACCAGCTGGACGTCATGAGCGCGGCGGTCGGCTGGTTCGGGGATACGCTGCTGACCAACGGTGCGATTTACCCTCAGCACGCCGCGCCAAAAGGCTGGCTGCGTTTACGTCTGCTTAACGGCTGTAACGCGCGTTCCCTTAATTTTGCGACCAGTGATAAACGCCCTTTGTACGTGGTCGCCAGCGACGGGGGGCTTCTGCCCGAGCCAGTTAAAGTGGATGCGCTGCCGATGCTCATGGGGGAGCGCTTTGAGGTGCTGGTGGATATCAGCGACGGCAAGGCGTTTGACCTGGTGACCCTCCCGGTCAGCCAGATGGGGATGGCGGTTGCGCCATTTGATAAGCCGCATCCAGTGTTACGCATTCAGCCGTTACTGGTTACCGCGTCGGGCACGCTGCCGGATACGTTAACCACGCTGCCTGCACTCCCGTCGCTTGACGGGCTCACGCAACGCAAGCTTCAGCTCTCCATGGACCCGATGCTCGACATGATGGGCATGCAGGCGCTGATGAAGAAGTATGGCAATCAGGCAATGGCGGGAATGCATCACGGTCAGATGATGGGCCATATGAATATGGACCACGGCAAAATGGGCGGCATGGATCATGGCGGTCATGGCTTTGATTTCCACAACGCCAATAAGATCAACGGTAAAGCGTTTGATATGAACGCGCCGATGTTTGCCGCTACAAAAGGGCAGTTTGAGCGCTGGGTGATTTCAGGCGAAGGCGACATGATGCTGCACCCGTTCCACATCCACGGCACGCAGTTCCGCATTCTTTCTGAGAACGGCAACGCGCCGGATGCGCATCGCGCAGGCTGGAAGGACACCGTGAGAGTGGAGGGCGGCGTGAGCGAGGTGCTGGTGAAGTTTGACCACGACGCGCCGAAGGAGTTTGCCTACATGGCGCATTGCCATCTGCTGGAGCATGAAGATACGGGGATGATGCTCGGTTTTACCGTATAAAAAAAGCCGGGTGGCGGCTTCGCCTTACCCGGCCTACTTTTCGCTGGTGCGGCCTGATGCCCTCACCCTGACCCTCTCCCACGGGGAGAGGGAACAGACACTAAAAACGGCAACTTTCGTTGCCGTTTTGCTTTTACCTTGCGTCGTCAGGCAGCGCATACGCGACGATATAGTCGCCCATCTTCGTGCCAAACGAACCGTGACCACCCGCAGAGATGACAACGTACTGCTTGCCATTCACTTCATAGGTCATCGGCGTTGCCTGTCCACCCGCAGGCAGACGGCCTTGCCACAGTTTCTCACCGTTGGTCATGTTGTACGCGCGCAGGTAGTTATCTGCGGTTGCCGCGATGAACAGTACGTTACCGGCGGTAGAGATTGGGCCACCCAGCATTGGCATACCCATATTGAACGGCACCGGAACCGGCATCGGGAACGGCATGCTGTCCTGTGGCGTACCAATACGTTTTTTCCACACAATCTGGTTGGTTTTCAGATCCAGACCGGAGATGTAACCCCAGGCAGGCTGTTTACACGGCAGACCAAACGGTGACAGGAACGGGTTCAGGGTCACGCCATACGGTACGCCGTACTGCGGCTGGATACCGGCTTCGGTACCGCTGCCTTTCGCATCTTTCGGCTGCTCCATTGGGTTGCCCGGACCGCGTGGGATCAGGCGGGAAACGAACGGCAGCGCCATTGGGTTGGCGATAGCAACCTGACGGTTCGGGTCGACGGAAATACCGCCCCATTCGAACATCCCCAGGTTACCCGGGAAGACCAGCGTGCCCTGCTCAGAAGGTGGTGTGAAGATGCCTTCATAGCGCAGCTGATGGAACATCACGCGGCATACCAGCTGGTCAAACATGGTGGCACCCCACATGTCTGCCCCGCTCAGGTCTTTCTTCGGACGGAAGCTCAGGTCAGAGAACGGCTGCGTTTTAGAGACGTAGTCGCCTTTCGCCGCGCCCTGCGGAACCGGTTTTTCCGGCGCAGGCACAACCAGCTTGCCGTTGCTGCGATCCAGCACGAAGATGTTGCCGGTTTTCGCCGGGGCGTAAATCACCGGCACGGTTTTGCCGTTAACGGTAATGTCGGCCAGCGTCGGCTGGGACGGCATATCCATATCCCACAGATCGTGGTGAACGGTCTGGTAGCTCCATGCCAGCTTACCGGTGGTCGCGTTCAGCGCCACGATGGCGCTCGCATAGCGCTCCTGCTCCGGCGTACGGTTACCGCCCCAGATATCTGGCGTGGTCACCCCCATCGGCAGGTACACCAGGTCCAGCTTCGCGTCATACGCGGCAGGCGCCCAGGAGTTTGGCGAGTTGAAGGTAAACGTGTGTTCGTCTGACGGAATCGCGTTAGGATCTTTCGCGCCCGGGTCGAAGGCCCACAGCAGTTTACCGGTATTCACGTCGAAGCCGCGGATCACGCCCGAGGTTTCACGCGTGGAGAAGTTATCCGTCACCGAACCGGCAATCACGATGGTTTTATCGGTGATGATTGGCGGAGAAGTCGGTTCATACAGACCCGGCGTGGTGTCCGGCATGTTGGTCTGCAGATTCAGGATACCTTTGTTGGCGAAGGTTTCGCACAGCTTGCCGGTTTCTGCGTTGATGGCAAACAGACGGCCATCGTTCACAGGCAGCATAATGCGGCGAGGACAGTCGGCAACCACTTCCGGGCTCGCATTATCCGCACGCGCTTCGTGGTAAGAGACGCCACGGCAGGTCACGTGCTGGAATGACGGGTTGGAATTCAGCTGTGGATCGAAGTGCCATTTCTCTTTACCGGTGGCCGCGTCGAGCGCGAACAAACGCTGGTGCGCCGTACACAGATAAAGCATGTTGCCGACTTTAATTGGCGTCACTTCGTTGGTCAGTTCGCCCGGATCGTTCGGCATCTTCAGGTCGCCGGTACGGAATACCCAGGCTTCTTTCAGGTTTTTAACGTTGTCCGCGTTGATCTGCTTAAGCGGGGAGTAACGCTGACCTTCCTGGTTACGGCCATAGGCCGGCCAGTCACCGTCAGCAACCTGCGAGATAGCCGCCGCAGGGGTAGACTCCGCATTCAGCGTCCCGTTGATCTCCTGTGGATCGTTAAAACCGGCCCAGGTGAGCATACCGCCGCTGATGAGCAACGCCACCAGCAGTGCCGCCACGGCACCGCGGGAAGGCACAATCAGGCGACGCCAGACGAACGGCAGGATCAGCCAGATACCGAAGAAGACCAGGATGTCGCTGCGCGGCGTCAGTGCCCAGAAGTCGAAGCCGACTTCCCAGACGCCCCAGATCATGGTTGCGAGGAGTAAAACTGCATACAGCCACAGTGCAGATTGTTTTCTACGCCAGAGCAGGACGGTTACGCCAAGCATAACCAGGCCCGCGATTGGGTAGTACCAGGAGCCGCCGATCGCGACCAGCCAGACGCCACCGATTAACAGGTACAGGCCGCAGAAGGCGGCGAATAACGCTGTTAGTGTCACCAGTAGACGCGGCTGTTTAGAGTGTGTTTCAGCCATAGAAAGTGTACTCGTCAGTTTTTGTTAATAATTTGCTAGCAACTAATTATAGGTATTAACAAGTGTGATCGGAATCACAATATTTGCTTTTTATAACTCATACGCCAGGCTTATCCATTTGCTGATATAATGGCTGGCTTGCGTATCAATGCCTGAAGTGAGTTCATCTGCATTGAGAGATTTTCATTAAAATCATATTGTTAGTAATATGAAACATACTGTTGAAGTGATGATCCCGGAAGCCGAGATCAAAGCGCGTATCGCCGAACTGGGTCGTCAAATCACCGAACATTACAAGGACAGCGGCAGCGAAATGGTGCTGGTTGGTCTGTTGCGTGGCTCTTTCATGTTCATGGCGGACCTGTGCCGTGAAGTGCAGGTGCCTCACGAGGTCGATTTTATGACCGCCTCCAGCTACGGCAGCGGCATGTCCACAACCCGTGATGTGAAAATCCTGAAAGATCTGGATGAAGATATTCGTGGCAAAGACGTGTTGATCGTGGAGGATATTATCGACTCCGGTAACACGCTCTCTAAAGTGCGCGAGATCCTGAGCCTGCGCGAGCCGAAATCACTGGCAATTTGTACGCTGCTGGATAAACCTGACCGTCGCGAAGTGCAGGTCCCGGTAGAGTTTGTCGGTTTCTCCATTCCGGACGAATTCGTGGTGGGTTACGGCATCGACTACGCACAGCGTTATCGTCATCTGCCGTATGTGGGAAAAGTGGTATTACTGGACGAGTAAACGAGTTGGGTGCGGCCTGATGCCCTCACCCCGGCCCTCTCCCACAGGGAGAGGGAGCAAACCCAAAAAACGGCAACCTGGTTGCCGTTTTGCTTTTACCTCGGCGCCACCCGGCTTTTTAACGTGCACTTATTTGTGGTTCACATGCTTAAGCTTGAGGTTGGCAATCCCTGAGCGGTAACGCTGTTCCAGCGTTTCGCGGTTGGTGGCGGTGACTTCCAGATTGCGCAGCAGACCATCGTGAATACCGTACGCCCAGCCGTGGATAGAGACCTTCTGCCCGCGTTTCCATGCTGACTGCATGATGGTCGAATGCCCAAGGTTATACACCTGCTCCATCACGTTGAGTTCGCACAGAGTGTCCATGCGACGCTCCTGCGGCATTTCGCCCAGCAGTGAGCTATGTTTGAACCAGATATCGCGGATGTGCAGCAGCCAGTTATCAATCAATCCCAGTTCCGGGTTTTCAACCGCCGCCTGCACGCCGCCGCAGCCGTAGTGGCCACAAATAATGATGTGCTCGACTTCCAGAACGTCAACGGCATACTGAACCACAGACAGGCAGTTGAGATCGGTGTGAATCACCAGGTTGGCGACATTACGGTGAACAAACAGTTCTCCTGGCTCAAGGCCAGTCAGACGTTCCGCCGGCACGCGGCTGTCGGAACAGCCAATCCAGAGAAAGCGCGGGTTCTGGGCTTGTGCGAGTTTTCCAAAAAATCCGGGGTCTTCCTCCACCAGCATTTTTGACCATAGTGCATTGTTGCTAATGAGTGTATCTATGTCGTTCATGGAGGTTAGCGACCTGTAACCAAGTAATTGCGTTGCGCTACTATAGGGTAACCCGACTTTTAATGAAACCACACAACGTGTGTAAGAACTGAAGGTAAGTTAAATTCATGGCAATTGCACTGGAGCTTGAGCAGCTTAAAAAAACCTATTCGGGTGGCGTTCAGGCGCTACGCGGGATAGATCTTAAAGTAGAGGCCGGGGATTTTTACGCGCTTCTGGGGCCGAATGGGGCAGGGAAATCTACCACCATCGGGATCATCAGCTCGCTGGTGAACAAAACCTCCGGCCGCGTTAGCGTGTTCGGATACGATCTGCAAAAAGATGTGGTTAACGCCAAACGCCAGCTGGGGCTGGTACCGCAGGAGTTCAACTTCAACCCGTTCGAGACGGTGCAGCAGATCGTCGTTAACCAGGCGGGTTATTACGGCGTTGAGCGTAAAGAGGCGCTGGAGCGCAGCGAAAAGTACCTGAAGCAGCTCGATCTGTGGGAAAAACGTAACGAACGTGCGCGGATGTTGTCCGGCGGGATGAAACGTCGCCTGATGATTGCCCGTGCGCTGATGCATGAGCCAAAACTGCTGATCCTCGATGAACCGACCGCGGGTGTGGATATCGAACTACGCCGCTCGATGTGGGGCTTCCTGAAGGATCTGAACGATAAAGGCACCACCATTATTCTGACTACCCACTATCTGGAAGAGGCTGAAATGCTGTGCCGCAACATCGGCATCATTCAGCACGGCGAGCTGGTGGAAAACACTTCGATGAAAAACCTGCTTTCCAAGCTGAAATCAGAAACCTTTATCCTCGACCTGGCGGCAAAAAGCCCGCTGCCGAAGCTGGAAGGGTACCAGTATCGTCTGGTGGATACCTCGACGCTGGAAGTGGAAGTGCTGCGCGAGCAGGGGATCAACAGCGTGTTCTCTCAGCTGAGCGCGCAGGGGATTCAGGTTTTAAGTATGCGTAACAAAGCGAACCGACTGGAAGAGCTGTTTGTCTCTCTGGTGCAGGATAAACAAGGAGACAAGGCATGACGCATCTTTATTGGGTCGCGCTGAAAAGCATCTGGGCGAAAGAGATTAACCGCTTTATGCGTATCTGGGTGCAAACCCTGGTGCCACCGGTGATCACCATGACGCTCTATTTCATCATCTTCGGTAATCTGATTGGTTCCCGGATTGGTGAGATGCACGGTTTTACCTATATGCAATTTATCGTGCCGGGTCTGATCATGATGGCGGTGATCACCAACGCCTACGCGAATGTGGCGTCGTCGTTCTTTAGCGCCAAATTCCAGCGCAATATTGAAGAGCTGCTGGTGGCACCCGTGCCGACGCACGTGATTATCGCCGGGTACGTGGGCGGCGGCGTGGCGCGCGGTCTGTGCGTGGGGATCCTGGTGACGGCGATTTCGCTGTTCTTCGTCCCGTTCCAGGTCCACTCCTGGCTATTTGTCGCGCTGACGCTGCTTCTGACGGCAATCCTGTTCTCGCTGGCCGGTCTGCTGAACGCGGTATTCGCCAAAACGTTTGACGACATCAGCCTGATCCCGACCTTCGTGCTGACGCCGCTCACCTACCTCGGCGGGGTCTTCTACTCCCTGACGCTGCTGCCGCCCTTCTGGCAGGCGCTGTCGCACCTGAACCCGATCGTTTACATGATCAGCGGCTTCCGCTTTGGCTTCCTCGGTATTACCGATGTACCGCTGTTTACGACGGTGGCGGTGCTGGGGGTATTCATTGTCGCGTTCTACCTGCTGTGCTGGTATCTGATTCAGCGCGGTCGCGGTCTTCGCAGCTAACCTTTTGCCCGGCGACGTTCTGTTTGCCGGGCGCTTTCTTTGATAGTTATCACCGTAAGCTAACCTTCACTCCGCTAAACTACTTGCCTGCTAAGGAGAGAGTTATGCTGGGATGGGTTATCACCTGCCACGATGAACAGGCGCAGGAAATGCTGGACAAGCTTGAGGCCAGATTGGGTCCGCTGGTGCAATGCCGGGCGGTTAACTACTGGCGTGGGTTAAGCACCAACATGCTCAGCCGGATGATGTGCGATGCGCTGCATGAAACAGACACCGGTGATGGGGTAATTTTTCTGACGGATAAATCAGGCGCTGCACCTTATCGGGCCGCCGCGTTGCTGAGCCACAAGCACGATAATTGTGAAGTGATCTCCGGTATCAGTCTGCCTTTACTCGAAGCCATGTATCCCCTTCGCGCCTCATTAAGCAGCGCGGAGTTTCGTCACGCCATTGTGGGGGAGGGCATGCCTGGGGTGAGCAGCTTGTGGCACCAGCAGCAGAAGAACCCGCCTTTCGTTCTGCTTCACGATCTGTATAAACATTAAACATTGGTATTGATGTCGCTTTTGCTACAATGGCGACTGATTTTCCGTGTCGATTTATATCCTATGTTCATGCGCGTTATCTTTATCCTTTTGCTGCTGGTGTCCGGTGGGGCGTCTGCCAGCCTGGTGAGTCAGCAAGGGCTCCCTGCTCACTATATGCAAACCACTGAGGATGCAGCCATCTGGGCCCAGGTGGGTAACGACGTGGTTAACGTGGGCAATGTGCGCGCCGGGCAGATCCTCGCGGTCTTTCCCGCCGCGGCGGATTATTATGAATTTCGCTTCGGGTTCGGCACGGGGTTTATTGATAAAGCGCACCTTGAAAACGTGCAGGGCAAGCAGCGTGTAGAGGACAGTCTGGGCGATCTGAATAAGCCGCTCAGTAACCAAAACCTCATCACCTGGAAAGATACGCCCGTCTATAACGCGCCCAGTAGCGGAAGTGCGCCCTTTGGCACCCTTAGCGCCAACCTGCGTTACCCCATTCTGAATAAGCTCAAAGACCGTCTGAATCAGACGTGGTATCAAATCCGCATTGGCAATCGCCTGGCGTGGATCAGCAGCCTGGATGCGCAGGAAGATAACGGCATCCCGGTTCTCACCTACCACCATATTCTGCGCGACGAAGAAAACACCCGTTTTCGCCATACCTCCACGACCACCAGCGTACGTGCGTTCAGCAACCAGATGACCTGGCTTCGCGATCAGGGATACGCGACGCTGACGATGTACCAGCTGGAAGGCTACGTGCGTAACAAGATGAACCTGCCCGCGAAGGCGGTGGTGATTACGTTTGACGATGGGCTGAAGTCGGTGAGCCGTTACGCTTACCCGGTTCTGAAAGAATATGGCTTCAACGCGACGGCGTTTATCATTTCGTCACGCATCAAAGGTCATCCGCAGAAGTGGGACCCAAAATCGCTGCAGTTTATGAGCGTTCAGGAAATTAAGGGCATACAGGACGTGTTCGACATTCAGTCTCACACTCACTTCCTGCATCGCGTGGATGGGTATAAACACCCGATTTTATTGAGCCGCAGCTATCACGTGATCCTGTTCGATTTTGAACGTTCCCGCCGTGCGCTTTCGCAGTTCAACCCGCGCGTGCTGTATCTTTCTTACCCGTTTGGCGGCTATGACAATAAAGCGATCAAGGCAGCGAACGACGCCGGTTTTCATCTGGCGGTAACGACGGTGAAAGGGAAGGTCAAGCCGGGGGATAATCCGTTCTTACTGAAACGCCTCTATATCTTAAGAACGGATTCGCTGGAGACGATGTCGCGGCTGATCAGCAATCAGCCGCAGGGGTAGGATTAATCGTAGGAGATGGTGAACACGCCGGAGGCGCTAAACGCGCCGGGGGTGATCATGCTGCCATCTGCGATCAGTTGGGCCACGAAGTTTATCTGCGTCGACGTGGGGACGCCTGTTTCCGTCATAACATATGACGAGTTCGCATCATTGGGAATAAGCTGCGAGTTCCCGTTGTTATACAAGATCTTCACGCCCGCACCTTGCGCCCCTGTTGAAAGCGTATTGCCGAGAAGATCATGGTCTATACCCGTCAGTTTGGTTGTCGTGAGCTTAGTGGTATATCGTGCAACGCTGGTGCAGTTGTTGAAATTTATGCTAAAAGGCACGTCTTTGACGCGCTTGTATCTGATGTCGGAAACAAAATAATCTCCCAGATCCACCGTGTGCGTGCCGTTACCCAGCATAACGATATCACAGGTAGGCAATACGACGGGGATCTGGAATGAGTTCTCATCTATTGTAAATGTCCAGGGCTGGTTATTGCTGTCCGCGGGATCGCCTATCGACATTTTCCCCAGGGTACCCGCTCTCGGTTTTATAACGGTTTCCCTGTTTGGGTTACCCTGGTAGTCATAACCGACGTAGAGAAATATGTACGTATTAAGCCACTTACCGTCCAGCGGTGTATTTGGCCCCCATGCTGCTGTCGTATACCAGCCGGTAGTATTCGTTCCAAAAAGGCCGCCGATTCCGGTGTCGGACGTTTTAACCTTCACGCTGTAATAGATGCCGGGGATATTGGTCGCAAACATGCCCTCATTGTACTTGCTGCCTGCCAGCAGCTCAGGGTTGGTTTGCGCCATCAGATTGTAGCCGTCATTCCCCTTAACCGGACTACAATTTATCTGGATGCCCGGCGTCAGGTTAACGGTAAAGATTTCATTGATATACGCCCCCTGATCGGGTAAGCGAATTGTTGCCCCCGAGTATTCAGAGTTGACCAGTTTTGTTGTACCGCCATAGCCATCACCCATTCGGCATTCTCCCGCCCAACCTGACTGGCAAAAAGAGAAAAGCAGGCCGGTTAAAGCAACCTTCGCAGCACCGTTAATAAGGGGGCTGTGTGTGAATTCTTTGAACATTCTCATCCATTTCCTGTTCTGGTTATTATTCATAAGTGACGTCAACGCGTATTTTGCTGGTCACCGTCCCGCCAGTAACAACGCCTGTGTTTTGATATCTGACGTAGAATTCATAATCCGTTATATATGCAGAACCCTCACCACTCACGTCGTAAACGACTTTTGACGTTCCGTCGTTATTTAATACGTTGGCTTTATTTTTTCCGGAAAAAATCACCACGCCGACGTTTCTCGCCGTTCCTGCAGCAGTATCATCGCTTTTAAATACCTGGTTTTGTCCCGGCCAGAATCCTGATTGAGGAGAGAAGCTGAAATTCAGCTTTGCAGGGTTGCCGCTTTCACCATAGCAGTCATCGACATGAATCTTAAAAGGTGTGCCGCCTGCATCATCTCCAGGAACATAGCGATCGCTACCATCAGCGTTATAAAACCAACTACGTATAACCGTGGGGAGATAGATTTCTCCTCCATTATCAACGGTTACCTTACAACTGCTATTAACAATGTTGGCGGTAATGTTCGTATCCAGGCCTGAATTTGCCCGGCCTACGTCAGGTAAAAGCCCACCAGCCAGGCCGACAAGCAACACAAGACCGGGCTGGCGAAAGAGAATCGGTAATTGTTGCATGACAATTCCTGTATTACTGATAGGTTACGGTGAAGGTCACAGGCGCAGTTACCGAGCCTGTACCCACATCAGCGATGGTCTTATCCTTCGCGATCACGATACGGGAGTTCATCGGGAACTCACCCACGCCGCTGGTGATGGTAACCGCCTGCGCTGCGGGTGGTGTTTTACAGTTCAGTTGAAGGCCGGAATCCACCGCGCCAGACCAGAGCTCAAAGGCGGTGTTCTGGCCGGCGGCATAAGCGTCACCGTCCAGGTTATTACCTGAGCATGAGCCGCCTGTACCGGACGCCGCAGACACCATGGCTTTTTTCACGCCAGCGCAGCCCGTGAATGAGATTTTCAGCGGTTCTACGCGACTTTTGTTTTCCAGATCAGCTTTATAGACATCACCAAAGTTCACCTCAGTGGCATCCGCGCCCGCGCTGTTGGTCACTTTCGCCGTACAGGTGCCAGCGGTGATGGTTGACTGGACGGTTAGCTTGGCGCTGGGGGTGCCTGTAATCGCTGCATTTGCCGTGCCGGTAGCGAAAAGGGCAGCAACGGACAGGGCGAGTAAAGTTGAGTTAAATTTCATTTGAGTGCTCCGTTATCTGCACAAATCATTCGTAGCTGAATTCAAACGTCACTATGGCTTCGAAATCGCCTGTGGTCATTTTGCCGGTTTGGGTTTCTTTCAGAGTCGCCACCAGGGGGATTTCCTTGCTGGTGATTTCCGCCGCGGACCAGACCAGACGCTGAGCATCGTTGGTCGAGTTAATGGTGAACGGTGCGTCCGGGGCGGATGCACGGGCAATGGTGACGGCCGCATAATCTGCACCGCCGCTGGCGGTCGTTTTCGAGTTACTTACACCCGTTAACAGATCGGTGTTCTGCGTACCCTTCACCGTGGTTTTCAGGTCGCTCAGCGAGGACGGACATTCAACGATGGCCAGCTTGAATTCAGCTGTCGCTGTACCGGCCTGCACCTGGTCGAGACGGATTTTGCCCTGTGAGTCTCCGATTTTAAGCGTCTGCTCGGTATTGGAACCTGAGCCGCCAACCAGCTTCATATCACAGGTCGTTTCACGAAGGTTGGCGGTAAAGTTAACCGTAAGATCGGTACTGTGTGCCGTCCCTGAAAGCGTCAGCGCTGTCATGACAATGACAGACAGGCTGAGAAGCATCTTTTTCATATGATTTCTCTTAATTTCCCGGATTACATTTCACATGTTTGGTTATTGAGTAGGGTAATGAGCCCGGCTTTCTCTAAATCGGGTTTCAGCTGATAGCGCACTGTGCAGGAACCGTCCTTGTCACCGCTCCAGACCACGCGGAGCACGCCGCTGTTCTCGATACCGCGAACATAGGCCTGACCGGCCTGGCCCACGGAACCCACCGATTCATTTTTTTCATTCAGCACGTCAGCGCCCAGTGGAATAAAGCCGTTATCGTTACGCTTAAGCTCAAGAACGACCGAACGTCCTTCGTCGGTTTCAAAATTCACCAGCACGACAGAACCGCTGCGCGGTACGGTGGTGGTGGTGGTATTTTTCACTTCAACGTCGTTTTCGAGGGTCCTGATATCCAGCGAAACCCGATTTTCCCGATACGCGGACATATACGGCAGAATGCCGTAGCCGGAGTCGTTAATCGTGCCTGCGCCGTAGCCCACACCCGCGCCCTTCGCACCGCTGGCCTTGACTACCGCGATGGCATCGTTATCGCCAATGCTGCCCGGTGCGAAGGCGATACCGCCCGCGTGTGCGACCATCCCGCCGCTGTAAGAGGCGGAGAACTGCTTGCTATTGTCGTCACCAAACGAGGCGGAAACGCCGAGCGGACCATAGCTGCTATTTAGCGAGCTATAACCACTGATTTGGTTCAGATTGCCGTAGTTACCGCTGCTGGACGACGTACTGACGGAGTAGCTGACCTTGTTATCCTGAGTGTTGCCACTCGCGGAGCTGTTGAAGTTAGTACCGCCTTTAAGATCGGAACGCAGGCCCATGTTGACGTTCGAGAACCCAGCTAAACGCGAGTTGTCCTGCGAGAAGACGCTCAGCGGCACGCTCAGGCTGAGGTAAACGCTGTCATCCTGTTGACCGCGCTGGTCGTAAGTCCGCTGTAACGACAGGCTATAGCTACCGTAGGCGAAGCTGTTGTTGTAGCCCACGTTGTAGTTAGAGTTAGAGCCTTCCCCGTTCCAGTAATCTTGCCAGGTTCCGCTGACGTACAGCGAACCGTAATCCTTTTCAGCCGCCCTCAGAGGCTGGTTGAGGCTGATTTGGATCTGGTTTTTAGTACGCTGGTAGTCATCGTAAAGAGCCGTATTTGACTCATAGCTACGGTTGGCATAGTTCTGCTGTTTGATGCTGTTACGCAGTTGCGCGGCATCGTTCAGGCTCAGATAGTCTTCGGTAGAGAAGCGATAGGCCGCCACGTTGAACGAGGTGTTCGTGGCTTCAATGCGCTTACTGTATGTCAGACGATAACTCTGCCCACTGCGCGTGCCCAGGTCTTCGATATCCGCGTGCGACTGGGTGATGTCCAGCGCGAAAGCACCGATGGGGGTGTTCATGGCCAGGCCGAGGATGCCTGCATAGAAGTCCATGTCGGTGTACTGGGCGCCAGCATAGCCCGTGAAGGTATTGTTGAGGCCGTAGTAGAGCGTACCGTAGCCTACCTGGGGCTTGTCGATCAGCGAGTCGTCGTTCAGTTCACCCATGCCAACGTCCCAGCGTGAGGATCCAGGGCGTAGCATCTGGGTCACGGACGAGAACGGCACCGTGAACGTGCGCTTGCTGCCGTCCGCCTCTTCAATGGTGACCAGCAGATCGTTACCGTAGCCCGTGGTGCTCAAATCGTTGATCTCAAACGCGCCCGGCGGTACCGAGGTCTCATAAATTTTATTGCCGCTCTGCGTGACGCTGACTTTGGCATTGCTGTTTGCCACGCCGCGAATCACCGGTGCATACCCCGTCGAACCGTTTGGCAGCATACGTTCGTCGCTATACAGGCGTGTTCCGCGCAGGCTCAAGGAGTCGAAGGCTTCTCCGTTGGTAAAGGAGTCACCGAGTACCCATTGCGCGTCAAGAGAGGTGATGTCACGCTGAAGATAAATATCCTGGCTGCTGTAGTGCGTGCCGTTGTCTTTATCCCAGTTCAGACTGCCGCGCGATCGCAGGCGCCATGGCCCCATGTTGAGACCATAGCGCAGGCCCGCATAGGCGCTTTGAGAGGTTGAACCGCTGTTTTCGCTGTGCCAGCCGTTGAGATCGTAAGACAGAAGCGCCGCCGGAATGCCGTTATCCCAAAGGGACGGGTCGACATAGCCTAACGGGCGCTTAACCACGTAAATTTGCGGGAAGTTGAGGTTCAACACCTGCTTAGCGCTGTCGTAGTTGACCGACGCTTCAGGATAGAATTTTTTTACATCGATGCAGGTCTCGTTGTCGTCGTCGTCCAGCTCGTCTCCGAGTGCGCGGGTATCCACACCGGACTGCGAGAGCAAAAGCCTCGTAATACAGGGTGTCGCGCGCGGCGTCCCGTTATCTTTAAAGATAATGTCAACCGTCGATTTTAACGTGCCGTTTAAATTGACCCTGGTACGGTACGTACCCGGCGCCACCGGGTTACCATGCGCAAAGCGGCTTACGTCAATATTTGTGCTTCTTGAGAGAAGAAACTGTTCGTTAAATTCGACCGCATCTTCGTTTTCCTGCGCGGTGTCATTAGCTGCGTGACTGTCTGCACAAACATGTAAGGGGAATGCCGTGCCGATCGCAAGGCATAAAAGAGAACGTCGGAACACCATGGCACATCCATTTATCAGTGCGGATAAACATATCCGCAGAGCTCATGCTATCTATTGTTATGTTGTCGGGTGGCAAATTACTTCAACGTGGTTTCGTGGTTGTCGACCCCACCGTTATCGTTAATTGTTTCGTATGCCACTTTGCCGGTTGTGGTGGTGGTTAATCCTTTGACCAGCATGGCTTTCTCGCTGAAAGGTAGAACAGACTGGTGGGCTACCTCATAGGTCTTTTGGCCCGACTTAAGTTTGACCATTGAAATCGCTACGTTGTACGGGGACTCGTTATGGGCGACGAGGCTGACGCCGTTGCCGTCTTTCTTCATGGTCCAGGTGACATGGTCGGCGGCTTCCAGCGCTGAGCCTTTCAGTCCGTCTGGACGGAAAAAGAATTTTATGCGGGTGCGGAACGCCAGCTGAAGCTGGTTTGTATTTTCGGCGTTGGCATTTTTAGGTTTTGGCGGAATTTCTAATACGTTAAACCAGAACAACGATTCGCGGTCTTTTGGCAGCGACTGACCCATGTAGGTAATACGCAGAGACTGACCTTGCTTAGGGTCGATACGTGAAACTGGCGGGGTGATCACGAACGGGAGCTTAAGTTCTTCCGGGCTTTTTTCGTCGCGACCGTCGTCCAGCCAGGACTGAACCAGCAGAGGTTTTGCACCACGGTTATCCAGGTTAACGATGACGTCTTTTGATGACTCAGGGTAAACAATGCGGGTGCCGGAAATAACAATATCGGCACTGGCGTGTGATGCTGAAAATAAAACAGCAGTAAACAGCGCGGTCTTTAATCCTTTAATTGCGGATGCGTTAAACATAATTTTTCCACTTCCTGTTGGAATGATAAGAATAATCCCCCAGAAGCGGGGGATTATTTAAAACCTGCAAAACAAAGAGGTTTATTCGTAGTTCATGGTGAAGGCAACTTGTGCCTGCACGGTACCGGCGGATACTGGGTTAGTGGTTTGATCCCAACCCTGGCCCTGGGTATAAGCTACTTTGTAGTACAGCTTAGCCGCGCCGCTTGTATCAACAGTGGCCTGCTGAGTGTTGTTAGTCTGGTCGATTTTCACCAGATCGGTTTTGGTATTGCCATCGTTGCTCAGTACGAGGTTAACGTTCTTCGCAGAACCCTGAGCGTTTGCTGGTGGAACCAGCAGGCCGCCTTCGGTAGAAGTAGAACCCGCCCAGGAGTTGAACTGTGCAGATGCTTTAGCCACGGTAGCAGTATCACAACCGGTCAGCGCCAGGTTGAATTTTTTCTGGCCCAGGGTGCTGGTAGTACCCAGGGCAGTGGTGCCAAAATCAGCAACAGATACGGTGTCCAGGGTGACATCGAAATCGTTACCACTCTGGTCAATTTTCTGATCCAGGGAAACTTTACAAGTGGTGTTAGACACCATGCCGTGGAAAGTAATCGTACCTGTGTCACCTGGAACAGCTGCAATTGCGGAACCTGCGCTCAGAGCCAGTGCAATTGCCATACCCATGCTAACTTTTTTAAAAGACATACCAATATCCATATTTTGAAGTTAAAACATTTAAATCAATAATTTTTTTTGGAGCTATTGATTTAAAATCTGAAATGTTATTTCGTGGCGGATTCTAGAGATTTATTTGGGATAAGACTAGTCAACGGGGGTGATTAAAACTGCAGGTTGGTTTAAGTTTTTCTTAATGGGTGGGAATTATGATTTGGGAATTATATAATATAATTCTCTGAGATTTCTTTGATTATTTATTTAAATCCTATTAAATGCGCTATAATTGATCGTGGCTTGCACAAAAAAGACTGGACTCATTTTGATAGTGAATGGGATAAAAATGAGTCCAGGGAAAAGAAATCAGGCGACCTGAACAGGAATAGCTTTTGCCGTGCGCTTCATTTCGTTATCGCCTTCAAAATAGGCCACTTTGGGCTGCCAGCGACGCGCTTCTTCGTCAGACATCATCACGAAGCTGGCGATGATCACGATATCGCCCACCTCTGCGCAGTGTGCTGCCGCGCCGTTGACGGAGATGATTTTGGACCCGCGTTCGGCGGCAATTGCATAGGTAGAGAAGCGTTTGCCGTTATTGACGTTCCAGATATCGATCGCTTCGTTCTCAAGAATACCCGCCGCGTCGAGGAAATCCTGGTCAATGGCGCAGGAGCCTTCATAGTGCAGGTCTGCCTGAGTCACTTTCACACGGTGAAGCTTACCTTGCAGCATTTTGCGAATCATTACGTTTACCTTTCATCTTCCGGGTAGAAAAACTACGCCAGCTCAACCACTTTGTTGTCAATCAGGCGAGCCTGGCCAAGCCATGCCGCCACCAGAATTACCGCACGTTTGCTTGTCTCTGCAAGTTCGAGCAGCGTATCAGCATCGCGGATTTGTACATCGTCAGCCCGGAGACCTTTGTCGTTCAGCGCCTGTTCCGCAAGAGCAATAATCTCTTCTGCGGTTAATGCTTTCGCCAGAAGCTGTTCTGCCATGCTGTTCATGACCTTGCTTAACGCGGGGGCGATTTTACGCTGCTCGGCGGTCAAATAGCCATTGCGGGAGCTGAGCGCCAGCCCGTCTTTAGCGCGCACGATCGGCACGCCCACAATCTCAATATCATATCCCATGTCCGCCACCATTTTGCGGATCAGCGCCAGCTGCTGGAAATCTTTCTCGCCGAAGCAGGCGATATCCGGCTGCACCAGGTTAAACAATTTGCTGACGATGGTGGAGACGCCGCGGAAATGGCCCGGACGGCTGGCGCCTTCCAGCATGGTCGAAATTCCCGGAACGTCCACGTAGGTTGCTTCGCCGGTTCCCTGAGGATAAACGTCTGCCGGAGACGGCGCGAAAACAATGTCCGCCTGACGCTTTTTGAGCTTCTCGCAGTCTTCCTGCAGGGTTCGCGGGTAGCGCGCCAGGTCGTCTGCGCGGTCAAACTGCATGGGGTTTACGAAGATACTGACCACCACGATATCTGCACGGGCTCTTGCTTCGTCGACAAGCTTCATATGGCCGTCATGCAGGTTGCCCATGGTCGGGACCAGTGCAATACGTTTACCTTCCTGACGCGCGCGACGGATGTGCTGGCGAAGCAGCGGCAGGGTTTCAATGATTAGCACAACGAGACTCCTTAATGGAAACTGTGTTCTTCACCCGGGTAAACACCGGATTCAACGTCGGCAATATACTGCCTGACCGCGGCGCGCATGTCGCCCGCTTCGGTAAGGAAATTTTTCGCAAATTTCGGGATATGCCCGCCGGTAATACCAAAGGCGTCGTGCATCACTAAAATTTGCCCGTCGGTCACGTTGCCAGCACCAATACCAATCACCGGAATCGACAGCGCTTCAGTGATACGTTTCGCCAGTTCAACAGGCACGCACTCCAGCACCAGCAATTGCGCGCCTGCAGCTTCCAGCGCCAGGGCATCATCAAACAGCGTCTGTGCCGCATCGCCACGGCCCTGCACCTTGTAGCCGCCAAAGATGTTGACGGACTGTGGCGTCAGGCCCAGATGGCCGCACACCGGCACGGCGCGTTCGGTGAGCATCTTCACCGTATCAACCAGCCAGGCTCCTCCTTCAATTTTGACCATATTGGCCCCGGCCCGCATGACCGCCGCCGCGTTTTCGAATGCCTGCTCCGGTGTGGCATAGGCCATAAACGGCAGATCGGAAAGCAGGAGGCAGGCTGGCGCACCGCGGCGCACGGCGCGGGTATGGTAAGCAATATCCTCAACCGTGACCGGCAGGGTGGAATCATGTCCTTGTACCGTCATCCCTAACGAATCTCCGACCAGCATGACGTTGATACCCTCTTCGGCAAACAGTTTGGCGAAGCTGTAGTCATACGCGGTGATGGTGGCGAAGCGTTTTTTTTCCTGTTTGCATTTCTGCAGTAAGGAGATGGTGGTTGGTTTCATACTGTTTCCTGATAGCCCAAAGCGAATCTTTGCGCATTCTAACAGTAACATTCCGGGGAACAATGATTTTAGGCAACCGATTAACCACAATTATTTAGCGGCCAACCGGTGGGGGAGAGGTTTACCAGCGAGCGGGTTTTTCCGCGTTCAGGTTGTCCAGAACGGTCTTTAACGAGGTACCGTCCGGGAAGGTGATATCGGGGGCGACTTCAAAGAGCGGCCAGAGCATAAATCCGCGATTTTTCATATCATAATGCGGTACGGTGAGGCGATCGGTATGAATCACCTCCTGGCCAAACAGCATGATGTCGAGATCGAGGGTGCGCGGTCCCCAGCGTTCGGCTTTGCGCACGCGGCCCTGCTGGAGCTCAATGCGCTGGGTATTATCCAGCAGCGCTTCTGCATCAAGGGCTGTTTCCAGCAACACGGCAGCGTTCAGATAATCAGGCTGATCCTGTGGGCCGAGCGGCGGGGTACGATAAAACGACGAGACGGCGACGATCCGGCTTTGCGGAATCTCGCCCAGCGCCTTTACGGCAGCGTTAACCTGCTCCAGCGGAGAGGCTAAGTTACTGCCGATGGCGATACAGGCGAGTGTCATGCTGAACCTTCACGACGCGGCGCACGTTTGCGCGGACGACGATGACGGCGACGCGGTGCGGGCTCTTCATCCAGCCCGGTCAGCATATCCTTCTGTTCCGGCGGAGCGGAAACCTGGAATTCAGCCCACCACTGCGCCAGACGCTGCAGCTCCTGATTGCGTTCAATTTCCGCACGCAGGGACAGCAGATCGAACGCGGCGCGGAACTTTGGATGTTCCATCAGTTTCCAGGCGCGTTTGCCCTGGCGACGGGACATGCGCAGCTGAAGCTGCCAGATGTCGCGCACCAGCGTGGTAATACGTTTCGGGATCGCCAGCGTACGGCACCCTTCGTCCAGCACGTCGTTTGCGGCCAGCGCGAAGGCATCGTAATAGGCCAGGCCGCTCTCCTGAGTAATTCTTTGCGCGGTTTCCAGCAGGGGATACCAGAACATCGCCGCAAACAGGAATGCCGGGTTCACGCGCATGTCATTCTGGATGCGGGTGTCGGTATTTTTCAGCACCTGCGCAATCATGCGCTCCATCGGGCTGTCACCGTTTTCGGTGAAGTAGCGCGTAATGGTCGGGAACAGCGGCTGGAACAGGTTGTATTCGCGCAGCAGCTTGTAGGTTTCAAACCCGTAGCCAGCCTGCAATAGCTTCAGCGCTTCTTCAAACAGACGGGCAGGCGGCACGTCGTTGATCAGCGTCGCCAGACGCGGGATCGGCTCTGCCGTCTCCGGGCTGATGCGCATGTTGAGCTTGGCAGCGAAACGCACGGCACGCAGCATACGCACAGGATCTTCGCGATAACGCGTTTCTGGCGTGCCGATCAGGCGGATCAGGCCCTCTTTCAGGTCCTGCATACCGCCCACGTAATCACGCACGGTGAAATCCGCCACGCTGTAATAGAGGCTGTTGATGGTGAAGTCGCGGCGCTGGGCATCTTCTTCGATAGAACCGAAAATATTGTCACGCAGCAACATACCGTTCTGGCCGCGCTGGGAGGTCGTGCGATCGGATGCGCCCGCTTCGTGGTGGCCGCGGAAGGTCGCCACTTCGATAATTTCTGGCCCAAACATGACGTGAGCAAGACGGAAACGGCGGCCAACAAGACGACAGTTACGGAATAACTTGCGCACCTGCTCAGGCGTGGCGCTGGTCGTCACGTCGAAATCTTTTGGTTTTTTGCCCAGCAGTAAATCACGCACCCCACCGCCAACGAGATAGGCCTCGTAGCCCGCTTTATTCAGACGATAGAGCACCTTGAGGGCATTTTCACTGATATCTTTGCGGGAAATAGTGTGCTGCTCACGCGGAATAACCGACATGTGTGGCTGTGCAATAGCATCGTTCGCCATGCTCTCTTCGCGGCTTAGCACTTTACGGCAAAAATTAGCGACTCGGGTAAAAATGGTACACCTCGTAGTGTGTTTTGTTATGAAAAAAGCGGCTAATCATAGCTCAGCGCAACGCATTTGAGAATGCTGGATTTTTGGCACCGCCGTGAGCGTCCATTGCGCGATGGCCATTTTCAGCAGTTCGTCAATACGCAGATCCTGCCATTCGTGGGTTACATTTTGGTTGAGAAATCGCAGCGCGTCGATCAAAACAGGACGCGGATCGCCGTCTGGCAGGGCTGGGGCGTGGTTTTGCTTGGACAGTTTAATGCCCTGCGCATTGACCGCCAGCGGCAAATGAAGATAACCCGGTACCGTCCAGCCAAACTGCTGATACAGCGATATTTGCCGCACGGTAGGTTCGACCAGGTCTGCCCCACGCACAATTTCCGTGACGCCCTGGAAATGGTCGTCGACGACAACGGCCAGGTTATAAGCAAACAGACCATCACGACGGTGAATAATAAAATCTTCGCGCGCCAGACGTTCATCGGCACGGATCTCTCCGGAGAGCAGATCGTGGAAACGGGTGACGGGCGCACGTTGCAGCAGGCGCACGGCGGCGTTCTCCGGGGGATGATTGAGCGTACGGCAGTGCCCGTCATAGACGCCGCCAACGCTCTGGATACGCGCGCGGGTGCAGGTGCAGTTGTAGGAAAGCCCTTGCTCAGCGAGCCAGGCCAGACGCTCCCGATACGCCTCGTGGCGTTTTGACTGCCAGAGAACCTCGCCGTCCCAGTGCAGGCCGTAATGTTCCAGCTGACGCAGTATGGTCTCTGCAGCACCGGGAACTTCACGCGGCGGGTCAATATCTTCTATGCGGACGAGCCATTTGCCCTGGCTGGCGCGAGCCTGCAGGTAGCTGCCGAGCGCGGCAATTAATGAGCCGAAGTGTAATGCACCGGAGGGAGATGGCGCGAAGCGCCCGATATAGTGTGATTCAGACATATCAACGTTAACAAGGCGGGAGAGACTCCCGCCTTTGGAGTGGGTAAACAGCGCTGGTATTAACCGGCCATCTGTTTTTCGCGGATTTCGGCCAGCGTTTTACAGTCGATGCACAGATCGGCGGTTGGACGCGCTTCCAGGCGACGAATACCGATTTCAACACCGCACGATTCGCAGTAGCCAAAATCTTCGTCTTCGACTTTTTTCAGCGTTTTCTCGATCTTTTTGATCAGTTTGCGTTCGCGGTCACGGTTACGCAGTTCGAGGCTGAACTCTTCTTCCTGAGCGGCACGGTCTACCGGATCCGGGAAGTTTGCAGCTTCATCCTGCATATGCGTAACGGTGCGATCGACTTCATCCCTGAGTTGATTACGCCATGCTTCAAGAATACGCTTGAAGTGCGACAGCTGGGCTTCGTTCATATACTCTTCGCCCGGTTTCTCTTGATACGGCTCCACCCCAGCGATGGCGAGAATACTCAGGGACGATGTTTTACGGTTTTGCCCTTCTTGCATGTTGCTTCTCCTTAACACGCACTATCGATCCCCGTGTTGGGGGAAAAATCAGGTCGCTATAAATAGCAGATGCTTTTCCGTATGGCAATTATCTAAACGTAACACTTGACAAGCCTGTGAGGAAAAGCGTATTTGCGCACGCGGCCAGAACACATAATCATCAATCGTCTAATCCCTTATAAGACAATGGGAAGAGAGGATCTCAGAGTCATATTATCGGCAGAAAGTTCCGCCTTATAAGCGAAAACCTCTACCCCCTGCTTTTGTGCCTCATTCAACAATTGCGCGTATTTAGGGTCAATATGGCGGGCAGGGGAGAACCGTTCAATGGCTGAATGCAGTACCGCAAACAGCAGTACGGCGCGTTTGCCCGCCGCCGCAACACTCATTAGCTCCCGCAGGTGCTTCTGTCCACGTAGCGTAACCGCATCCGGGAAGTAGCCATTTTCCTGTTCCGCTAACGTCACTGATTTTACTTCAATATAGCACTCCGGCCTGTCTTCCGCCTGTAACATGAAGTCAATTCTGCTGCTTTCATCGCCATATTTCACTTCACTTTTATGCGTACCATAACCCACCAGTTCGGGAATAGTGCCATGGGTCAGCGCTTCCTTAACCAGTTGATTGGCGCGCAGGGTATTAACGCAAATAAATGCCCCACTTTGTGTCTCAGTTATTTCCCAGGTATGGGGATATTTGCGTTTAGTATTTTCTGAAGTGGAATACCAGACCGTGTCACCCGGCGTGGCGCAACCGGTCATGGCTCCGGTGTTGGGGCAGTGCAGAGTGAGCGTTTTCCCCTCAGGTGTCACCACGTCGGCGAGGAAGCGTTTGTAGCGTTGGATCAGCGTGGCGGGCTGGAGTGCAGGGCTAAACTTCATCAGGATTCCTTCATCGTGTCGCCCAGCGTCCAGCGCTGTAGCGGCGTATAGCGTGTGCGTCCTTGAGCAAAGACAGATTCATAAAGCGCGAATGCATTGACCGGGAAAGCCCAGTGAAAACCCGGGGCCGGTAGGGCAACGGCCTGACCGGCATCGCGCAGCAGCGTGATATGCGGATGAAATGGCTGCGGGCTCTGATAACAGCCGCTGCGCGCCGCCTGCGCGCGCAGCATATTCGCCAGCTGCAATAATCCGCGCGGTGGCTGGCGCGTGCCCAGCCAGACCACGCGCGAACGTAGCCATTGCCCTGCATCGTCGAGGTGCAGCGTAAACGGCGGCTGAGAAATCCGCCCGGCCATGGCGGCTAACGCCCGCTGTTTCCCGGCACTTACGTCGCCCAGAAATGCCAGCGTCAGATGCAGGTTCGCGGCCGCAACGGGCCGACCTGCTTCCGGTGGAAAATGTTCAGCGCGCCAGCGAACGATTTGCCGCTGAACAGGGGCGGGCAGCTCAATGGCAAAAAACAGTCGTTTTGACTCAGACATACGGGGGACTCGGTAATGATATGCGCCGATGCTACAATGTACGCCGACTAATGTTAACCCTCTGGAGCTGTTAGTGTCCTCATTGCCGGTCGCCGTCGTCCTTCCCGAGCTTCTTGCTGCCTTACACCACGCCCCGCAGGTTTTGCTTAACGCGCCTACGGGGGCGGGCAAATCCACCTGGCTGCCGCTACAGATCCTCAAAGAAGGGAAGATTGCCGGAAAAATCATCCTGCTGGAGCCGCGCAGGCTCGCCGCACGCAACGTGGCGCAGCGACTGGCGGAACTGCTGAACGAAAAACCGGGCGAAACGGTAGGTTATCGGATGCGTGCCGAAACCTGCGTTGGCCCGTCCACGCGCCTTGAAGTGGTTACCGAGGGCATTCTCACCCGCATGCTGCAAAACGATCCGGAACTGACCGGCGTGGGGCTGGTGATCCTGGATGAATTCCACGAACGCAGCCTGCAGGCGGATCTGGCCCTGGCGCTGTTGCTGGACGTCCAGCAGGGGCTGCGCGATGACCTCCGGCTGCTCATTATGTCGGCGACGCTGGATAACGCGCGGCTGCAGCAGACGCTGCCTGATGCCCCAGTGATTGCCTCCGAAGGTCGTGCATTCCCGGTGGAGCGGCGCTATCAGCCGCTACCTGCCCATCAGCGTTTTGACGAAGCGGTGGCTGTCGCCACGGCTGAACTGCTTCGTCAGGAGCCGGGGTCGCTGCTGCTATTTTTACCCGGTGTGGGAGAAATCCAGCGCGTACAGGAGCAACTGGCATCACGGGTGAGTAGCGACATTATTCTGTGTCCGCTCTATGGCGCGCTGTCGCTGGCCGATCAGCGTAAAGCGATCCTTCCCGCCCCGGCGGGGCAGCGCAAAGTGGTGCTGGCGACCAATATCGCGGAAACCAGTTTGACCATCGAAGGCATTCGCCTGGTGGTGGATAGCGCCCAGGAGAGGGTGGCCAGTTTTGACCCGCGCACCGGGCTGACTAAGCTGCTCACGCAGCGCATCAGCCAGGCGTCGATGATCCAGCGTGCGGGCCGTGCCGGGCGTCTTGCGCCGGGCATTTGTCTGCATTTGACCAGCGCGGAGCAAGCTGAGCGTGCCGCACAGCAAAGCACGCCAGAAATTTTACAAAGTGATTTGTCTGGCCTGGTGATGGATCTCCTGCAATGGGGCTGTCCTGACCCTGCCCAGCTCACATGGCTCAACCCTCCGCCAGCGGTTAACCTCACGGCGGCGCGCAGCCTGCTGACTCAGCTTGGCGCGCTGGAAGGCGAGCGTCTGACGGCGCGCGGGCAGAAAATGGCGGCGCTGGGTAACGATCCGCGTCTGGCTGCCATGCTGGTGGCCGCGCAAGGGAACGATGAAATTGCCACGGCGGCCAGGCTGGCGGCTATCCTTGAGGAGCCGCCGCGCGGTGGCAGTAGCGATCTGGTACAGGCATTTTCGCGTAATCAGGGGAACTGGCAGCAGCGGGCGCAGCAGCTGGCCAAACGCCTGAATAGCCGGGGCGGTTCACCTGACAGCGATAAAATTGCCTCCCTGCTGTCAGAAGCCTTCCCGGACAGAATTGCCCGCCGCCGCGGGCTGGACGGGCGCTATCAGCTGGCAAACGGCATGGGGGCGATGCTGGACAGCGATGATGCGTTAACGCGTCACGAATGGCTGATTGCCCCGCTTTTGCTTCAGGGGAGCCACTCTCCTGACGCACGTATTTTACAGGCGTTTGCCGTAGACATTGATGCGCTGACCCGCGCTTGTCCGCAGCTGCTGCAGCAGTCCGATATCGTGGAATGGGATGAGACTCAGGGCACGCTAAAGGCGTTTCGCCGCAGTCAGATTGGCAAACTGACGCTCGGGACGAAACCGCTGGCGAAGCCGTCAGAAGAAGAGTTACACCAGGCGATGCTGAACGGCATCCGGGAAAAAGGGCTGAGCGTACTGAACTGGACGCCGGAAGCTGAACAGTATCGTATACGCCTGCACTGCGCCGCGAAGTGGCTGCCGGAACACGGCTGGCCAGCGGTGGATGATGAGACGCTGCTGGCTACGCTTGAGCACTGGCTACTGCCGCAAATGAGCGGCGTACACTCCTTGCGTGCGCTCAAGGAGCTTGATGTTAAGACCGCGTTACAGAACTTACTGGACTGGTCATTACGTCAACGTCTGGATAGTGAGCTGCCTGGGCATTACACTGTGCCCACCGGGAGCCGGATTGCCATTCGTTATCATGAGGATAATCCTCCGGCGCTGGCGGTACGGATGCAGGAGATGTTTGGTGAAGCCACCACACCGTCTATCGCAGAAGGGCGTGTGCCGTTGGTGCTTGAGCTGCTGTCGCCTGCGCAGCGTCCGCTGCAGATCACCCGCGATCTGGGCGCGTTCTGGGCGGGAAGTTACCGGGACGTGCAGAAAGAGATGAAAGGGCGCTATCCCAAACACGTCTGGCCGGACGATCCGGCGAATACGGCGCCGACACGGCGGACGAAGAAGTATTCGTGAATCAGGGGAAGAGGGGAGTGCGGCCTGGATTGTGCGGGCTGGATTGTGCGGCCTGATGCCCTCACCCCGGCCCTCTCCCATGGGGAGAGGGAGAAAACACTAAAGACTTTCCTGCAAGGAAAGTCTTGCTGTTTATTTTGAGAGATTTCTTCTTTCACAGGTCAGTGGAAGAAATGAGAATCGGGCCTTTGCGCCTGAACGTTGCGGAGAAAAAGCATGGCGGGGAATGACCGCGAGCCAATAGGACGTAAGGGAAAACCCACGCGTCCGGCGAAAGAAAAGGTAAGCCGTCGTCGCCTCAGAGATGAGGACTATGACGATGACTATGAAGACGATTATGAGGATGAAGAACCGATGCCGCGTAAAGGAAAAGGCAAAGGGCGCAAGCCTCGGGGCAAACGCGGCTGGTTCTGGCTGCTGCTGAAGCTGTTCATTGTTTTTGTTGTGCTGATGGCGATTTACGGCGTTTATCTGGATCAGAAGATCCGCAGCCGTATCGACGGTAAAGTCTGGCAGTTACCTGCGGCAGTGTATGGCCGTATGGTGAACCTTGAGCCAGATATGTCCATCAGTAAGAACGAGATGGTGAAACTGCTGGAAGCGACCCAGTATCGTCAGGTGTCGAAGATGACGCGCCCTGGCGAATTTACCGTTCAGGCGAAAAGCATTGAGATGATCCGCCGTCCGTTCGACTTCCCGGACAGCAAAGAGGGGCAGGTGCGCGCGCGTCTGACCTTTGACGGCGATCGTCTGGATACCATCGAGAACATGGATAACAACCGTCAGTTCGGTTTCTTCCGTCTCGATCCGCGTCTGATCACCATGCTCTCGTCGGCAAACGGCGAGCAGCGCCTGTTTGTGGCGCGTAACGGCTTCCCGGATCTGCTGGTGGATACGCTGCTGGCAACCGAGGACCGTCACTTCTACGAGCACGACGGCATCAGCCTTTACTCTATCGGCCGTGCGGTACTGGCGAACCTGACCGCGGGTCGTACCGTGCAGGGGGCGAGTACGCTGACTCAGCAGCTGGTGAAGAACCTGTTCCTCTCCAGCGAACGCTCTTATTGGCGTAAAGCCAACGAAGCGTACATGGCCGTGCTGATGGATGCGCGTTACAGCAAGGATCGTATTCTTGAGCTGTACATGAACGAGGTTTACCTCGGTCAGAGCGGCGATAACGAAATCCGCGGCTTCCCGCTGGCAAGCCTGTACTACTTTGGCCGCCCGGTGGAAGAGCTGAGCCTGGACCAGCAGGCATTGCTGGTGGGCATGGTGAAAGGGGCGTCCATCTACAACCCGTGGCGTAACCCGAAACTGGCGCTGGAGCGTCGTAACCTGGTCCTGCGTCTGCTGCAACAACAGCAGGTGATCGATCAGGAACTGTACGACATGCTGAGCGCGCGTCCGCTTGGCGTGCAGCCGCGCGGTGGGGTGATCTCTCCTCAGCCTGCGTTTATGCAAATGGTGCGTCAGGAGCTGCAAAGCAAGCTCGGTGATAAGGTCAAAGATCTCTCCGGCGTGAAGATTTTCACCACCTTTGACTCCGTGGCCCAGGATGCAGCAGAAAAAGCCGCGGTGGAAGGTATTCCGGCACTGAAGAAACAGCGCAAGCTGAGCGATCTGGAAACCGCCATGGTGGTGGTTGACCGCAACACCGGCGAAGTACGCGCGATGGTGGGCGGTGCCGAGCCGCAGTATGCGGGCTATAACCGTGCCATGCAGGCGCGTCGTTCGATTGGTTCTCTGGCAAAACCGGCGACCTATCTCACCGCCCTGAGTCAGCCGAATCTGTATCGTCTGAACACCTGGATTGCCGATGCGCCAATCTCACTGCGTCAGCCTAACGGTCAGGTCTGGTCCCCGCAGAACGATGATAAACAGTTCAGCGGCCAGGTTATGCTGGTGGATGCGTTGACCCGTTCCATGAACGTCCCCACGGTTAACCTCGGTATGGCGCTGGGCCTGCCTGCGATTGTCGACACCTGGCAGAAACTGGGCGTGTCGAAAGATCAGCTGCATCCGGTTCCGGCGATGATTCTGGGGGCACTTAACCTGACGCCGATCGAAGTGGCACAGGCGTTCCAGACCATTGCCAGCGGCGGTAACCGTGCGCCGCTTTCGGCCCTGCGCTCGGTGATTGCCGAGGATGGCTCCGTGCTGTATCAGAGCTTCCCACAGGCAGAACGTGCGGTGCCTGCGCAGGCGGCCTATATGACGCTGTGGACCATGCAGCAGGTTGTGCAGCGCGGTACTGGCCGTCAGCTGGGGGCGAAATATCCGGGTCTGCATCTGGCGGGTAAAACCGGGACCACCAACAACAACGTCGATACCTGGTTTGCCGGTATTGATGGCCGTGAAGTGGTGATCACCTGGGTAGGCCGTGATAACAACCAGCCAACCAAGCTGTACGGTGCAAGCGGGGCGATGTCGATTTACCAGCGCTATCTGGCGAATCAGTCTCCGGTGCCGCTGAACCTGGTTGCGCCGGAAGATATCGTCGATATGGGCGTGGACGGTTCCGGTAACTTTGTTTGCGGCGGTGGGATGCGTACCCTGCCGGTCTGGACCACCAACCCGGACTCCCTCTGCCAGCAGAGCCAGCCTGAACAGCCAACGGGCAACCCGTTCGATCAATCTTCTCAGCCTCAGCAGCCGCAGCAACAACAGCCGCAGCAGCAGAATGAGAAGAAAGACAGCGATGGCGTAGCCGGCTGGATTAAGGACATGTTTGGCGGGAATTAATTAATTCCCTGAATAAAAGGCCGCTTTATTTTAAAGCGGCCTTTTTTATTGTTTACAGTCCGCAATCCTTTAAAAAAAGTTAATTCAAAATTAAGAATTCCTAAGATTCATTATTTTTTATTTAAAACATAGTCTTGTGCGCCATTATGTGCAGGAGGTTTTTAGGCTATCTGGACACTGGTAAGAATGATCTGATTTAATCGCCTCAAGGAATCACAGGCTTTCCTGAAACATGGCTGGGTTAATTACCCCTGTATGAGTGATATGAGCGCTTAAATAACATTCTGACGCACAGTATTGGGGCGGGAATGGATGACTGCATCGATATATATAAGGATATGATTATGAGTAAGTATGTTCTTTCTTCATTTTTGGCTGCAAGCATAATGGCATCGCTGTCTCTGCCAGCATTTGCCGGAAACGATTCTGGCACGGTGAACTTTGCCGGGAAAGTGGTGGCCGACACCTGTGAAATTAATGTTGATGGCTCCGGTACGACCTCGTCAACCGTCACGTTCCCCGATACCTATGCGTCGGACTTTGGCACTGATGGCGCAGTGGGCACCAGCAAAACGTTTAATATTGAAGTGAAAAAATGTGACCCGCTGGTTGCCAAACTCAACCTCAAATTCAGCGGAACGACAACGGATGCCGCGCATAAACGTCTGAAGAACGACCTCAGCGGCGCCGGTAATGCCACCAACGTTGGCATCATCGTCAGCAATGAAAACGGCACGAAAGACGATGTGGTATTTGATGGCTCCCTGCCTTCGACGGGAACGGATGTGGCTAACGATGCGACGGGAACAAATGCCTCAGTCTTTAACTACATCGCGAAGGTGATTCAGATTGGTGATACTGCACCCACCGCAGGCCGCTATTCTTCTTCGGCAACTTTCGAGGTTGTCTATCGCTAAGTCATTACTGGCAGCCTTTATGGCTGCCTTTTGGAACGTTGTATGAAGACTTTATTTAAATTGTTATGTGGTTGTTTAATTATTTCTTGTCTGTCAGCGCAGGCCAGCGTGGTTTTGGGTGGTACTCGTATTATTTATCCATCAAATAGGTAATGACTCCAACTTACTGATAGTGTTTTATGTTCAGATAATGCCCGATGACCTTGTCATGCAGCTCCACCGATTTTGAGAACGACAGTGACTTCCGTCCCAGCCTTGCCAGATGTTGTCTCAGATTCAGGTTATGCCGCTCAATTCGCTGAGTGTAACGCTTGCTGATTACGTGCAGCTTTCCCTTCAGGCGGGATTCATACAGCGGCCAGCCATCCGTCATCCATACCACGACCTCAAAGGCCGACAGCAGGCTCAGAAGACGCTCCAGTGTGGCCAGAGTGCGTTCACCGAAGACGTGCGCCACAACCGTCCTCCGTATCCTGTCATACGCGTAAAACAGCCAGCGCTGACGTGATTTAGCACCGACGTAGCCCCACTGTTCGTCCATTTCAGCGCAGACAATCACATCACTGCCCGGCTGTATGCGCGAGGTTACCGACTGCGGCCTGAGTTTTTTAAGTGACGTAAAATCGTGTTGAGGCCAACGCCCATAATGCGGGCGGTTGCCCGGCATCCAACACCATTCATGGCCATATCAATGATTTTCTGGTGTGTACCGGGCTGAGAGGCGGTGTAAGTGAACTGTAGCTGCCATGTTTTACGGCAGTGAGAGCAGAGATAGCGCTGATGTCCGGCAGTACTTTTACCGTTACGCACCACGCCTTCAGTAGCTGAGCAGGAGGGACAACTGATGGAGATGGAAGCCACGGGAGCACCTCAAAAACACCATCGTACACTAAATCAGTAAGTTGGCACCATTACCCATCAAATAAAGCTGAAGTACAAATAGCCCTTAAAAATAAAGATCCCCATACGCGTTATCTGGTACAAAGCTGGGTCAGCTATGTCAATAATGCAAAAGCGCCCTTCGTTATTACCCCTCCTGTTTATAAGCTGCAGGAAAATCGTCAAACCCTTTTACACGTTATTTTTACTGGCGATAAAAAAAGCCTGCCATCAGACCGTGAATCGCTGTTCCTGGCGAATGTGAAATCGGTCTCCGCGTTGTCGCCTGAGCTGAAAGAGAAAAATACCCTGCAGTTCGCGATGAAAACGCGGCTGAAGCTTTTCTGGCGCCCGTCTCAGTTAAAAGAGGCCGATGCGCTGGTGGCGGATGAAAAAATCACGTTCCGTCGTCAGGGCGACACGCTTATTGCTAAAAACCCCACGCCGTTTTACGTCTCCTTTGGCGAGCTGGCCGTGGGCGGGAAAAGCGTACCGGTGAAAGAGACCGAAACCACGCCGGGGGCTATTTCGATGATGGTTGCACCGTTTAGCGAGCAGCATTTTGCGTTGCCAAAAGGGGCGACGGGTGCGGTGACCTGGACGGCAATCAATGATTTTGGGGCGCAAACCCCTCAGCGCAAGCAGGCCCTTTAACGGGATCGTGTTGGAATGCTATGTCCTCTCCCTCTCGCCAAAAACAGGTATGGTCCGGGATCGTGCTCGCACTGTTCGTCGCGATCCCACCTGCGTGGGCTGATGACGAATTCAACCTGCGGATCCTTGAGCTGGATACGCCGCTGGAAAATACCGCTACGCTCAAAAACTTCATTAATGATAACGGCTTGCTGGCAGGGCGCTATCTGACCACCATCATGTGGGATCGGGACGTCGTGGATAAACGCGAGGTCACCTATGTGCTTTCTGACGATAAGCAGCAGCTTCTGCCGGAGCTGACCAAAGCGGATCTGCGTGAATTTGGCGTGAACGTCGACGCGGTGCCGGATCTCAAAGATATGGACGATGCGGCCTGCATTTGGGATATCTCCCATTTTATCGAACATGCTCGCTACGATTACAATCAGGATAACCAGACCCTGACGCTGGTCATTCCCCAGGCCTACCGCAACCTCGCGGCTGCGGGCGCCATTAACCCGAAATTCTGGGATGACGGTGCTCCGGTGGCCTGGACAAGCTATCAGCTCAGCGGTTCTCAGCAGCATTACAGCACGGGCCAAACCTCATCAACCTGGCTTGGCCTGACATCGGGTCTTAATCTGGGCGCGTGGCGGCTGCGCAACAACAGTACCTGGAGTGACTCTTCGGGCTGGGAAGCCATCGCCACCACCCTGCAGCGCGATATCAAAGCGCTGAAAAGCCAGCTTGAACTGGGCCAGACGTACACCAACAGCGAGCTGTTCGACAGCGTGCAGATGACCGGCCTGACGCTGGAAACGGATACGGCGATGCTACCGGTCAGCCAGCAGGGGTTTGCGCCAGTCGTGCGGGGGATTGCCAACAGCGATGCAAAAGTCACCATTAAGCAAAACGGCTACACCCTTTATCAAACCAACGTCTCGCCGGGGCCATTTGAGATCCGTGATTTAAGCCAGGTCGCCTCCGGCGCGGATCTGGAAGTCACCGTTGAAGAGGCGGATGGCTCGGAGCATAGCTTCATACAGGCCAGCGCGTCGGTGCCGGTCCTCCAGCGTGAGGGCGGGTTTAAGTATTCGCTGGCGGCCGGGCGTTATCGCGGCAATGAAGGGGAAGATGAGCCCACCTTTGTGCAAGGTACGGCTATTTATGGCCTGCCGTATGGCGTGACGGCCTACACCGGCGCTCAGGGTGCGTCGATGTATCATGCACTATTGCTGGGGGTTGGCGCGGATTTGGGTCATCTGGGCTCAGCCTCGGTGGATATCACCACCGCGAGAACCGCCTTTGATGACGGACGTGATGACGCAAATGGACTTTCATGGCGAGCGCAGTATTCAAAAGATATTCCCGACACAGATACCACCGTCACGCTTGCCAGCTACCGCTATTCCACCTCCGGGTTTTATACCTTTCAGGAGGCTATCGATCAGCGCGACAGCGAGATTGATGACGGCATTTATACCTATCGCAGAACCAACAACCGCCGAAGCCGCATGCAGGTAAACCTTTCCCAGCGGCTTTCTGACTGGGGCTCGGCGTATCTTAACGGCTATCAGCAGGATTACTGGGATATGGACGGCCACGAGCGCAGCGTCAGCGCCGGGCTGAGCTCCAGCTGGCGGGATATTACCTGGTCGATAAGCTACAACCTGACCCGCACGCCAGATGCCGATTCCGATCGGCAACTGGCGTTGAACGTCAATATCCCGTTATCGCACTGGCTCTCTAACGCATGGGCAAACTACAGCGTAAATACCGCAAGCGGCGGGTATGTCTCGCACCAGGTGGGGATCGGGGGGACCGCGCTTGAGGATAACAAGCTGAGCTATAACCTCCAGCAGACCTACGCCAACAAAGATACGGGCTATGGCGGCAGCGTATCCGGGCGCTATCGCGGCTCGTCCGGCGAAGTTGGCATGGGGTACAGCTACGGCGGGGATAACCGACAGTGGAACTATAACGCTCAGGGATCCATCGTGGCTCACGGTCAGGGCGTTACGCTGGGGCAGCCCGTGCGGGACGCTTTCGCGATTGTACACATCAACGACGGAGAGGATGTCAACGTTCAGAGCGGCCGCGGCATTTATACCGATGCGTTTGGTAATGCCATCGTGCCGTCGCTTACCGCTTACCGACACAACACCCTCACGGTAAACACGCAGGAACGCAGCGATATTGATATTGACGCGGCAACGTTAGATCTCGTGCCGACAAAAGGCGCGGCGATACTGGCGAACTTCGAGGCCCGCGTTGGGCGTCGCGCGCTGGTCACGCTGCGTCATCAGGGTAAACCAGTGCCGTTTGGTGCCATCGTGGCGCTTGATAACACCACCGCGATTGTCGGGGATGATGGCGAGGTCTACCTCTCAGGGCTTAATGGACACACATCGTTCAGCGCGCAGTGGGGAGAGGCGGGCGACGAACAGTGTCATGGCGTCATCGATTTACCCGATGACAATGGCGAGGGAATCATTAATACCGCGGTTAATTGCCAATGAGGCTGGAGAGAAAATGCGCGTGACTATTCTGGTGAGAACCGTTATCTCTGCCGTACTGCTGGTCGCCGCCGCGCGGGTACATCCGGCATTTGCTCAATGTACTTTCAGCGGCGGGGATGGATCTGGCGGCATTGTTACCTTTCAGCTTCCAGCGGTCTTTATGCTCGATCCCGATACCCCTGTGGGGACCGTAATTTATGACAATGCCGTCGAATCCAATGAAATTACGGTGCACTGTGGCGGAGCTGACGCGCAAATCCGGCGCGGCTATTTGACCCTGACGGATGCCGACGCGCGTGAGGACGTTCTGCCGGGCGTCTATAAAACCAACGTGCCGGGGATTGGCATCCGTGCGGCGGCGTCAAGCGAACGGTTGCCCGACTATATAGAGGAGGACCTCATTCGTCCCTGGCAGTATTATGGCTACAAACATGGCGGGTCTGATGGCACCCACGTCTTTCGGGCCGCCGCTCAACTGGTGGTCATCGGCCAGGTCCAGGACGGGATGCTGGATACCTCGCGCCTGACCTCGCAGGATACGCTCGGCGGTGTCGTGGTCGGTGAAATGCGTTTTTCGCCCACCAGCGTCCATATTACGACCAATACCTGTAATCTGGTTGACCGTAACATTTTTGTTCCTCTCAAAACGGTCAATTCTCAGGATTTTGACGGGCAATACTCAGAGATACTGACTGATGGTAGCTTTAAGATCGCAATAAACGACTGCGCGGCGGGAACAAAGATTGACTATCAGTTCACCCGCACGGGGTCGACGGGGGTGACCAACGGCTCGATTTTGGGCATTGCATCCGGTGATGCTGCCGCACAAGGGGTGGGGATTCAAATTCTCGACAGCAACGATACCGTCCTTCAGTTTGACCAGACCTATACTGCGATATCCGCTACGCAAGACAAGGTGCCCGCAGAGATCCCCCTGAAGGCCCGCTACGTCAAAACGGGGGAGGTCAAACCCGGAAAAGTCGAGGCGGTCGCCACGTTCGAGCTGTTTTACCGCTAATGCTTCCCGCCCGCTCCGGCGGGTTTTGGCGATCCTTTCGCTAACATCATTAACCCCCTGTTTTCATCTGGTTAATTCTTAATCCCTCAATTCTCGTAGGGCCGCTTATTGCTTGCTATGCAACCGGCGTTTCGCCTATTATTCTTGCGCTCATAATAATAATTCTCGTTTACGTTATCATTAACCTTTCCATCAGAGATACAACATGGCGCTTTCCAATACTGCTCAGCCAATCAACACGTCGCTGCGTAAAGTCGCGGTCGTCGTAGCCACAGCGGTTGCCGGCATGTCGGCTTATGCACATGCTGCCGAAACCCCGAAAAAAGAAGAAACCATTACGGTAACTGCAGCGCCTGCGGCACAGGAAAGTGCCTGGGGACCGGCACCCACGATTGCGGCCAAGCGCACCGCCACGGCGACCAAGACCGATACTCCAATTGAGAAAACCCCGCAGTCTATTTCCGTAGTCACTCGTGAAGAGATGGACATGAAGCAGCCGGGGACGGTGAAGCAAGCGCTGGCCTATACGCCGAGCGTTTTTGCTACTCGCGGTGCATCAACAACATATGATGTAGTTTCTATCCGTGGTTTCACCACTTCCACTACCGTGAATACTAACCAGTACCTGGACGGGATGAAGCTACAGGGTGATAACTATTCTGAAGCGTCAATGGATCCCTATTTCCTTGAGCGCGTCGAACTGCTGCGTGGCCCAACATCCGTTCTGTACGGTAAAAGCCACCCGGGCGGCGTGGTCAGCATGGTCAGCAAGCGCCCAACCACCGAGCCACTGAAAGAAATCCAGTTCAAAATGGGTACCGATAACCTGTGGCAAACCGGGTTTGATTTTAGCGATGCGATTGATGATGACGGCGTGTGGTCATACCGCCTCACCGGTCTGGGGCGCAGCGAAAATGCACAGCAGGAAATGGTTAAGTCCACCCGCTACGCCATTGCACCCGCTTTCAGCTGGCGTCCTGACGATAAAACGGATTTCACCTTCCTGAGTAATTTCCAGAGCGATCCGGATGCAGGCTATTACGGCTGGCTGCCGCGGGAAGGCACCGTTGTGCCGTACTATGATGCCAATGGCAATGCGCACAAGCTGCCGACAGACTTCAATGAAGGTGACGAAGACAACAAGATCTCCCGTCGCCAGAAGATGGTGGGCTACAGCTTCTCACATGAGTTTGACGATACCTTTACCGTACGTCAAAACCTGCGCTATACCAAAGTTAATACACTCTACCGTTCTGTTTACGGCAACGGCTATATCGCGCCGGGGAAAATCAGCCGGGCCTATGTACGTTCTGATGAAAACCTGAATTCGTTTACAGTTGATACTCAGCTGCAATCCAAATTTGCGACCGGTGCAGTGGATCATACCCTGTTAACGGGTGTCGATTACTTGCGCATGCGTAACGATATCGATGCTGATTACGGCACCGCTGACCCTATCAGCATGAGTAATCCGCAGCATAACAATGCCAATATCAACGTGAACTTCCCGTATGCCGTGCTCAATCGCCAGGAACAAACGGGCCTGTACGCGCAAGATCAGGCTGAATGGGATAAGTGGGTCATGACCCTTGGCGGACGCTATGATTTCGCCAAAACGTCCACGTTGACGCGTTCCTCTGACACGACGGCTGAAATCAACGATCGGGCGTTCACCTGGCGCGGCGGGATCAACTACCTGTTTGATAACGGTATTACGCCGTACTTCAGCTACAGCGAATCCTTCGAGCCTATTTCCGGTGCAACCCAGGGCGGTAAACCGTTCGATCCGGCTCGTGGCAAACAGTATGAAGCGGGCGTGAAGTATGTACCGAAAGATCTGCCAGTGGTTGTGACTGCAGCGGTATACCAGCTGACTAAAAACAACAACCTGACGGCCGATCCGGCGAACCCGACCAGCGGCTTTAGCGTACAGGGCGGTGAAATTCGTTCCCGCGGGTTCGAACTGGAAGCGAAAGCGGCAGTAACGGCAAACGTTAATGTGACGGCATCCTATAGCTTTACTGATGCAGAATACACGCACGATACCTGGTATGAAGGCCGCCGTCCGGCGGAAGTGCCGCGTAATATGGCGTCTCTGTGGACAGATTACACCTTCCACGAGACGGCGTTGAGCGGTCTGACGGTAGGGGCGGGAACCCGATACATCGGTAATACCGTTTCTTACTACTCTGCCTCGTCGCCAAAAGCCTACCAGTCGTTCAACGTCGCGGGCTATGCGCTGGCGGATGCGACCGTGAAGTACGACCTGGCTCGCTTTGGGCTGCCGGGCTCTTCTGTCGGTGTCAACGTAAACAACATCTTCGACCGCGAATACGTCTCCAGTTGCTACAGCGAATATGCGTGTTACTGGGGAGCAGGACGTCAGGTTGTCGCCACCGCGACCTTCCGCTTCTAATCTCTTTTTGGGCACGGTTCGCCGTGCCCTTTTTATTTAAGTTGGCTGATATGCAGGATAATCAAACGCAAACCGACACCACCTTCACGCTCAATCATCTCTCCTTTCGCGTACCCGGACGCACGTTGCTGCATCCGCTCTCTCTGACGTTCCCGGCCGGTAAAGTGACGGGCCTGATTGGTCACAACGGTTCCGGTAAATCCACGCTCCTTAAGATGCTGGGACGCCATCAGCCGCCGTCTGAAGGGGATATCCTGCTGGACGGACAGCAACTGGAGAGCTGGAGCAGCAAAGCCTTTGCGCGCAAAGTGGCCTATCTGCCGCAGCAGTTGCCGCAGGCGGAAGGGATGACGGTGCGTGAGCTGGTGGCGATTGGGCGTTATCCGTGGCACGGGGCGCTTGGGCGCTTCGGCGCGGCTGACCGGGAGAAAGTGGAAGAGGCGATTGCGCTGGTTGGGCTAAAACCGCTGGCGCACCGTCTGGTGGATAGCCTGTCTGGCGGTGAGCGTCAGCGGGCGTGGATTGCAATGCTGGTGGCTCAGGACAGCCGTTGCCTGCTACTGGATGAGCCTACCTCTGCGCTGGATATTGCCCATCAGGTCGACGTGCTGGCGCTGGTACACCGGTTAAGCCAGCAGCGTGGCCTGACGGTGATTGCGGTCCTGCACGATATCAACATGGCGGCTCGCTACTGCGATTATCTTGTCGCGTTACGCGGCGGCGAAATGATTGCGCAGGGAACACCGTCAGAATTAATGCGCAGCGAAACGCTGGAACACATTTACGGTATTCCAATGGGTATCTTGCCTCACCCGGCTGGGGCTGCACCGGTGAGCTTCGTGTACTGATGCTGGACAACACATTTATCAGCCGTCGTCGCCTGTTGACGGCAATGGCGCTCTCACCCCTGCTGTTTAACATGACGACGGCGCGTGCTGCCGCAGTCGATCCTCACCGCATTGTGGCGCTGGAGTGGCTGCCGGTAGAGCTGATGATGGCGTTGGGTGTCACGCCCTATGGCGTGGCGGACATCCCTAACTATAACCTCTGGGTGAACGAGCCGAAGCTGCCGGACTCGGTGATTGACATCGGCCTGCGTACGGAGCCAAACCTCGAACTGCTTACCCAAATGAAACCGTCATTCCTGTTCTGGTCTGCGGGCTATGGCCCGTCAGAAGAGACCATGGCACGTATTGCGCCAGGGCGCGGTTTTTCCTTTAGCGACGGTAAAAAACCGCTGACCGTGGCGAAAAACTCGATCAACGAGATGGCGCATTTCCTCAACCGTGAAACGGAAGCCAAAAAGCATCTCGATGAATTCGATGCCCTGATTGACGCCCTGAAGCCGCGCTTTGCCGGGCGGGGCGATCGCCCGCTGCTGATGGTGACGCTGCTGGATGCCCGCCATATGCTGGTATTCGGTAAAAACTGTCTGTTCCAGGAGGTGCTGGACAGCTTTGGCATTCGCAATGCGTGGGAAGGGGAGATGACCTTCTGGGGCAGTACCGCCGTCGGTATCGATCGTCTGGCGGCGTTTCGTGATGTGGATGTGCTGTGCTTTGACCACGGCAACGAGCGCGAAATGCAAACGCTGATGGCGACGCCGCTCTGGCAGGCGATGCCGTTTGTGCGCGAGAAGCGCTTCCAGCGTGCGCCCGCTGTGTGGTTCTACGGCGCGACGCTATCGGCCATGCATTTTGCCCGCGTACTGGATAACGCGCTGGGAGGTAAAGCATGAGTACCCGTATCGCGCGTTTCCCGGTTCTACTGCTGTCCGTGCTTTTTCTGGCTGCACTGTCATTCACCGGGTTCAATCTCTCGACGGCGTTACCGCGTGCGCAGTGGGGAGCCGCGCTGGTCTCGCCGGATATCGACAATATTCAGCAGATGCTGTTCCACTACAGCCTGCTGCCGCGTCTGGCGATCTCCCTTTTGGTCGGGGCCGGTTTAGGCCTGGTAGGCGTCTTATTCCAGCAGGTATTACGTAACCCGCTGGCGGAGCCAACCACGTTGGGCGTCGCTACCGGGGCGCAGCTTGGGATCACGATCACCACGCTGTGGGCATTGCCCGGCGCGTTAACCTCGCAGTTTGCGGCCCTCGCGGGGGCGTGTGTCGTAGGGGCGCTGGTCTTTGGTGTGGCCTGGGGGAAACGCCTTTCTCCGGTAACGCTGATTCTTGCCGGGCTGGTTGTCAGCCTCTATTGCGGTGCGATTAACCAGCTGCTGGTGCTGTTTCATCACGATCAGCTGCAAAGTATGTTCCTTTGGAGCACCGGCACGCTCACCCAGACCGACTGGAGCATCGTGCAGCGTCTGTGGCCGCAGCTGGCGGGCGGGGTCGTGCTGACGCTGCTGCTCCTGCGTCCGCTGACGCTCATGGGGCTGGATGATGGCGTGGCGCGCAACCTGGGGCTGGCACTGTCGCTGGCACGCCTGGCGGCGCTCACGCTGGCGATTGTGCTGAGCGCTCTGCTGGTTAACGCGGTTGGCATTATCGGCTTTATCGGTCTCTTTGCGCCGCTGCTGGCAAAAATGCTCGGGGCGCGTCGGCTGCTGGCGCGTCTGCTGCTCGCACCGTTGATCGGGGCGCTGATCCTCTGGCTTTCCGATCAGATCATTCTCTGGCTGGCCCGCGTCTGGATGGAAGTGTCTACCGGGTCAGCAACGGCGCTTATCGGTGCGCCGCTGCTGCTGTGGTTGCTCCCGCGTTTGCGCAGCATCAGCGCGCCTGCGATGGACGCGGGCGATAAGGTCTACGCGGAACGTCAGTCGGTACTGTGGTTTAGCCTTGCCGGTCTGGGAGTCTTGCTTCTCGCCTCGTTTGCCGCACTCGCGTTTGGGCGCGATGCCGCAGGCTGGCACTGGGCAACGGGTGATTTACTCAACGAATTACTGCAATGGCGCTGGCCGCGGATCCTCTCCGCGCTTATTGCCGGTGTGATGCTGGCGGTTGCGGGCTGTATTATTCAGCGTCTGACCGGTAACCCGATGGCGAGCCCGGAAGTGCTGGGGATCAGCTCCGGTGCCGCCTTTGGCGTGGTGCTGATGCTGTTCCTGGTGCCAGGGAACGCGTTTGGCTGGTTGATGCCTGCCGGGAGTATCGGTGCGGCGGTGACGCTGATGATTATTCTGATTGCCTCTGGCCGCGGCGGATTTTCCCCGCACCGGATGTTGCTGGCCGGGATGGCGCTCAGCACGGCCTTTACGATGCTGTTGATGATGCTGCAGGCGAGTGGCGATCCGCGAATGGCGAAGATCCTGACCTGGATTTCTGGCTCAACCTACAACGCGACCGCCAGCCAGGTTGTGCATTCCGGGATCGTAATGATTGTGCTGCTGGCGATTGTGCCGCTGTGTCGTCGCTGGATGACCATTCTGCCGCTCGGCGGCGAAACGGCGCGGGCTGTGGGCATGGCGCTGACGCCTACGCGTGTCGCACTTCTCCTGCTGGCAGCGTGCCTCACGGCAACGGCAACCATGACTATTGGCCCGCTGAGCTTCGTCGGGTTGATGGCACCGCATATCGCCAGAATGATGGGGTTCCGCCGGACAATGCCGCACATTGTGATGTCAGCCCTGACGGGCGGAGTCATTCTGGTATTTGCGGACTGGTGTGGAAGGATGGTGCTGTTCCCTTACCAGATCCCGGCGGGACTGCTGTCGACCTTTATAGGCGCGCCGTATTTTATTTATCTGTTGAGAAAGCAGAGTCGGTAGTCAGGTGCGGCCTGATGCCCTCACCCCGGCCCTCTCCCACGGGGAGAGGGAGAATATCGTAGGCCTTAAAGCTTCGCAAACACCTTACGCGCCGCGTCGATGGTGTTATTGATATCTTCTTCGCTGTGCGCCACGGACATAAAGCCCGCTTCAAACGCCGACGGCGCCAGGTACACACCTTCTTCCAGCATCAGGTGGAAGAAGCGCTTGAAGCGTTCAACATCGCACTTCACGACGTCCTGATAGCAGGTCACGGTTGGCGCATCGGTGAAGAAAATCCCGAACATGCCGCCGACGTGATTGACCACCAGTGGGATACCCGCCTCTTCTGCGGCTTCCAGCAGACCGTTAGCCAGTTGAGTCGTCAGGTCGGTCAGGGTTTCGTGAATACCTGGTTGCGCCACTTCGGTCAGGCAGGCGAAGCCTGCGGCCATCGCAATCGGGTTGCCGGAAAGGGTACCAGCCTGGTAGACCGGGCCCGTTGGCGCCAGCGCTTCCATCACATCCTTACGGCCGCCGAATGCGCCAACAGGCATTCCGCCGCCGATGATTTTGCCGAGGCAGGTCAGGTCCGGCTCAACGCCATAATAAGACTGGGCACCCGCCAGCGCTACGCGGAAGCCGGTCATCACTTCGTCGATGATCAGCAGGGCACCAAACTCATCGCACAGGGCGCGCAGGCCCGGCAGGAAGTCCGGCTGCGGTGGAATGCAGTTCATGTTGCCCGCTACCGGTTCAACGATGATGCAGGCGATCTCCTGCGGATACTGCTCGAACGCCGCGCGAACGGTGTTCAGATCGTTATAGGTACAGGTCAGGGTATGCTTAGCGAAATCCGCCGGCACGCCAGGCGAGTTTGGCTGGCCGAGGGTCAGCGCGCCGGAGCCTGCTTTCACCAGTAAACAGTCTGCGTGACCGTGGTAGCAGCCTTCGAATTTAATGATTTTATCGCGACCGGTAAAACCGCGCGCCAGGCGGATCGCGCTCATGGTCGCTTCTGTACCGGAGTTCACCATACGTACCATGTCCATGGTCGGCACCAGTTCGGTCACCAGCTCCGCCATCTTCACTTCCATTTCGGTTGGCGCACCGAAGCTCAGGCCACGCTGAGCGGCTTCAATGACCGCGTTACGAATGGCTGGGTGGTTGTGCCCGAGCACCATCGGTCCCCAGGAACCGACATAATCGATATAGGCTTTGCCATCGACATCATACAGATACGCGCCGTCAGCACGTTCAATAAACAGCGGCGTACCGCCCACGCCGGTAAAGGCGCGAACAGGCGAGTTCACACCACCTGGAATAAGCTCCCGGGCTGCACTGTAGAGGTTTTCAGACTTGCTCATGGCGTCGTTCCTGGTTCGTATAAAATGATTAAGCACACTATTCTAAGTGATTCGCAGTAGGTTATGAAATTTTTAGCCAGATAATGCTTTAAGATTTGTTAAGTATTTTTAAGGGGACGGAGGGAAGGTCTCTGGTAAAATCTCCTCGGCTTTTTGTATGACGAATAAGAACAGGACATGAAATCAGATTCTCCGTCTTTTGAAGAACAACAGTTTACGCGCGCTCAGCACCGGATCAGTATTCGGCGGCTGCTCAATCGCGATAAAACGCCGCTGGCGATCCTTTTGGCTGCAGCCGTGGTGGGGACTCTCGCCGGTCTGGTTGGCGTGGCGTTTGAAAAAGCGGTCAATGCCGTACTCAACTGGCGAGTGGGCACCGTCGCGGGTTTTGCCGATAGCCGGTGGCTGGTCTGGGTCGGGGCATTTGGACTATCGGCGCTGTTTGCCATGGTGGGGTATTTTCTGGTGCGTAAATTCGCCCAGGAGGCCGGCGGGTCTGGCATCCCGGAAATTGAAGGTGCACTAGAAGAGTTGCGCCCGGTGCGCTGGTGGCGCGTGATCCCGGTTAAATTCATCGGCGGTATGGGGACGCTGGGCGCGGGGATGGTGCTGGGCCGGGAAGGGCCAACGGTACAACTGGGGGGCAACGTCGGACGCATGGTGGGCGATCTGTTCCGGATGCGAAGCGCCGAAGCGCGCCATACGCTGCTCGCCACCGGTGCGGCGGCGGGTCTTTCAGCGGCGTTTAACGCACCGCTGGCGGGCATATTGTTCATCATCGAAGAGATGCGCGCGCAGTTCCGCTACAATCTGATCTCCATTAAAGCCGTGTTTACCGGCGTTATTATGTCGAGCATTGTTTTCCGCCTCTTCAATGGCGAAGGGGCGGTAATTGAGGTGGGTAAACTGACCAACGCGCCGGTCAACACCCTGTGGCTTTACCTGATCCTCGGCATGATTTTTGGCGTGGTGGGGCCGCTGTTTAACACCTGCATCTTACGTGCTCAGGATATGTTCCAGCGTATTCATGGCGGCAATACGACGAAATGGGTGCTGATGGGCGGCCTGCTGGGCGGGATGTGCGGCGTGCTCGGCTTTATTGAGCCGAATGCCGCAGGCGGCGGCTTCGGGCTGATCCCCATCGCCGCAGCGGGAAATTTCAGCGTCGGTCTGCTGCTGTTTATGTTTATCTCCCGGGTTATCACAACGGTTCTGTGCTTCTCCTCCGGTGCACCCGGCGGGATTTTCGCCCCGATGCTGGCGCTTGGTACGCTGCTGGGCACCGCGTTTGGTATAGCAGCCAAAGTGGGCTTCCCGGCGTATCATCTTGATGCTGGCACCTTCGCGGTGGCCGGCATGGGGGCACTGCTGGCAGCGTCTCTGCGTGCACCGTTGACCGGTATCGTGCTGGTGCTGGAGATGACAGATAATTACCAGCTCATTTTGCCAATGATCATTACCTGTCTCGGGGCGACACTATTAGCCCAATTCCTGGGCGGGAAACCGCTATACTCCACCATCCTCGCGCGTACCCTGGCAAAGCAAGAGGCGGAGCGGGCCGCCGCGCAGAATACTTGAATGAATTACCAGGGTATTAGATAATGACGAAAAGAATTGGGTGAATTTTACCCAATAGCAGTATTCATGGGAGCATAAGATGAGTGATGACGTAGCTGTGCCGCTGGAATTTACCGAAGCAGCAGCCAACAAAGTGAAAACCCTGATTGCCGACGAAGACAATCCGGATCTGAAACTGCGTGTCTATATTACCGGTGGCGGCTGCAGCGGCTTCCAGTACGGTTTTACTTTTGACGATCAGGTGAACGATGGTGATATGACCATCGAGAAGCAGGGCGTTGCGCTGGTGGTTGACCCGATGAGCCTGCAGTATCTCGTCGGCGGTTCAGTGGATTACACCGAAGGTCTGGAAGGGTCACGCTTTGTGGTGACTAACCCGAACGCAACCAGCACCTGCGGGTGTGGTTCTTCGTTCAGTATTTAAGCCTGAATGCGGATTTGTAGGCCCGGTAAGCGAAGCGCCACCGGGCTTATAAACGACGCCTATCTTGAATTTTCATCCAGCGCAAACGTCGGCAGCTTCAGGTGCCAGCGTATTGCCGCCAGACGAATCACCAGCGTCACGACCATCCCCAGCATCGCAGCATTTTCCAGCGGCACCGCAAAGGTGTAATACGCCGTGGCGTGCACAATCCCGCCAATAATACAGGCAGTAGCATAGATCTCGGTACGCAGGATCATCGGTACTTCACGCGCCAGAATGTCGCGAATAATGCCGCCGCCCACGCCGGTTAATACGCCCATGCAGATCGCGACCATCGGGCCGGTTCCGGCATTGAAGGCTTTATTGACGCCAATACCGACAAACACGGCCAGACCCACGGCATCCAGCACCGGGAGTATCCATTTCGGTAATCTGCGGGGCTGGCGAACCAGCACAATGGTTAACAGACAGGTCACCATGGCTACCACCAGATCGGTCGGATCTTTCACCCAAAACACCGGGCCATTCGCCAGCGCCATATCACGGATAGTCCCGCCGCCAACGGCCGTGACTACGCCAAGCACCAGCACGCCAAACGGATCCATGCGTAGTTTTCCGGCGAGCAGAACGCCGGAGATAGCAAAAACGGCTGTGCCAAGAATATCCAGCCAATAAACGAGCATCGTGAAATCCTCGAAAAAGGTCTTCTGTTAGTGACTCTCTGCCAGTGCGGCACAGAGCTGTTTTGCGGCGAGGATAATACGCGGGCTGGCGCGTTCAAACCAGTCACTGTTGAGGGGTATTACCGGTATTTTTAGCTGCTTTTGCCAGAATTGTTCTATTTTGGGAATTTCGCTCGCATTTCCGACCACGACGATGGCTTGTGGCTGGCGCGCCAGAACCTGCTCACGGCTAACCTGCGGCCACGGCACCCGGCTGGCTGCAAAAATGTTTTCCCCTCCGCAGACTTCCAGGACCTGGTTCTGAATTGACCCTTTACCTGTGGTAAACAGCGGCTGACTGCCAAACTGCAGGAAGATGCGCTTTTTAACGGACGTATCGTATTGGGCTTTCAGCGCAGCATAGTCATTGAGCATCTGGCTCGCCGCGTGCCTGGCTTTTTCAGGCGCAGGGCTATAAGGGGCAAGGGCGCGCAGTGCCTGAGCGACTTGCTCAATACTGACGGCGTCAACCCACATGACCTTGATGCCAAGCGAGGTAAGCTGATTGACCTGCCGTTCGGCGTTACCGCCACGCCAGGCCAGCACGAGATCGGGTCTCAGCGCCACGATGCGCTCAAGGTTCATCCCTTGCCAGGTCGCAACGTGTTCAATGTTGGCCGCCTGGGGTGGGTAATCCGAAAAGCTACTCACGCCAACGGGGGTGATGCCAGCGGCAAAGGCCAGCTCGGTGTTAGCGGGAGAGAGCGTAATTACGCGAGGCGCGGCACAGAGCCACGCTGAAGCAAGCAGAAGCAGGGCGGCAAGCGCCCTGAGGGATGGTTTAGCCACGTGCCAGGTTCTGCACCAGGCGTTCCACCATCACGGTAGACTGTTTTGCCGCAACGGTCAGGAACTCGTCGAAGCTGATGTGAGACTGCTGGTCTGCGACGTCAGAGATGGCGCGAACCACCACGAACGGTACGCTGAAGTTGTGGCAAACGTGCGCAATCGCGGTCGCTTCCATCTCAACGGCAACCGCCTGCGGGAAGTTATGACGTATTTTTGCCAGACCGACGGAGCCATTGATGAACGCATCACCGCTGACAATCAGGCCGCGTACCGCGTTAAGATTGAGCTCAGCAATGCAGGTTTCAGCCGCCGCAATCAGTTTGTCGTCAGCTTTAAACCCTGCCGGGCAGCCCGGGAGTTGACCGTATTCGTAGCCAAACGCGGTGACGTCGGCATCGTGATAACGCGCTTCGTCGGAGACAACGATATCGCCCACTTTCAGCGTCGGCGCCAGGCCTCCAGCCGAACCGGTGTTCACGATCACGTCCGGCTTGCAGCGCTCAAGCAGCAGGGTCGCACCCAGCGCAGCAGCCACTTTACCGATGCCTGATTTCAGCAGAGCCACGTCAACACCGTTAAGCTGACCGGTGTAGATCTCACACCCCCCAGAGAGAGGGTCTGACGGTTCTCAATTTTGTCACGCAGGAGCGTAACTTCTTCTTCCATTGCACCAATAATGCCGATTTTCATAGATTTACTCGCGATGTGCCTTGTTAAGATGCATAGTCTATCATGCGGTTAAGGGGAAACGCATTCTCACGCGGGGGAGCACATGTCACCAATCGATTTTCGTACCAAAATTAACTGGCACCGACGTTTCCGCTCGCCACAGGGCGAGAAGAGCGAACATGAGATCCTGCGTATCTTCGAAAGCGATCGAGGAAGGATTATTAACTCGCCCGCCATCCGGCGTTTGCAGCAAAAAACGCAGGTGTTTCCGCTGGAGCGTAATGCCGCTGTACGCACGCGCTTAACCCACTCAATGGAAGTGCAGCAGGTCGGGCGGTATATTGCCAAAGAGATTTTAAGCCGTCTCAAAGAGCTACGTTTACTGGAAACCTATGGTCTGGACGAGCTGACGGGGCCCTTCGAGAGCATCGTTGAGATGGCCTGCCTGATGCATGACATCGGCAATCCGCCTTTTGGTCACTTTGGCGAGGCGGCAATTAATGACTGGTTTAAACAACGCCTTCATCCGTCGGATGCGGCAAGCCAGCCGCTCAGCGATGACCGCTGCATCGTGCGGGATTTACGTCTGCATGAAGGTGAAGAAGGGCTTAACGATCTGCGTCGCAAAGTGCGTCAGGATCTCTGTCACTTCGAGGGCAATGCCCAGGGTATCCGACTGGTACATTCCCTGATGCGCATGAACCTGACCTGGGCGCAGGTCGGCTGTATCCTGAAATATACGCGTCCCGCGTGGTGGACGGGAGAGACGCCCGCATCCCACAGCTATTTAATGAAGAAACCGGGCTACTACCTTTCCGAAGAGGCCTATATTGAACGGCTGCGTAAAGAACTTTCATTGACGCCAAACGGTCGCTTTCCATTAACCTGGATTATGGAAGCCGCGGATGATATTTCCTATTGCGTCGCTGACCTGGAAGACGCCGTTGAGAAAAGAATATTCAGCGTCGAGGAGCTTTACCAGCACCTTTATGCCGCCTGGGGAACCCACGAAAAAGGTTCACTGTTTGCTCAGGTTGTCGAAAATGCCTGGGAAAAGTCGCGCTCAAATACATTAAGCCGCAGCACGGAAGACCAGTTCTTTATGTATTTGCGCGTCAATACATTAAATAAACTGGTGCCCTACGCAGCCTCGCGCTTTATCGATAATCTGCCGCAGATTTTCAGCGGGGAATTCAATCACGCGCTGCTGGAAGATGACAGCAGTTTTAGTCAACTCCTTGAGCTCTATAAACATGTGGCGATGCGGCATGTGTTCAGCCATCCGGATGTCGAGCAGCTCGAACTGCAGGGCTACCGGGTAATCAGTGGGTTACTGGAAATTTATTCTCCGTTGCTTCTGCTGTCGGTCGACGAATTCAGTGAGCTGGTGGAAAAAGAACGCGTGCGACGAATTCCTATCGAATCCCGGCTTTATCAAAAACTTTCAACCCGTCATCGGCTGGCCTATGTCGAAGCGATAAGTAAGCTGGATCGTCACGCTACGCAGTGGCCGGTAATGGAATATTATTATCGCTGCCGTCTTATCCAGGACTATATCAGCGGCATGACGGATTTGTATGCCTGGGATGAATACCGCAAGCTAATGGCCGTGGAATAAACGCTGAGTTTTGTAAAGACGGCCAATAAATTTTTACCTTTTCCATAAACTTATGACCGGAACTAAGCGGTATAAAATGAATCTGAGTTACACAGCAATTTTGCGTTACCTGTAAATCGAGATTGAGAAACATGAAAAAAACCACATTAGCAATGAGTGCACTGGCTCTGAGTTTAGGTTTAGCGCTGTCTCCTCTGACTGCTACCGCAGCCGAGACCGCGTCATCGGCAGCAACCGCGCAGCAGATGCCAAGCCTGGCACCGATGCTCGAAAAAGTGATGCCATCGGTGGTGAGTATTAACGTTGAGGGGAGTACGACCGTCAATACGCCGCGTATGCCGCGTAACTTCCAGCAGTTCTTTGGTGACAACTCACCGTTCTGCCAGGACGGTTCGCCATTCCAGAGTTCCCCGTTCTGTCAGGGCGGTGGTGCAGGGGATGACAGCCAGGGCGGCGGCCAGCAACAGAAATTCATGGCGCTTGGCTCGGGAGTCATTATCGATGCAGCGAAAGGCTACGTCGTGACCAACAACCACGTGGTTGATAACGCGAACAGCATTAAGGTTCAGCTGAGCGATGGCCGTAAGTTCGACGCAAAAGTGGTCGGCAAAGACCCGCGTTCCGATATTGCGCTGATCCAGATTCAGGATCCGAAAAACCTGACGGCGATTAAAATTGCCGACTCTGATGCGCTGCGCGTAGGTGACTACACCGTGGCTATCGGTAACCCGTTCGGTCTGGGCGAAACCGTGACCTCAGGTATCGTCTCTGCGCTGGGCCGTAGCGGCCTGAACGCAGAGAACTATGAAAACTTTATTCAGACGGATGCGGCCATCAACCGCGGTAACTCCGGCGGTGCGCTGGTGAACCTGAACGGCGAGCTGATCGGTATTAACACCGCGATCCTGGCGCCGGACGGCGGCAACATCGGGATCGGTTTTGCTATCCCGAGCAACATGGTGAAAAACCTGACCGCGCAGATGGTGCAGTACGGCCAGGTGAAACGCGGCGAGCTGGGCATTTTGGGCACCGAGCTGAACTCTGAGCTGGCAAAAGCGATGAAAGTGGATGCCCAGCGCGGCGCGTTCGTCAGCCAGGTGATGCCGAACTCCTCTGCTGCGAAAGCAGGGATTAAAGCGGGTGACGTGATCACCTCCCTGAACGGTAAGCCGATCAGCAGCTTTGCAGCCCTGCGTGCGGAAGTCGGCTCTATGCCGATTGGCAGCAAAGTGACCCTCGGTCTGCTGCGTGACGGTAAGCCGGTCAACGTGAGCCTGGAGCTGCAGCAGAGCAGCCAGAATCAGGTTGATTCCAGCACCATCTTCAGCGGTATTGAAGGCGCTGAGATGAGCAATAAGGGCGCAGACAAAGGTGTGGTAGTGAATAACGTGAAGGCGAATTCACCTGCTGCCCGTATCGGCCTGAAAAAAGGGGATGTGATCATGGGCGCTAACCAGCAGCCGGTGAAAAACATCGCTGAACTGCGCAAAATTCTCGACAGCAAACCGTCCGTGCTGGCGTTGAATATTCAGCGTGGTGATACCTCTATCTACCTGCTGATGCAGTAATCCTCTTAAGCCCCTGTACGCAGGGGCTTTCTTGTTTCTGTGACTTTTCCCACAACTCCATACTTCTTCCGCTCTCTTTGTGCATTCGCACAATGCAGCCGTCACTGAACTTCCCTATGCTTGAGCTCTGCTCAGAGGAGGGTGACATGGCTGGCTAGCATCTTGATACCAAAATGGCGCAGGATATTGTGGCGCGCACGATGCGCATCATTGATACCAACATCAATGTAATGGATGCCCGTGGGCGCATTATTGGTAGTGGCGATCGTGAGCGTATTGGTGAATTGCACGAAGGCGCGCTTTTGGTGCTCTCTCAGGGGCGTGTGGTTGATATCGACGATGCGGTTGCGAAACACCTGCACGGCGTGCGTCAGGGCATCAATTTACCGCTGCGCCTTGAAGGCGAGATTGTGGGGGTTATCGGCCTGACCGGCGAGCCGGAGTCCCTGCGTAAATATGGCGAGTTGGTCTGTATGACGGCGGAAATGATGCTGGAGCAGTCGCGCCTGATGCATCTGCTCGCCCAGGACAGCCGCCTGCGCGAAGAGCTGGTGATGAACCTTATTCAGGCGGAAGAGCTTACGCCTGCACTCAGTGAATGGGCGCAGCGCCTGGGGATCGACCTCAATCAGCCGCGCGTGGTGGCGGTGATCGAGGTCGATAGCGGTCAGCTTGGCGTAGACAGCGCGATGGCCGAACTGCAGCAGCTGCAAAATGCGCTAACGACACCGGAACGCGATAACCTGGTGGCGATAGTCTCGCTGACGGAAATGGTGGTGCTCAAACCCGCGCTCAATCCGTTTGGCCGCTGGGATGCCGAAGATCATCGTCGTCGCGTGGAACTGCTGATTTCCCGGATGCAGGAGAACGGTCAGCTGCGTTTTCGCGTTGCGCTCGGCAATTACTTTTCCGGGCCGGGCAGTATTGCCCGCTCCTGGCGCACCGCGCGCACCACCATGATGGTGGGTAAGCAGCGGATGCCGGAGAGCCGCAGTTATTTCTATCAGGACCTGATGCTGCCGGTGCTGCTCGACAGCCTGCGTGGCGGCTGGCAGGCCAACGAGCTGGCGCGGCCCTTAGCGCGCCTGAAAGCGATGGACAACAACGGCCTGCTGCGCCGGACGCTGCAGGCGTGGTTCCGCCATAACGTGCAGCCGCTGGCGACGTCGAAGGCGTTGTTTATTCATCGCAATACGCTGGAGTACCGGCTTAACCGGATTTCGGAGCTAACGGGGCTGGATCTGGGGAATTTTGACGACAGGCTGCTGCTGTATGTGGCGTTGCAGCTGGATGAGCAGAGATGACTGAGTGCGGTCTGGTGCCCTCACCCCATCCCTCTCCCACGGGGAGAGGGCGCAAACATTAAAAACGGCAATCAGGGACTGCCGTTTTGCTTTTATTTCCGAGTTAACTTCTCAAGATCCGCTTCAATCTCGCTGATCTTATTGGTAACAACGCTTTCAAGGTGACGCAGATCGTCAAGGATCTTACGCTTGAGATCGACTTCAGTGCGGTCGCGCTGACAAATCTGATCGAGTTCATCGATCACATAGCGCAGGTTAGGGCTGATTTCCTGAACTTCTTTGTACCCCTGGCCTACGCCGTCCGCGACGACGGTCTTACGCTGGCGTGGATATTTAAACTTCACGCTTTTGGCGAAAAACTCGCCTTTATCCTTGTGAAAATAAATTTTTAAGATGTCGTTGTTGGCTTCCTGGCGGAGGCTGTAACGATCAATTTCATCAGGATTGGTAATGCCCAGACTTTTCAGATTATCGTACATAGCGGTACCCTTATCTCAACATAACCTTTGAATAATTAATGAAAAAATTCCTTTTTGCCACCCTCGGGTTCAAAAAAAGCGGGGTCGATCCTGATTACATTTCACTGACATTACCGAGCAGGGAAAATAAATTGCTCCCACTCGTTTATTGTTGTTTTTAACGACCACGTCAAGCGGAAATCAACGTAATAAGGTAATCATTTCTCTCAACGTTAATGCAGCATCGTGAGAGTCGTGAGAAAAGGCGAGCGAGACGGTATTCAAAGCCGGGGAATTCAGGCAAAGTTATCGCACGAAAGCGTAGGCTACGGGGATAATGACATGTCAGGACGCATTGATTATCAAATTGAAAAATATAGCTTTGGTGCCGTAGAGGAGAACCAAAGACTCACGCATCAGTGGGCAGAAGTCGCCGCCGAATGCCGCCAGCTTCAGGCGGGGGCGGAGGAGCGTTTACGCATTGCCTTGCTCAACGTGGATTATGTCACCAGCTTCGAACTGCCATTTCGGCTGATACTGACCCGCACCCCGCAGCTAATCGCCGGGCTGCGCGATGAGTTTCAGCTAAACCAGAAGAACGTCATCTTCAACGGCAAGCGCTTTGGCTGCGTTTACAGCCTGAAGGGCGATCTGGATGCGATCCCCGACGCTTTTCAATACCGCATGACCACCCGCATTCGACGGGTCGATCCCACCGGGCTTACGGCGGAGCCATTCCGGCAGATTGCCAGAGAGGTCAAAGCGCCGCGTGAGCGACTGAAGCTGGCGCTGGAATCGGGTCTGGCTGTGACTGCGCTTGACGGGCTTTTCTGGTTGGGGAGCCAGCGTATGGCGGCGGATATTGCAGGGTTGAGAAGAAAGGGAATGGCAATCGTGACTGCGGAAACGGACATCTTTGATGATTACACCGGGACGCACAGGCGGGTCCCGGTGTATCAACGGGTCAGCGATTAGTCGATGGTGCGCAGCAGTTCGTTGATACCGACTTTACCGCGGGTTTTCGCATCCACTTTCTTCACGATAACGGCACAGTACAGGCTGTATTTGCCATCTTTCGACGGCAGGTTACCGGAAACGACCACGGAACCCGCCGGAACGCGGCCGTAGTGAACTTCGCCGGTTTCGCGATCGTAAATACGGGTGCTCTGGCCGATGTAAACGCCCATGGAGATCACGGAACCCTCTTCCACGATCACGCCTTCAACCACTTCTGAACGCGCGCCGATAAAGCAGTTGTCTTCGATGATGGTTGGGTTAGCCTGCAGTGGCTCCAGAACACCACCGATGCCCACGCCGCCGGACAGGTGAACGTTTTTACCGATCTGTGCACAGGAACCGACGGTAGCCCAGGTATCCACCATGGTACCTTCGTCAACGTAGGCACCGATGTTCACGTAGGATGGCATCAGCACGGTGTTGCGTGCGATGAACGCGCCCTGACGCACTGCCGCAGGCGGCACCACGCGGAAGCCTTCTTTCTGAAAACGCGCTTCGTCGTAATCAGCGAATTTCATTGGGACTTTATCGAAGTAGCGGCTTTCTGCTCCGTCGATAACCTGGTTATCGTTGATACGGAAAGAGAGCAGCACCGCTTTCTTCAGCCATTGATGAGTAACCCACTGACCGTCGATTTTTTCTGCCACGCGCAGCGCGCCGGAATCCAGCAGGGAAATCACCTGGTTTACCGCTTCACGGGTTACGGTATCCACATTTGCCGGGGTAATCTCGGCGCGACGCTCAAAAGCGGACTCAATAACGTTCTGTAACTGCTGCATTGTTTACTCTTTCCATTTCACTAAAAAACACGTCACCCTTTATCGTTTGGATTGAGGGCTGCTGTCAACCGTTGTTGCACTTCAAGTTGCAGGTCATTATTAAGGGCACGCCGGTCGGCGGTGGCGATTATAAATAAATCTTCTACTCGCTCGCCAATGGTTGTAATTCGGGCGCCATGAAGCGAAATTCCCAGATCGGCAAAAACCTGGCCGACGCGGGCGAGCAGCCCTGGCTGGTCGAGCGCGATCAGCTCCAGGAACGATTTACGGTCGGTATGGGTCGGCAGGAAATTGACCTCGGTATCGACGGTAAAGTGGCGCAATTTCGCCGGCTGGCGACGCGGCTGCGGTGGCTGCCAGCTGCGCTGAGTGATCGCCTGTTCCAGACCGAAGCGTATCCCTTCATGTCTGTCCGACGAGAGCGGACTGCCGTCCGGCTCCAGCACGATAAAGGTATCCATCGCCATGCCGTCGCGGGTGGTAAAAATCTGCGCGTCGTGAACGCTCAGGTTACGCCTGTCCAGCTCGGCGCAGACCGCAGCAAACAGATAAGGCCGATCCGGGCTCCAGATGAAGATCTCCGTCCCGCCGCGCGTCGCCTGTGGGCTAAGCAGGATCATCGGCTGCGACAGATCGTGCTTCAGCAGATGTCGCGCGTGCCAGGCAAGCTGGTTTGGGCTGTGGCGGACAAAATAGTTGGCACGGCAGCGGGCCCAAATCTGATGCAGTGCTTCTTCATCAATGTTATCCATCCGCAGCAGCGCCAGGGCCTGCAGCTGATGATGTCGCACGCGCTCGCGCATGTCCGGGGTGTTTTGCATTCCGCGACGCAGCTGTTTTTCGGTGGCGAAATAGAGCTCGCGCAGCAGGCTTTGCTTCCAGCTGTTCCACAGGGTTTCATTGGTGGCACAAATATCCGCGACCGTCAGGCACACCAGATAGCGCAGACGGTTCTCCGTCTGGACCTCTTCGGCGAATTGCTTAATTACCTCTGGATCCTGAATATCACGACGCTGGGCAGTGACTGACATCAGCAGGTGATGGCGTACCAGCCAGGCGACCAGCTGTGTTTCGCGCGAGTTGAGCCCATGCAGCTCGGCAAATTTCAGCACGTCCTGCGCACCCAGCACCGAGTGGTCTCCACCGCGGCCTTTGGCGATGTCGTGGAACAGGGCGGCAATCAGGATCAGTTCCGGATGGGTGAGGCGCGGCCACAGCTCCACGCAAAGCGGGTGGCGGGATCGCGTCTCTTCTTTCGCAAAGCTTTCCAGCTTGAGCATGACGCGGATCGTGTGCTCATCCACCGTGTAGGCGTGGAAGAGATCGAACTGCATCTGTCCGACGATGTGCGACCACTGCGGCATATAGGCCCACAGCACGCTATGACGGTGCATTGGCAGCAGACCACGGCTGACGGCGCCAGGATGACGGAGCATACTCAAAAACAGCGAGCGCGCTTCCGGGATATAGCACAGCGGCTGCGTCAGATGACGGCGCGCATGGCGCAGATGGCGCAGGGTGGTGGAGTAGATCCCGGTAATCGTGCTGTTGCGCACCATGGTGTAGAACATTCGCAGGATCGCTTCCGGCTCGCGGATAAACAGCGTTTCGTCCCGCAGGTCGATAAGCGTGCCGCGCAGCTGGAATTCGTCATCAATTGGGCGCGGCTTTTCGTCCGCCGTCAGGGCAAGAATGGCCTCGTCGAACAGCTGCAACAGCATCTGGTTCAGCTCGGTCACCCGGCGGGTGACGCGGAAGAAATCCTTCATCATCTGCTCAACCGGTTCGTTACCTTCGCCCTGATAATTCAATCGCTGCGCCACGCTGAGCTGGCGGTCAAACAGCAGGCGGTTATCGTAGCGGGTCACTTCCAGATGCAGGGCAAAACGGATGCGCCACAGCAGATGCAGGCACTCGTTCAGTTCGTTACGTTCGGCCTCGGTTAAAAAGCCAAAGCCGACCATCTCGTCCATTGAGGTGGCGCCAAAGTGGCGGCGGGCCACCCACTGTAGCGTGTGGATATCGCGCAGGCCGCCGGGGCTGCTTTTAATATCGGGTTCAAGATTGTAACTGGTGCCGTGGTAGCGCTGATGGCGCTGATTTTGCTCCTCGACCTTCGCGGCGAAGAATTTTTCTGACGGCCAAAAGCCGTCGCTGAAGATGTGCTTTTGCAGCTCCAGGAACAGCGCCACGTCACCGATCAGCAGACGGGTTTCAATCAGGTTGGTGGCGACGGTCAGGTCAGATAAGCCCTCTAGCAGGCACTCTTCCAGGGTTCTCACGCTGTGTCCCACTTCCAGCTTCACGTCCCAGAGCAGGGTCAGCAGCTCGCCAATCTTCTGCGCCTGTTCGTCCGGCAGCTTTTTACGGCTTAAGATCAGGAGATCGATATCGGAAAGTGGATGAAGTTCACCGCGGCCATAGCCCCCGACGGCAACCAGCGCGATGTCGCTCACCTGCCCGAAACCGTAGTCGATCCACAGACGCTGCAGGAGCTGGTCGATAAATTCGGTGCGCGCTTCAATAAGTTGCTCGGCTGAGACCCCTGCGTCGAACGCGCTGCCCAGCCAGCGATGGAAAACATCCATATGGGCTTTGATATGCGCGCAGGTCAGCTCGTGCGACGGCCAGACGCCCGGGTTATCGGGCTGGTCGGGAAGGGTGGGAAGTGCTGTGTTAGCATACTGTTCGGGTAAGAGATTACTCATCGTGCGCCACCCATAAGAAAAAGCTATCGCCATTAAAAAAGCCGGCATTTGCCGGCTTCTTATCACTCAATGTTCGTCAGTATCGCCGGGATGGTGTCATCCTTGCGCAACGTCATAATTTCGCAGCCGTTGTCTGTTACCACAATAGTATGCTCGTACTGAGCAGACAAGCTTCTGTCTTTGGTTTTCACCGTCCAGCCATCTTTCATGGTGCGGATGCGGTAGTCACCGGCGTTGACCATCGGCTCGATGGTGAAGGTCATGCCCTTTTGCAGCACCACGCCGCCGTCATCGGCATCATAGTGCAGAACCTGGGGTTCTTCATGGAAAACGCGGCCAATACCGTGACCGCAGTATTCGCGCACGACGGAGAACCCTTCCGCTTCTACAAACTTCTGGATGGCAGCACCAATGGTACGCAGGCGAATACCCGGCTTAACCATTTTCAGCGCCAGGTACAGGCTCTCTTGTGTCACTTTGCACAGACGCTCGCCCAGAATCGTTGGCTTGCCGACAATGAACATCTTAGAGGTGTCACCGTGGTACTCGTCTTTAATGACGGTCACGTCGATGTTGACGATGTCGCCATCTTTCAGCAGTTTTTCGTCGTCCGGGATACCGTGACAAACCACTTCATTAATAGAAATGCAGACGGATTTCGGGAAACCGTGGTAGCCGAGGCAGGCGGAAACCGCGTGCTGCTCGTTCACGATATAGTCGTTACAGATGCGGTCCAGTTCACCGGTGCTGACGCCCGGCTTCACGAACGGTTCGATCATTTCCAGCACTTCCGCGGCCAGACGACCGGCGACGCGCATCTTTTCAATTTCTTCAGGTGTCTTAATAGAGATAGCCATGTAATCTGTCCATCGGTGTCGTTTTTTTCGACAATACTAGTCTAAGTGTCGTCAATGGTATCAGTCAGGCACGCTCCGTGCCAAATTGAGAATCATTAACAGCACACTCCGCCAACAACTGTTGGTTTCTGGTCGTGTTTTGTGGTATAAAGCGCGCCGGACTTCCGATCCATCTCAGATACACAGGCTGGACGGGAGCGACAAATCTCACTTTGTGTAACAACACACACGTATCGGCACATATTCCGGGGTGCCCTTCGGGGTCGGTAATATGGGATACGTGGAGGCATAACCCCAACTTTCAATATAGAGGTTTTAAACATGGCAACTGTTTCCATGCGCGACATGCTCAAGGCTGGTGTTCACTTTGGTCACCAGACCCGTTACTGGAACCCGAAAATGAAGCCTTTCATCTTCGGCGCGCGTAACAAAGTTCACATCATCAACCTTGAGAAAACTGTACCAATGTTCAACGAAGCCCTGGCTGAGCTGAACAAGATCTCTTCCCGTAAAGGTAAGATTCTGTTCGTTGGTACTAAGCGCGCTGCAAGCGAAGCTGTGAAAGATGCTGCTAACAGCTGCGACCAGTTCTTCGTGAACCATCGCTGGTTGGGCGGCATGCTGACCAACTGGAAAACTGTTCGTCAGTCCATCAAGCGCCTGAAAGATCTGGAAACCCAGTCTCAGGACGGTACTTTCGACAAGCTGACTAAGAAAGAAGCGCTGATGCGCACTCGTGAACTGGACAAGCTGGAAAACAGCCTGGGCGGTATCAAAGATATGGGCGGCCTGCCAGACGCGCTGTTCGTAATCGATGCAGACCACGAGCACATCGCTATCAAAGAAGCTAACAACCTGGGTATCCCGGTATTCGCTATCGTTGATACCAACTCCGATCCGGACGGTGTTGACTTCGTTATCCCGGGTAACGACGACGCAATCCGTGCTGTTAGCCTGTACCTGAGCGCTGTAGCTGCTACCGTTCGTGAAGGCCGTTCCCAGGATCTGGCTTCTCAGGCGGAAGAAAGCTTCGTAGAAGCTGAATAATAAGGTTTTACCCCTTATTAGTACCGTGTATGAATAGGGGCCCATTACCGGCCCCTTTTTTCAATTTACACTGTTTGGCCCCCGGCCGGGCAGTTCACATCTCCCGAGGATTTAAGAATGGCTGAAATTACCGCATCCCTGGTAAAAGAGCTGCGCGAGCGTACTGGCGCAGGCATGATGGATTGCAAAAAAGCGCTGACTGAAGCGAACGGCGACATCGAGCTGGCAATCGAAAACATGCGTAAATCCGGTGCGATCAAAGCAGCTAAAAAAGCAGGCAACGTTGCTGCTGACGGCGTGATCATCACCAAAATCGACGGCAACTACGGCATCATTCTGGAAGTTAACTGCCAGACTGACTTCGTTGCTAAAGATGGCGGTTTCCAGGCATTTGCGAACAAAGTTCTGGACGCAGCGGTTGCTGGCAAAATCACTGACGTTGAAGTTCTGAAAGCACAGTTCGAAGAAGAACGTGTTGCGCTGGTTGCTAAAATCGGTGAGAACATCAACATCCGTCGCGTTTCTTCTCTGGAAGGCGACGTTCTGGGCTCTTACCAGCACGGTGCACGTATCGGTGTTCTGGTTGCGGCTAAAGGCGCTGACGAAGAGCTGGTTAAACAGCTGGCTATGCACATCGCTGCAAGCAAACCAGAATTCGTTAAGCCAGAAGACGTGTCTGCTGAAGTGGTAGAAAAAGAGTACCAGGTTCAGCTGGACATCGCGATGCAGTCTGGTAAGCCAAAAGAAATCGCAGAGAAAATGGTTGAAGGCCGCATGAAGAAATTCACCGGCGAAGTTTCTCTGACTGGCCAGCCTTTCGTTATGGATCCAAGCAAGTCTGTTGCTCAGCTGCTGAAAGAGCACAACGCTGACGTAACTGGCTTCATCCGCTTCGAAGTGGGCGAAGGCATCGAGAAAGTTGAGACTGACTTCGCAGCAGAAGTTGCTGCAATGTCCAAGCAGTCTTAATGATTGAAAAGGAGCCGCCTGAGGGCGGCTTCTTTTTGTCACCCGTCATATGAAATCAGACAGGCTCCAGTATCGCTGTGCTGATTTGCGGCATATCATGTCGCCAGAATTAACTCCCATCTTAATCGTTGACAGTCTCAGGAAAGAAACATGGCTACCAATGCAAAACCCGTGTACAAACGCATTCTGCTTAAGCTGAGTGGCGAAGCGCTGCAGGGATCGGAAGGCTTCGGTATTGACGCAAGCATCCTTGATCGCATGGCACAGGAAATCAAAGAACTGGTCGAACTGGGTATCCAGGTTGGCGTGGTCATTGGCGGTGGCAACCTTTTCCGTGGTGCTGGTCTGGCGAAAGCGGGGATGAACCGCGTTGTGGGCGACCACATGGGTATGCTGGCAACCGTCATGAATGGCCTGGCGATGCGTGATGCGCTCCACCGCGCCTATGTGAATGCCCGCCTGATGTCCGCGATTCCACTCAATGGCGTATGCGATAATTACAGCTGGGCAGAGGCGATCAGCCTGCTGCGCAACAACCGCGTGGTGATCCTCTCCGCCGGTACGGGTAACCCGTTCTTTACGACCGATTCCGCTGCCTGCCTGCGCGGTATTGAGATCGAAGCCGATGTGGTACTGAAAGCGACCAAGGTAGACGGCGTGTTTACTGCCGACCCGGCAAAAGATCCTTCCGCCACCATGTACGATCAGCTGAGCTACGGCGAAGTGCTGGAAAAAGAGCTGAAAGTGATGGATCTTGCCGCCTTCACGCTGGCTCGCGACCACAAACTGCCGATCCGTGTCTTCAACATGAATAAGCCAGGCGCACTGCGTCGCGTGGTCATGGGCGAAAAAGAAGGCACTTTGATCACGGAATAATTTCCGTCGGCGATAAATACAGGTAAGATTCCGCTTTATTTTGTAGTGGTATCTTACCCGGGCGCGCCTTTGGCGTTGTCATGAATTAAACGCGACTATACTTAGCACACCTGTAGCGCTGTGCTGGCGGATAGTCTGCCTGAGACAAGTTTTCAAGGATTCGTAACGTGATTAACGACATCAGAAAAGATGCTGAAGTACGCATGGAAAAATGCGTAGAAGCGTTCAAAACCCAAATCAGCAAAATCCGTACTGGCCGTGCTTCCCCAAGCCTGCTGGATGGCATCATCGTGGAATACTACGGTACGCCAACCCCTCTGCGTCAGCTGGCGAGCGTGACGGTAGAAGATACCCGTACGCTGAAAATCAACGTGTTCGATCGCTCTATGAGCCCGGCAGTTGAGAAAGCGATCATGGCCTCTGACCTCGGTCTGAACCCAAGCTCTGCCGGTTCTGATATCCGCGTTCCACTGCCTCCACTGACGGAAGAGCGTCGTAAAGATCTGATCAAAGTGGTGCGTGGCGAAGCTGAGCAGGGTCGCGTATCCGTGCGTAACGTTCGCCGCGATGCGAACGATAAAGTGAAAGCACTGCTGAAAGAAAAAGAGATCAGTGAAGATGACGATCGTCGTTCTCAGGACGACATTCAGAAAATGACCGACGCAGCGATCAAGAAAATTGATGCGGCGCTGGCAGATAAAGAAGCGGAACTGATGCAGTTCTGATTTCTGTCGTACACTGATAAACGCCGTTCAGAGGGACTTCGGGTCTTGCTGGCGGCGTTTTGCTTTTATCTGGTCTAACTTTTTTCGGGCATCCCATGAAGCATTTAACTCTCCTTGGCTCAACCGGCTCTATCGGTTGCAGTACTCTCGACGTCGTCCGCCACAATCCTGAACATTATACCGTGACCGCGCTGGTCGCCGGTAAGAACGTGCAGCGCATGGTCGAGCAGTGCCTGGAGTTTATGCCACGTTATGCGGTGATGGATGACGATGAGAGCGCGCGTCAGTTGAAAACTCTGCTGCTTGAGAAGGGCAGTCGAACCGAGGTGCTGAGTGGGTCGCAGGCGGCCTGCGACATGGCGGCGCTGGATGAAGTTGACCTGGTCATGGCGGCCATTGTCGGTGCGGCCGGGTTGTTGCCGACGCTTGCGGCAATAGATGCGGGTAAAGATGTTCTGCTGGCCAACAAAGAGTCGCTGGTGACCTGCGGACGCCTGTTTATGGACGCGGTGAAGCAGCGCGGGGCGCGTCTTTTGCCGGTCGACAGCGAGCACAACGCCATTTTTCAGAGTTTACCGCAACCTTTTCAACAGAACCTGGGGTACGCTGACCTGGAGCAGAATGGCGTCGTGTCGATTCTGCTTACCGGGTCTGGTGGCCCGTTCCGTGAAACGCCACTGTCTGAACTGAGCGCAATGACGCCGGATCAGGCGTGTCGTCATCCGAACTGGTCAATGGGGCGTAAAATCTCCGTTGACTCCGCCACCATGATGAACAAAGGTCTGGAATACATTGAAGCTCGCTGGCTGTTTAATGCGTCAGCGAAACAGATGGAAGTTCTGATTCACCCGCAATCGGTCATTCACTCGATGGTGCGCTATCAGGATGGCAGCGTGCTGGCACAGCTGGGCGAGCCGGATATGCGTACGCCCATCGCCCATACAATGGCGTGGCCAAACCGGGTGAAATCGGGCGTGAAGCCGCTTGATTTTTGTAAGCTAAGTTCCCTGACGTTCAGTGAACCCGATTACGATCGCTATCCTTGTCTGAAGCTTGCGATGAATGCCTTCGACCAGGGACAGGCGGCGACGACGGCACTGAATGCAGCCAACGAAATTACCGTTGACGCATTTCTGCATCAGCAAATCCGCTTTACCGATATCGCAACGTTGAATTTATCGGTACTGGAAATAATGGATTTGCGTGAGCCTCAAAGTGTGGAAGAGGTGCTGGCGGTCGATGCTGCTGCACGTGATATTGCGCGTAAACAGGTGAGCCGCCTCGCAAGCTGGTGATAAAGCAAGCACTAGTCGTCGTGCTATTTGTTAGCTTTGGGCTTCAGTGATATAGTCTGCGCCACCTGATCGCAGGAATTTGACTTTATGTGGTCAGGTAAGCCGTGGTTTGACACGGCTTTTTTATGTACAGGCTTAAGTATTCCTGAGTACCGTTAAATCCTTTTCAGGGACAAAAAACGCGTTATGTTGTCTGCGAATCAACCAATAAGCGAAAACTTGCCAGCTCATGGCTGCCGTCATGTAGCAATCATTATGGATGGCAATGGCCGCTGGGCGAAAAGACAAGGGAAGATACGAGCCTTTGGGCATAAAGCAGGGGCGAAATCCGTTCGCCGCGCCGTTTCTTTTGCCGCGAATAACGGCATTGATGCGTTAACGCTCTATGCTTTTAGCAGTGAAAACTGGAATCGACCGCCGCAGGAAGTGACTGCGTTGATGGAACTGTTTGTGTGGGCGCTCGACAGCGAAGTAAAAAGCCTGCACCGCCACAACGTCCGCCTGCGTATCATTGGCGATACCAGTCGTTTTAACTCACGTTTGCAGGAACGGATTCGTAAAGCAGAAGCGCTGACTGAAAATAATACCGGTCTGACGCTCAATATCGCGGCGAATTACGGCGGACGCTGGGATATTATCCAGGGCGTTCGGCATCTGGCCGAACAGGTTCAGGAAGGGCTGTTGAGACCCGACCAGATTGATGAAGAGGCGCTGAGCAAGCAAATCTGCATGAATGAGCTGGCACCTGTGGATTTGGTAATTAGGACAGGGGGGGAACATCGCATAAGTAACTTTTTGATATGGCAAATTGCCTATGCCGAACTTTACTTTACAGATGTTCTTTGGCCCGATTTTGATGAACAAGACTTTGAAGGTGCGCTGCATGCCTTTGCCAATCGAGAGCGTCGTTTCGGCGGCACCGAGCCAGGTGGCGACAACGCCTGATGGGGGTAGCTTTTGCTGAAGTATCGCCTGATTTCCGCTTTTGTATTAATACCCATTGTCATTGCGGCGCTGTTTTTACTGCCCCCGGTGGGATTCGCTATTGTCACGCTGGTGGTCTGCATGCTCGCGGCGTGGGAATGGGGACAGTTTAGCGGCTTTACCTCGCGCAATCAGCGAGTATGGCTTGCGGTACTCTGTGGCTTTATTCTGGCCATAATGCTGTTTACGTTGCCTGAATATCACCACGATATTCATCAGCCGCTGGTTGCCGGTTCCTTGTGGATATCGCTGGCCTGGTGGGTGGCTGCATTGCTGCTGGTTCTTTTTTATCCAGGCTCTGCGGCTTTATGGCGTAATTCAAAAGTGTTGCGACTCATTTTTGGTCTGCTCACCATTGTGCCTTTTTTCTGGGGGATGGTCGCGCTACGCGCCTGGCACTATGACGAAAACCACTATAGCGGTGCGATCTGGCTGCTTTATGTGATGATTCTCGTCTGGGGGGCTGACTCCGGGGCCTATATGTTTGGTAAACTGTTCGGCAAACATAAACTGGCGCCGAAGGTGTCTCCAGGGAAAACCTGGCAAGGATTCATCGGCGGCTTGTTTACGGCTGCAGTTATCTCCTGGGGCTATGGCGTCTGGGCGGATCTGGCAGTGGCTCCGTCAATACTGCTGGTATGCTCTATTTTTGCAGCGCTTGCCTCAGTGCTCGGTGATTTAACCGAAAGTATGTTTAAGCGTGAAGCAGGGATTAAGGACAGCGGACATCTGATTCCAGGGCATGGCGGTATACTGGATCGCATTGACAGCCTGACAGCGGCTGTTCCAGTGTTTGCTTGCCTGCTTTTACTGGTATTCGGGACGATTTAACGGAAGGTTTTATGCTGAGCATTCTCTGGAATCTGGCGGCGTTCATTGTTGCACTGGGTGTGCTGATTACCGTGCATGAATTTGGCCATTTCTGGGTTGCTCGCCGTTGTGGTGTGCGGGTAGAGCGATTCTCCATTGGTTTTGGCAAATCACTCTGGACGCGCACCGACCGTCACGGCACGGAATTTGTCATTGCACTTATCCCGCTTGGCGGCTACGTCAAAATGCTCGACGAACGCGTCGAGCCTGTCGCACCCGAGCTGCGACACAGTGCGTTTAACAACAAAACCGTTGGACAACGCGCTGCCATCATCGCTGCCGGACCGGTAGCCAACTTCATCTTTGCAATTTTCGCTTACTGGCTGGTGTTTATTATCGGCGTCCCTGGCGTGCGTCCGGTGGTGGGGGAAATTGCGCCCAACTCTATCGCGGCGAATGCGCAAATTACGTCCGGGATGGAACTTAAAGCGATTGATGGCATCGAAACCCCTGATTGGGATGCCGTGCGACTGCAACTGGTAGCCAAAATTGGCGATGCGCAGACAACCCTCAGCGTATCGCCGTTTGGGTCAGACGCGCGTCAGGACAAAGTACTGGATTTACGCCACTGGCGTTTCGAGCCCGATAAAGAAGATCCCGTCGCAGCGCTGGGTATTCGTCCCCGCGGTGCGCAGATTGAGCCGGTATTAGCTGAAGTCCAGCCAAATTCGGCGGCGAGCAAAGCGGGTTTGCAAGCGGGCGACAGGATCGTTAAAGTCGATGGTCAACCATTAACAGAGTGGATGACCTTTGTTACTCTGGTGCGCGATAATCCGGGGACGTCCCTCGCGCTGGAAGTTGAAAGGCAAGGCAGTCCGCTTTCGCTGACGCTGATCCCGGATACGAAGTCGGTCGGCAAAAAGGCAGAAGGGTTCGCAGGCGTTGTGCCAAAAGTGATCCCGCTGCCAGATGAGTACAAGACAATACGCCAGTATGGGCCGTTCAGCGCCATCCTTGAAGCCACGGATAAAACATGGCAACTGATGAAGCTGACGGTCAACATGTTGGGGAAATTGATAACCGGTGATGTGAAACTGAACAACCTCAGTGGGCCAATCTCGATTGCTCAGGGGGCTGGGATGTCAGCGGAATTCGGGGTGATTTACTATCTCATGTTCCTCGCGCTCATTAGCGTGAACCTTGGGATAATCAACCTGTTCCCGCTTCCCGTGTTAGACGGGGGTCATCTGCTGTTTTTAGCGATTGAAAAGCTAAAAGGCGGACCGGTATCCGAGCGAGTTCAAGACTTTAGTTACCGCATCGGCTCGATTTTGCTGGTGCTGTTAATGGGGCTTGCACTTTTCAATGATTTCTCTCGGTTGTAAGAGAGTTAGTTAGGAAGAACGCATAATAACGATGGCGATGAAAAAGTTGCTCATAGCGTCGCTGCTGTTTAGCAGCGCCACCGTATACGGTGCTGACGGGTTCGTAGTGAAAGACATTCATTTCGAAGGCCTTCAGCGTGTCGCCGTTGGTGCGGCCCTCCTCAGTATGCCTGTGCGCCCCGGCGATACGGTTAATGATGAAGATATCAGTAACACCATCCGTGCTCTGTTTGCCACCGGCAACTTCGAGGATGTCCGCGTCCTGCGCGATGGTGATACGCTGCTGGTACAGGTAAAAGAACGTCCAACGATCGCCAGTATCACTTTCTCCGGTAACAAGTCGGTGAAAGATGACATGCTCAAGCAAAACCTTGAAGCATCCGGTGTTCGTGTGGGGGAATCTCTGGACCGCACAACCCTTTCAGACATTGAAAAAGGTCTGGAAGACTTCTACTACAGCGTCGGTAAATACAGTGCCAGCGTGAAAGCGGTGGTTACGCCGCTCCCACGTAACCGTGTTGACCTGAAGCTGGTCTTCCAGGAAGGTGTTTCCGCGAAGATCCAGCAGATCAACATCGTGGGTAACCACGCGTTTAGCACCGACGAACTGATCTCCACTTTCCAGCTGCGCGATGAAGTGCCGTGGTGGAACGTGGTTGGCGATCGTAAATACCAGAAACAGAAACTGGCGGGGGATCTCGAAACCCTGCGCAGCTACTATCTGGATCGCGGTTACGCCCGTTTCAACATCGACTCGACTCAGGTCAGTCTGACGCCGGACAAGAAAGGTATCTACATCACGATTAACATCACTGAAGGCGATCAGTACAAGCTTTCCGGTGTTGAAGTCAGTGGTAACCTGGCCGGGCATTCAGCTGAAATTGAAGCGCTGACTAAAATTCAGCCGGGCGATCTGTACAGCGGTTCTAAAGTCACCAAAATGGAAGACGGCATTAAGAAGCTGCTCGGCCGCTATGGTTATGCTTACCCGCGTGTACAAACACAGCCGGAAATCAACGACGCGGATAAAACCGTTAAGCTGCATGTTAACGTTGATGCGGGTAACCGTTTCTACGTACGTAAGATCCGCTTCGTCGGTAACGATACCTCCAAAGACTCCGTTCTGCGTCGCGAAATGCGTCAGATGGAAGGGGCATGGTTGGGTAGCGACCTCGTTGAACAGGGTAAAGAGCGTCTGAACCGTCTGGGCTATTTCGAAACCGTGGACACGGAAACGCAGCGTATACCCGGCAGCCCGGATCAGGTTGATGTCGTGTATAAGGTGAAAGAGCGTAACACCGGTAGCTTCAACTTCGGTGTGGGCTACGGTACTGAAAGTGGCGTGAGCTTCCAGGTTGGCGTCCAGCAGGATAACTGGCTGGGTACAGGTTACTCTGTCGGTATTAACGGCACCAAAAACGACTACCAGACCTACTCTGAGTTCTCTGTTACCAACCCATACTTCACCGTTGACGGTGTAAGCCTGGGCGGTCGTATCTTCTATAACGACTTTAAAGCAGACGACGCGGATCTCTCCTCCTATACCAACAAGAGCTATGGTGTAGACGGAACGCTCGGCTTCCCGGTTAACGAATATAACACCCTGCGTGCGGGCTTAGGTTACGTGCATAACGACCTGTCCAACATGCAACCTCAGGTGGCGATGTGGCGTTATCTGGACTCTATTGGCCAGTCTGCGAGTAAAACCGGCGATAACAATGGTTTTGCTGCGGATGACTTCACCTTCAACTACGGCTGGACCTATAACCGCCTCGACCGTGGTTACTTCCCAACGGAAGGTTCTCGCGTCAACCTGAACGGTAAAGTGACCGTTCCGGGCTCTGACAATGAGTTCTACAAGGTAACCCTGGATACCGCGTCCTACTTCCCAATTGATGATGACCACAAGTGGGTCGTTCTGGGTCGTACCCGTTGGGGCTATGGTGATGGTATCGGCAGTAAAGAGTTGCCGTTCTACGAGAACTTCTACGCGGGTGGTTCCAGCACCGTGCGTGGCTTCCAGTCCAACAACATTGGTCCGAAAGCGGTTTACTACGGCGGTAACGATAAAGATAACTGCTATAAATCTTCATCTTCCGAAGTGTGTAGCTCTGATGATGCAGTGGGCGGTAACGCCATGGCCGTGGCGAGCCTCGAGTTCATCACACCAACGCCGTTTATCAGTGATAAATACGCGAACTCCGTCCGTACGTCCTTCTTCTGGGATGCCGGTACGGTGTGGGACACCAACTGGCAGAATACTGCACAGATGCGTGATGCTGGCGTTCCGGACTACAGCGATCCGAGCAATATTCGCATGTCTGCTGGTATCGCATTACAATGGATGTCACCGCTGGGACCGTTGGTCTTCTCTTACGCCCAGCCGTTTAAGAAATACGATGGAGACAAAGCGGAGCAATTCCAGTTTAACATTGGTAAAACCTGGTAATAATCCGCTGCAAAGGAATGCGTTGGCAGTGTAGCGCTGACAACCGGCGATCGGTAAAACGGTCGCCTTGCCACGCAAAGAACGGTACCTTCTGGTGCCAATGGGATGGTAAGGAGTTAATTGTGAAAAAGTGGTTATTAGCTGCAGGTCTCGGTTTAGCGATGGCAACTTCTGCTCAGGCAGCAGACAAAATCGCAATCGTCAACATGGGTAATTTGTTCCAGCAGGTTGCACAGAAAACGGGTGTTTCTGCAACACTGGAAAACGAATTCAAAGGCCGTGCGAGCGAACTGCAGCGTATGGAAGGCGATCTTCAGTCCAAAATGCAGCGTCTGCAGCGTGATGGTTCTACCATGAAAGCAAGCGATCGCAGCAAACTGGAAAAAGACGTTATGGCTCAGCGCCAGACCTTCTCTCAGAAAGCGCAGGCTTTCGAGCAGGATCGTCAGCGTCGTTCTAACGAAGAGCGTGGCAAGCTGGTCACTCGCATTCAGACTGCTGTTAAAGCAGTGGCTGCCGATCAGAGCATCGATCTGGTTGTTGATGCGAATGCCGTTGCTTTCAACAGCAGCGATGTTAAAGACATCACCGCTGATGTTCTGAAACAGGTTAAATAAGTAATGCCTTCAATTCGACTGGCTGATTTAGCTCAGCAGTTGGATGCAGAATTACACGGTGATGGCGATATCGTCATCACCGCTGTTGCGTCCATGCAATCTGCTAAAGCTGGCACGATTACCTTCATGGTAAGCCCTAAGTACCGTGAACAACTGGCTCAATGCCAGGCGTCAGCTGTTGTTCTGACGCAGGACGATCTTCCCTTTGCCACTGGAAGTGCACTGGTAGTGAAAAATCCCTACCTGACGTATGCACGCATGGCTCAAATTCTTGATACCACGCCGCAGCCGGCTCAGAACATTGCTGCCAGTGCAGCAATCGATCCGACGGCTAAGCTTGGTAACAATGTTGCCGTTGGTGCGAATGCGGTTATCGAGTCTGGCGTTGTGCTGGGTGATAACGTCGTGATTGGCCCGGGGTGCTTCGTTGGGAAAAATACGAAAATCGGCGCAGGAACCCGTTTATGGGCCAATGTGTCCGTTTATCATGAAGTTGAAATCGGCGAAAATTGCCTCGTCCAGTCCAGCACCGTGATTGGTTCTGATGGCTTTGGTTACGCGAACGATCGCGGTAACTGGGTTAAGATCCCGCAGCTTGGTCGCGTTATTATTGGCGATCGCGTGGAGATTGGGGCCTGTACCACGATCGACCGTGGTGCACTCGACGACACGGTCATTGGCAATGGTGTTATCATCGATAACCAGTGCCAGATTGCGCATAACGTTGTGATTGGCGACAATACCGCAGTTGCGGGGGGCGTCATCATGGCGGGCAGCCTGAAAATTGGTCGTTATTGCATGATTGGCGGTGCGAGCGTGATTAATGGCCACATGGAAATATGCGACAAGGTGACGGTGACAGGCATGGGCATGGTAATGCGTCCGATCACTGAACCTGGCGTCTATTCCTCGGGCATTCCGCTGCAACCCAACAAGGTATGGCGTAAAACAGCAGCACTGGTGATGAACATTGATGATATGAGCAAGCGACTCAAGTCTCTTGAGCGTAAGATCGATCAACAAGACTAAACGTCACCCGTTTAACGCTATCTTTCCCGGCCTGTCGGCTTTCTAATAAACCGGCAGGCCGTGTTATTATTGTTATCAGTACATTTTGACAGGAAGAGTATTTTGACTACTGACACTCATACTCTGCATATTGAAGAGATTTTAGAACTTCTGCCGCACCGCTACCCGTTTTTGCTGGTAGACCGTGTGCTGGATTTTGAAGAAGGTCGTTTTCTGCGCGCAGTGAAAAATGTTTCCGTGAACGAACCGTTCTTCCAGGGACACTTCCCGGGTAAGCCTATCTTCCCGGGTGTGTTGATTCTGGAAGCGATGGCTCAGGCTACCGGTATTCTGGCGTTTAAAAGCGTCGGTAAACTGGAGCCAGGTGAACTCTATTACTTCGCAGGTATTGATGAAGCGCGCTTTAAGCGTCCTGTCGTGCCTGGTGATCAGATGATCATGGAAGTCACTTTTGAAAAAACGCGTCGTGGCCTGACTCGCTTCAAAGGCGTAGCGCTGGTTGACGGCAAAGTTGTTTGCGAAGCGACGATGATGTGTGCTCGTAGCCGGGAGTCCTGATACGTGATTGATAAATCCGCCTTTATTCATCCTACTGCTATTGTGGAAACCGGCGCCATCATTGGTGCCAACGTTCACATTGGCCCGTTCTGTATTGTTGGACCCAATGTCGAAATTGGTGAGGGTACAGTACTGAAATCTCACGTTGTCGTGAATGGTCATACGACCATTGGCAGCAATAACGAGATCTATCAGTTCGCTTCCATCGGCGAAGTTAACCAGGATCTGAAATATGCTGGTGAGTCGACCCGTCTGGAAATTGGCGATCGTAACCGTATTCGCGAAAGCGTCACCATTCATCGTGGAACAGTACAGGGTGGTGGGTTGACGAAGGTGGGTAGCGATAACCTGTTTATGGTGAATGCGCATATTGCGCATGACTGTACCGTGGGCGATCGCTGTATTCTTGCCAACAACGCAACGCTGGCAGGACACGTATCTGTTGATGACTTCGCAATTATTGGCGGCATGACCGCAGTCCATCAGTTCTGCATCATTGGTGCACACGTGATGGTCGGTGGCTGCTCCGGTGTGGCGCAGGACGTCCCACCGTATGTGATTGCGCAGGGCAACCATGCCACGCCGTTTGGCGTGAACATCGAAGGCCTCAAGCGTCGTGGTTTTAGTCGCGAAGCGATTACGGCCATCCGTAACGCGTACAAACTGCTGTACCGTAGCGGTAAAACGCTGGAAGAGGCGAAGCCGGACATTGCCGAACTGGCGGATAAGTTCCCGGAAGTGAACGCGTTCATGGAGTTCTTTGACCGTTCAACAAGGGGTCTGATTCGTTAATGGTCGACAGTCGTCCGCTTACGATAGCCCTGGTCGCCGGAGAAACCTCCGGCGATATTCTTGGTGCCGGTCTCATCCGCGCGCTCAAAGCTCGCGTACCTAACGCCCGCTTTGTTGGCGTGGCTGGCCCGCTGATGCAGGCCGAAGGCTGTGAAGCCTGGTATGAAATGGAAGAGCTGGCCGTGATGGGCATTGTTGAGGTGCTGGGGCGTTTGCGACGCTTGCTGCATATTCGTGCCGATCTTACCCGCCGCTTTACCGAGCTCAAACCCGATGTGTTTGTCGGTATCGATGCACCCGACTTCAACATTACCCTCGAAGGTAATCTGAAAAAGCAGGGCATCAAAACCATTCATTACGTCAGTCCGTCCGTTTGGGCGTGGCGACAGAAACGCGTTTTCAAAATTGGACGGTCCACCAACCTGGTGCTGGCTTTTCTGCCTTTCGAAAAAGCGTTTTACGACAAATTTAATGTTCCCTGCCGTTTTATCGGTCATACCATGGCGGATGCGATGCCGCTGGATCCGGATAAAAACGCGGCGCGCGACGTGCTCGGTATCCCTCATGATGTGCACTGTCTGGCATTGCTGCCAGGAAGCCGTGGCGCAGAAGTGGAGATGCTGAGCGCTGATTTCCTGAAAACCGCGCAGATTCTTCGCAAGACGTATCCCGATCTTGAAGTGGTCGTGCCGCTGGTGAATGCCAAACGCCGCGAGCAGTTCGAACGCATTAAAGCGGAAGTCGCCCCGGATCTTCACGTCCGCCTGCTGGACGGGAAAGGACGGGAAGCGATGTTTGCGAGCGATGCCGCACTGCTGGCCTCTGGCACGGCTGCGCTGGAATGTATGCTGGCGAAATGCCCGATGGTGGTCGGTTATCGTATGAAGCCGTTTACCTTCTGGCTGGCAAAACGTCTGGTGAAAACGGATTATGTTTCCCTGCCAAACCTGCTTGCCGGGCGCGAGCTGGTAAAAGAGCTCTTACAGGATGAGTGCCAGCCTCAGGCGCTGGCGGAGGCCCTGCTGCCGCTGCTCGCCAACGGCAAGACCAGCCACCAGATGCATGATACCTTCCGTGAACTGCATCAACTGATCCGCTGCAATGCAGATGAGCAAGCGGCCGATGCAGTGCTGGAGTTAGCAAAATGATGGAATTTGTATACCCTCACACGCATCTTGTGGCAGGGGTGGACGAAGTCGGTCGTGGCCCGTTAGTGGGGGCTGTTGTGACCGCCGCGGTGATCCTCGATCCCGCCCGCCCGATCGTCGGGCTAAACGACTCAAAAAAATTATCCGAAAAACGTCGACTGGCCCTGTTCAGTGAGATTCAGGAGAAGGCTCTGGCCTGGAGCCTGGGGCGCGCTGAGCCGCATGAAATCGACGAGTTGAATATTTTGCATGCTACAATGCTGGCCATGCAGCGCGCGGTAGCGGGCCTGAAAATTGCTCCGGAATATGTCCTGATTGACGGCAACCGCTGTCCGGCACTGCCGATGCCTTCTATGGCGGTCGTCAAAGGCGATAGCCGTGTCGCCGAGATCAGCGCAGCATCTATTATTGCCAAGGTGACACGCGACGCTGAAATGGCCGCGCTGGATCTCACTTACCCTCAGTATGGCTTCGCCCAGCACAAGGGGTATCCTACGGCTTTCCATCTGGAAAAGCTGGCTGAACATGGCGCAACTGAACATCACCGGCGCAGCTTTGGCCCGGTGAAACGCGCGCTGGGACGGGTGTCCTGAATCAATACGCAAGCAATTAAGTAACGCGGAATCTGAAGATGGCTGAACCACGTTTCGTACACCTGCGGGTGCATAGCGACTACTCCATGATCGATGGGCTGGCGAAGACCGGGCCGCTTGTAAAAAAGGCGGCCGCGCTTGGCATGCCTGCGCTGGCGATCACCGATTTTACCAACCTGTGTGGCCTGGTGAAGTTCTACGGAACGGCACATGGCGCGGGGATGAAGCCTGTCGTCGGTGCGGATTTTCATGTTCAGAGCGATCTCATCGGCGATGAACTGACGCAAATTTCCGTGCTGGCCATGAACAACACCGGCTACCAGAACCTCACTCTGCTTATTTCGAAAGCTTATCAGCGCGGCTATGGTGCGCTGGGCCCGTGGATCGACCGGGACTGGCTGGCGGAACTGAACGAAGGGCTGCTGCTGATCTCCGGTGGCCGCATGGGCGACGTCGGCAAATGCCTGCTGCGTGGCAACAGCGCGCTGGTGGATCAGTGCGTCTCGTTTTATGAAGAATATTTCCCGGATCGTTACTATCTGGAATTGATCCGCACCGGCCGCCAGGACGAAGAGAGCTATCTGCACGCCGCTGTTGCGCTGGCTGAAGAGCGCGGTTTGCCCGTGGTGGCGACGAATGATGTGCGTTTCCTGGAATCCGGCGATTTTGACGCCCACGAAATTCGTGTGGCGATCCATGATGGCTTCACCCTTGACGATCCAAAGCGCCCGCGTAATTACTCATCGCAGCAGTATATGCGCAGCGAAGAGGAGATGTGCGAGCTCTTTTCCGATATCCCTGAAGCGCTGGAAAACAGCGTAGAGATTGCCAAGCGCTGTAACGTCACCGTGCGCCTCGGCGAATACTTCCTGCCGCAGTTCCCGACGGGTGACATGACGACGGAAGATTTCCTGGTCATGAAATCGAAGGAGGGTCTGGAAGAGCGTCTCGAATTCCTCTTCCCGGATGAAGAAGAGCGTAAAAAACGTCGTCCGGAGTATGACGAGCGTCTGGATATAGAGCTTCAGGTTATCAACCAGATGGGCTTCCCCGGCTACTTCCTGATCGTTATGGAGTTCATTCAGTGGTCGAAGGATAACGGCGTACCGGTAGGTCCGGGCCGTGGCTCCGGTGCGGGCTCGCTGGTGGCGTATGCATTAAAAATTACCGACCTCGATCCGCTGGAATTCGACCTGCTGTTCGAACGTTTCCTCAACCCGGAACGTGTTTCCATGCCCGACTTCGACGTCGACTTCTGCATGGAGAAACGCGATCAGGTGATCGAGCACGTAGCGGACATGTATGGCCGTGACGCGGTATCGCAGATCATTACCTTCGGTACCATGGCGGCGAAAGCGGTTATCCGCGACGTGGGTCGTGTACTCGGCCACCCGTACGGTTTCGTCGATCGTATTTCTAAGCTGGTGCCGCCCGATCCGGGCATGACGCTGGCAAAAGCGTTTGAAGCCGAACCTCAGCTGCCGGAAATCTACGAAGCTGACGAAGAAGTCAAAGCCCTGATCGACATGGCGCGCAAGCTGGAAGGCGTCACGCGTAACGCCGGTAAGCATGCAGGTGGCGTGGTTATTGCTCCGACCAAAATTACCGACTTCGCGCCGCTCTACTGCGATGAAGCGGGTGAGCATCCAGTCACTCAGTTTGATAAGAACGACGTGGAATACGCCGGGCTGGTGAAGTTTGACTTCCTCGGCCTGCGTACGCTGACGATCATCGACTGGGCACTGAAGATGATCAACCCGCGCCGGGAAAAGCAGGGCCTTGAACCGATAGACATTGCTGCCATCCCGCTGGATGACAAGAAAAGTTTCGACATGCTGCAGCGCTCGGAGACCACCGCGGTCTTCCAGCTTGAATCCCGCGGCATGAAGGACCTGATCAAGCGCCTGCAGCCTGACTGCTTCGAAGATATGATCGCACTGGTGGCGCTGTTCCGCCCGGGGCCGCTGCAGTCGGGGATGGTAGATAACTTTATCGACCGTAAGCACGGTCGCGAAGAGATTTCCTACCCGGACGTGCAGTGGCAGCATGAAAGCCTGAAACCGGTACTGGAGCCGACCTACGGCATCATCCTGTACCAGGAACAGGTCATGCAGATTGCTCAGGTGCTTTCTGGTTATACCCTCGGCGGCGCGGACATGCTGCGTCGTGCGATGGGGAAGAAAAAACCGGAAGAGATGGCCAAGCAGCGCTCCATCTTTGAAGACGGTGCGAAGAAAAACGGCGTTGACGGCGAGCTGGCGATGAAAATCTTCGACCTGGTGGAGAAATTCGCCGGGTACGGATTTAACAAATCCCACTCTGCCGCCTATGCGCTAGTCTCATACCAGACGCTGTGGCTGAAAGCGCACTATCCTGCTGAATTTATGGCGGCGGTAATGACTGCCGATATGGATAACACCGAGAAGGTCGTTGGCCTGGTGGATGAGTGCTGGCGCATGGGGCTCAAGATCCTGCCGCCGGATATTAACTCGGGGCTTTACCATTTCCACGTCAACGACGACGGGGAGATCGTTTACGGGATCGGTGCGATCAAGGGCGTGGGTGAAGGGCCGATCGAGGCGATCATCGAAGCGCGTAACAACGGCGGCTATTTCCGCGAGCTGTTCGATCTGTGCGCCCGTACCGATACCAAAAAACTGAACCGCCGCGTACTGGAAAAGCTGATTATGTCCGGCGCGTTCGACAGGCTGGGGCCGCACCGCGCTGCGTTGATGAACTCCCTCGGCGATGCCCTGAAAGCGGCGGACCAGCACGCGAAAGCGGAAGCCATTGGGCAGGCAGATATGTTCGGTGTGCTGGCGGAGGAGCCGGAGCAGATTGAGCAGTCGTACTCTAACTGCCAGCCATGGCCAGAACAGGTCGTGCTGGATGGCGAGCGTGAAACGTTAGGCTTGTACCTGACGGGTCACCCGATCAACCAGTACATCAAAGAAATTGAGCGCTATGTCGGCGGCCACAGGCTAAAAGACATGCATCCGACAGAACGTGGTAAAATTACCACGGCTGCGGGGCTCGTGATTGCTGCAAGGGTTATGGTCACCAAGCGCGGCAATCGTATCGGCATCTGTACGCTGGATGACCGTTCCGGGCGTCTGGAGGTGATGTTGTTCACCGACGCGCTGGATAAATACCAGCAATTGCTGGAAAAAGACCGCATACTTATCGTCAGCGGACAGGTCAGCTTTGATGACTTCAGCGGGGGGCTTAAAATGACCGCCCGCGAAGTGATGGACATTGACGAAGCCCGGGAAAAATATGCTCGCGGGCTTGCTATCTCGCTGACGGACAGGCAAATTGATGACCAGCTTTTAAACCGACTCCGTCAGTCTCTGGAACCCCACCGCTCGGGGACAATTCCAGTACATCTCTACTATCAGAGGGCGGATGCACGTGCGCGGTTGCGCTTTGGTGCAACGTGGCGTGTCTCTCCGAGCGATCGTTTACTGAACGATCTCCGTGGCCTCATTGGTTCGGAGCAGGTGGAACTGGAGTTTGACTAATACAGGAATACTATGAGTCTGAATTTCCTTGATTTCGAACAGCCGATTGCTGAGCTGGAAGCGAAAATCGATTCTCTGACAGCGGTAAGCCGTCAGGATGAAAAACTGGATATTAACATCGACGAAGAAGTGCATCGTCTGCGTGAAAAAAGCGTAGAGCTGACGCGCAAAATCTTTGCCGATCTCGGCGCATGGCAGATCGCCCAGCTGGCGCGTCATCCACAGCGTCCGTACACCCTGGATTATGTCCGCCTGGCGTTTGACGAATTTGACGAACTGGCAGGCGATCGCGCATACGCTGACGACAAAGCTATCGTCGGCGGTATCGCGCGTCTGGACGGACGCCCGGTGATGATCATTGGTCATCAGAAAGGGCGTGAAACCAAAGAGAAAATCCGTCGTAACTTCGGTATGCCTGCACCTGAAGGCTACCGCAAGGCCCTGCGTCTGATGGAGATGGCTGAGCGTTTCAACATGCCAATCATCACCTTCATCGACACCCCGGGTGCATACCCTGGCGTGGGCGCGGAAGAGCGCGGTCAGTCTGAAGCCATCGCCCGTAACCTGCGTGAGATGTCCCGCCTGAAGGTGCCGGTCATCTGTACCGTCATCGGTGAAGGTGGTTCAGGTGGTGCGCTGGCCATTGGCGTGGGCGATAAAGTGAATATGCTGCAGTACAGCACCTATTCCGTTATCTCTCCGGAAGGCTGTGCGTCCATTCTGTGGAAAAGCGCTGATAAAGCGCCGCTGGCCGCAGAAGCGATGGGCATCATTGCACCACGTCTGAAAGAGCTGAAGCTGATCGATACCGTGATCCCGGAACCGCTGGGTGGCGCGCATCGTAAGCCGGAAGTGATGGCTGCTTCCCTGAAAGCCCAGCTGCTGGCTGACCTGGCCGATCTGGACGTCCTGAGCAAAGAAGACCTGCTCAACCGTCGTTATCAGCGTCTGATGACTTACGGCTACGCGTAAGCTTCACAATTATCTGAAAAGCCGCACAATGTTGCGGCTTTTTTTATACCCGCCGTTTACCTTAACTATGCTTAGCTAATGTTTTTCAAGGAGGTAGACCGTGAACATCATTGCCATTATGGGGCCGCACGGCGTCTTTTATAAAGACGAGCCCATCAAGGAGCTGGAGCAAGCCCTTCAGTCGCGCGGGTATCAGCTCATCTGGCCGCACAACAGCGCCGACCTGCTGAAGTTTATTGAGCATAACCCGCGAATCTGTGGCGTGATCTTCGACTGGGACGAATACGATCTGGAGCTGTGCAGCGAGATCAACAAGCTGAACGAATATCTCCCGCTGTATGCGTTTATCAATACCCACTCGACCATGGACGTCAGCGCGCATGATATGCGGATGGCGCTGTGGTTCTTTGAATATTCTCTCGGCGTGGCGGAAGATATCGCGACCCGCATTCAGCAGTACACGGGTGAATACCTCGATAACATTACGCCGCCCTTTACCCGCGCGCTTTTTACCTATGTGAAAGAGGGGAAATACACCTTCTGCACGCCAGGGCATATGGCCGGAACAGCCTATCAAAAAAGCCCGGTAGGCTGTCTGTTCTATGATTTTTTCGGGGGCAACACGCTGAAAGCGGACGTGTCAATTTCGGTCACGGAACTGGGCTCTCTGCTGGATCATACCGGCCCGCATCTGGAGGCCGAGGAGTATATTGCCCGCACCTTTGGCGCTGAGCAGAGCTATATGGTGACCAACGGCACCTCGACCTCGAACAAAATCGTCGGGATGTACGCTGCGCCTGCGGGCAGCACGCTGCTGATTGACCGCAACTGCCATAAATCGCTGGCGCACCTGCTGATGATGAGCGACGTGGTGCCGCTCTGGTTATCCCCTACGCGTAACGCGCTGGGGATTCTCGGCGGCATTCCACGCCGGGAGTTCACGCATCAAACCATTGAAAAGAAAGTTGCGGCGATCCCTGGCGCAAGCTGGCCTGTTCATGCGGTGATCACCAATTCCACCTATGACGGCCTGTTATACAACACCAACTGGATCAAGCAGACGCTGGACGTGCCGTCGATCCACTTCGATTCTGCGTGGGTGCCTTATACCAATTTTCACCCGATTTATTCGGGTAAGAGCGGGATGAGCGGCGAGCGCGTGCCGGGCAAAGTGTTCTTCGAAACGCAATCGACCCACAAAATGCTGGCCGCCTTTTCCCAGGCGTCTCTTATTCACATCAAAGGCGAGTACGACGAGGATACCTTCAACGAAGCCTTTATGATGCATACCACCACCTCACCGAGCTATCCGCTGGTGGCATCTATCGAAACCGCGGCGGCGATGCTGCGCGGCAACCCGGGTAAACGCCTGATAAACCGCTCGGTGGAGCGGGCGCTGCATTTCCGTAAAGAGGTCCAGCGGCTGAAAGATGAGGCAGACGGCTGGTTCTTTGATATCTGGCAGCCGGAAGAGATCGACGAGGCCGAGTGCTGGCCCGTTGCGCCTGGGGAGAGCTGGCACGGCTTCCGCGATGCCGATGCGGACCACATGTTCCTCGATCCGGTTAAGGTGACGATCCTGACGCCAGGCATGGACGAGCAGGGTGTAATGGGTGATGAAGGTATTCCCGCCGCGCTGGTGGCGAAGTTCCTTGATGAGCGCGGCGTGGTAGTGGAGAAGACCGGCCCCTATAATTTGTTGTTCCTGTTCAGTATCGGGATCGATAAAACCCGGGCAATGGGTCTGCTGCGCGGGCTGATGGAGTTTAAGCGTGCCTACGATCTCAACCTGCGGGTGAAGAACATGCTGCCGGATCTCTACGCGGAAGATCCTGACTTCTACCGCAATATGCGCATTCAGGATCTGGCCCAGGGGATCCACAGATTGATCCGCCAGCACGATCTGCCGCGCCTCATGCTTCAGGCGTTTGACGTCCTGCCTGACATGAAGCTGACGCCTCACAAGGCCTGGCAGCGGCAGGTAAAAAGTGAGGTAGAAACCGTTGAGCTGGAAAATCTGGTCGGGCGCGTGTCGGCCAATATGATTCTGCCTTACCCACCGGGTGTACCGCTGCTGATGCCGGGGGAAATGATCACCGAGGAGAGCCGGGCAGTGCTCGATTTTCTGCTGATGCTCTGTTCGGTGGGGCGTCACTATCCGGGTTTCGAGACGGATATTCACGGTGCGAAGCGCGATGAGCACGGCGTTTACTGGGTGCGAGTCCTAAAATAAGGGTGACCGCTTGCCAGGTGCGGGTTCTCGGTTGTAACGTTCAGACATCATAAAAAGGAGAAGCTATGCTGGGTTTAAAAGCGGTTCACCATATTGCGATCATTGCTACCGATTACGCGAAAAGTAAGGCCTTCTATTGTGACATTCTTGGCTTTACGCTGTTGAGCGAGGCCTACCGCGAGGAGCGAGACTCCTGGAAGGGGGATCTCGCTTTAAACGGGCAATATGTGATTGAGCTGTTCTCTTTTCCCTTCCCGCCTGCGCGCCCGTCGCGCCCGGAAGCCTGTGGACTGCGCCATCTTGCCTTCAGCGTTGATGACCTGGATAACGCAGTAAAACATCTGGAAGCGCACGGCGTGACGTGTGAACCGATCCGTGTCGATCCCTTCACCGACAAGCGTTTTACCTTTTTTAACGACCCGGATGGTTTGCCGCTGGAGCTTTACCAGCAGTAATGTTTGTCCTGTGTGATAATGCCCGCTCAGTTCGGGCATTTTTTATGTGTAATTTCCTATGACCTTACCCGCTATCGCACAAGCTGTTTCACCGTACCGCCAGCTGCTGGTGGGGTTTAGCGGTGGCCTGGATTCCACCGTTCTGCTCCATCGCCTGAAACGCTGGCGCGACCGGGAGCCTGACATCCAGCTTCGGGCTATGCACATCCATCATGGATTAAGTCCTCACGCTGAGGAGTGGGTGGCGCACTGTGAAGCCTTGTGTGCGGCCTGGGCGATCCCGTTCATCGTTGAGCGCGTCACGCTCATTGATGAGGGGAAGGGCATCGAGGCACAGGCGCGGAAAGCCCGCTATGCCGCTTTTTCCGCGGCATTACTTCCTGGCGAAGCGCTGGTAACGGCTCAGCATCTGGACGATCAGTGCGAAACTTTTTTGCTGGCGCTTAAGCGGGGAAGCGGACCGGCGGGGCTGTCCGCCATGCCTGCACGATCTGAGTTTGCCGGGACGCAATTGCTGCGCCCGCTGCTGGGCGAGACGCGGGCGTCGCTGGAAGCCTGGGCGCGGGAATATCAGCTGAACTGGATAGAAGACGAGAGTAACCAGGACGACAGTTACGATCGTAATTTCCTGCGCCTGCGCATCCTACCGCTGTTGAGCGAGCGCTGGCCGCATTTCGCCGACGCGACAGCGAGAAGCGCCATGCTGTGTGCTGAACAGGAATTGTTGCTGGATGAACTGTTGAGTGCGGATCTGGCTGACCTGATTTCTGAAGACGGAGCACTGGCGATAGCGCCCCTGGAGGCGATGAGCCCGGTGCGTCGCGCCGCACTGTTACGCCGCTGGCTGGCTACTCATCATGCAGCGATGCCGTCGCGGGCGATGCTGAGCCGGATCTGGGACGAAGTCGCGCAGGCGCGGGAAGATGCTTCCCCCTGCGTGTATCTGAATGGTTTTGAGGTCAGGCGCTATAAAGGCAAACTCTGGTGGATCAAATCCACGCCTTCACTGACCGAGGTGGTACTCGACTGGGCGTCGCCAGAGGTACCGCTGATATTGCCCTGTGATGCAGGGAGCGTCTCTTTGAGCCCGTCCGGTCATGTGCGTCTGCCGAAGCCTGGTGAGCCGGTAACCGTACGCTTCAAGGCTGGTGGTTTGCTGCATATTGTCGGGCGCAACGGGGGACGGAAGCTTAAGAAGATATGGCAGGAGTGCAGCGTGCCGCCGTGGCGACGTGATACCACGCCACTGCTGTTTTACGGTGAAACGTTGATGGCTGCTGCCGGGGTTTTCATCACGGAAGAGGGATGGTCAGAAGAAGGGGTCAGTTTTGATTGGCAGAAAGTGTAACGGGCAGCCAGGCTGCCCGTAAGTGTCATCAGGATTCGCTCACCACGACGGTGCCGATTTGCGGGTGGCTGAAGCTGGCTATTTTATCCAGACGTAGCTCACGCGTTGCACTGCCGTCTTCAACAACCAGATATTCCACGTTCTTACGTGAAACCAGATCGCTGGCTTTTGCCTTCAATACTTCGCCATCTTTTAGCTCCAGCGTCAGTATTAAATGATGCTGGCAGGCGAGTTCGAGGTTGTCATAGTCATCACAATTGATGGGTTGATAAGTATCATTCATCGACATAATCGCTCACCAGTAAATTCGCCGCAGCGTACGCTGCTTTTTCCCTGACCGACTCTGAAAGGCTCTCATCAGAGGCCACTTCATTAAGCACTTTCAATACACAGCCCAACGCGTCCGGGACATACCCCAGATCTCCGCTGGCGATTTCCGCATACCGTTTGCGAATTAACTCACAATAATTATTCACATCCCCTCCCGCCAGCGCACTGACTTACTGTGAGATATCATTAAGCCTACGAAGATAAACTCGGTTTAGCAAGGTGACTATACCATACTCATTTAAGCAATATCAGCGCCTTGACAGGTGTGATTTATCACCGCGTGACAGCCTTTTGCCTCTGTTTTCGCTACAATGTGCCCCTGATTCGAATGGAGTTCTCTCATGGCGCTTAAAGCGACAATTTATAAAGCAGTGGTCAATGTGGCCGATCTTGATCGCAACCAGTTTCTGGATGCGTCGCTGACGCTGGCGCGCCACCCCTCCGAAACCCAGGAGCGTATGATGCTGCGCCTGCTGGCGTGGATTAAATACGCCAACGAGCGGCTGCAGTTTACCCGCGGCTTAAGTGCAGAGGACGAGCCAGAAGCCTGGCTGCGAAACGATCATCTGGGCATCGACCTGTGGATCGAGCTCGGTCTGCCGGACGAGCGTCGGATTAAAAAGGCCTGTACCCAGTCCGCTGAAGTGGCGTTATTCGCCTATAACCAGCGCGCGGCGGAGATCTGGTGGCAACAAAACAAGAATAAATGTGCGCAGTATAAAAATCTCACCGTCTGGTATCTGGATGATGAACAGCTGGCGCAGCTCAGTGAGTTTGCCGGCCGGACGATGGCCCTGCAGGCAACCATTCAGGACGGTGCCATCTGGCTCTCTGATTCTCAGAATAATCTGGAAATTCATTTGACGGCCTGGCAGCCTGCGTCATGATTGTTTTGTCCCGAAACGTCAGCATCCCTGATAATGAGCTGGAGATCACCGCCATCCGTGCTCAGGGGGCGGGTGGACAGCACGTCAATAAGGCGTCAACGGCGATCCATTTGCGTTTTGACATTCGGGCATCAAGCCTGCCAGAGTATTATAAAGAGAGTCTGCTTGCTGCCAGCCATCATCTGATCACCAGCGAAGGTGTGATTGTGATTAAAGCCCAGGAGTACCGCAGCCAGGAGTTAAACCGGGAAGCGGCGATAGCCAGGCTGGTGGCCGTTATTAAAGAATTAACAGCAGTACAAAAAAGCCGCCGGGCAACGCGGCCAACCCGCGCATCGAAAGAGCGTCGGTTGTCCTCGAAAGCCCAAAAATCCACAGTGAAAGCACTACGCGGTAAAGTTCGTCGCCCGATGGAGTGACGAAAGGGAACACACTTTTCATAAGGAATTCATTGTGAAAAAAGCATTATTTTCAGCGCTGGCAGTGAGTACGCTGTTTGCGCTTTTCGGGTGTAACAACCGTTCTGAAACGCAGGTTTTGCAGCCCTCGCAGAATGAAGCGTTAAAGCCTATGCAGCAGAGCTGGCGCGGCGTATTGCCTTGTGCAGACTGTGAAGGCATCGAAACGTCCCTGTTCCTGCAAAAAGACGGCACCTGGGTTATGAACCAGCGTTATCAGGGCGCTAAAGAACCCTCTTCGTTTGCGACCTACGGAACCTGGGCGCGTACAGCGGAAAAGCTGGTCCTGACGGATACCACGGGTGAGAAAACGTATTTCCGCGCCAAAGGTGAGGGGATGGAGATGCTCGACCGCGAGGGCAACCCGATTGAATCCCAGTTCAACTATACGCTTGCGCCGGTGAAAGCGGCTCTGCCTGCTACGCCGATGCCAATGCGGGGTATGTATTTCTATATGGCGGATGCGGCGATCTTTACCGACTGTGCAACGGGTAAGAAAGTCAGCGTGGCGAACAACGCGCAGCTTGAACGTGATTACGCCGTGGCGCGTGGCAATGACAGCAAGCCGGTATTGCTGACCGTAGATGGTCACTTTACGCTGGAGCCAAACCCGGATAGCGGAGAGAGCGTGAAAACGCTGGTGGTGGATAAAGAGGCGAAATTTATCGCAGGCAAAGACTGTAACAGTCAATAAGCTGACGATTATCCATTAAAAAACCCCGCCTGAGCGGGGTTTTTTGTTTAGCCTTTGATGGCTTTCACCAGGTAATCAAGAATATCGCCTGTCTTGATCATCTGTTTCTCGCCGCTACGACGGTATTTGTATTCGATCTCATCGCTGTCGAGGTTACGGTCACCGATGACCACCGTGTGTGGAATACCAATCAGTTCCATATCGGCGAACATCACGCCCGGACGCTCTTTACGGTCATCCATCAGCACTTCGATACCCTGAGCACGCAGCTCGGCGTACAGCTTCTCAGCCAGCTCCTGCACACGGTAGGATTTGTGCATGTTCATTGGCAGAATCGCAACCTGGAACGGAGCGATATTGTCCGGCCAGACGATACCACGCTCGTCGTAGTTCTGTTCAATGGCCGCCGCGACCACACGAGTGACCCCGATACCGTAGCAGCCCATGGTCAGGATCTGGTTACGGCCATCTTCACCCTGAACGGCGGCGTTCAGTGCGCGAGAGTATTTGTCACCCAGCTGGAAGATGTGACCGACTTCGATACCGCGCTTAATCATCAGGGTGCCCTGACCGTCCGGACTTGGATCGCCTGCGACCACGTTACGGATGTCTGCCACTTCAGGCGTCGCCACGTCGCGATCCCAGTTAATACCGAAGTAGTGTTTACCGTCGATGTTAGCACCGGCGGAGAAGTCGCTCATCGCAGCAACTGTGCGGTCAATAACAACCGGAACCGGCATATTAACCGGGCCGAGAGAGCCAGGACCTGCATTGACCACGGCACGGATTTCCGCTTCTGTTGCAAACGTCAGCGGGCTCGCGACCTGCGGCAGCTTCTCTGCTTTCACTTCGTTCAGCTCGTGATCGCCACGCACCAGCAGGGCAACCAGCGGGTAAGCGCTGCCTTCGGTAGATTTCACCAGCAGCGTTTTGACGGTTTTTTCAATCGGCAGACCAAACTGCTCAACCAGCTCAGCAATGGTTTTCGCGTTTGGCGTATCAACCAGCGTCATCTCCTGCGTTGCAGCGCCGCGTGGTTCTTTTGGTGCCAGCGCTTCTGCAAATTCGATGTTCGCGGCGTAATCTGAAGAGTCCGAGAAGATCACATCGTCTTCACCGCTCTGCGCCAGTACCTGGAATTCATGGGATGCGTTACCACCGATGGAGCCGGTATCAGCCTGCACAGCGCGGAAATCCAGACCCATGCGGGAGAAGATTTTGCTGTATGCCTCGTACATTTTGTCGTAGGTCTCTTGCAGCGATTCCTGAGAGGTATGGAAAGAATAAGCATCTTTCATCAGGAATTCGCGGGAGCGCATCACCCCGAAACGAGGACGAACTTCATCACGGAACTTGGTCTGAATCTGGAAGAAGTTCAGCGGCAGCTGTTTGTAAGAGCTCAGCTCGTTACGGATCAGGTCGGTAATGACCTCTTCATGCGTTGGGCCGAGAACGAATGGACGCTCGCCGCGATCGACGAAGCGCAGCAGCTCTGGGCCATATTGTTCCCAACGGCCGCTCTCCTGCCACAGGTCAGCGGGCTGCACCACAGGCATGGACACCTCGATAGCACCGGCGTTGTTCATCTCTTCACGCACGATGTTTTCGACTTTTTTCAGGACGCGCACGCCGGTCGGCAGCCAGGTATATAACCCGGAGGCCAGCTTGCGGATCATCCCGGCGCGCAGCATCAGCTGATGGCTGATCACTTCGGCGTCGGCAGGCGTCTCCTTCAGAGTGGAGAGCAGATATTGGCTAGTACGCATGTTGTTACGGTTCCATTTCGACGATTGGAACAGGCTGAAACACCAGCCTGACACAAAAAAAGTGGTTTAGTTTACCAGTGTGGCAAAGATGCCAAAAGAGAGGAGAACAAAATTACCTGGGTTCAAGGGCAAACACTTCAAAACCTGCCCCGGTGACGCGCCAGCGCACGTTAAAATCCAGCAGCCAGACGGCGTATGTTTTTCCTGCTTCCTCTTCTTTACGGTAGGCTGGACGGGGGTCCTGTGCCAGCACTTCGGTGATGAAATTCCGCAAACGAGGATAGCGCTTCTCCATCTGGCTAAGCTGCGAGGCGATCTCAGGGGTAAAAGAGACAGGCATATCCGCCTGCGGTGCATCCTGAGCATAACTTGCGCGCGCGTCCGGGAGCGCTTCCGCGAAGGGCAAATAGGGTTTGATGTCGATAACCGGCGTGCCGTCCACCAGGTCCAGACTGCCTAATTCCAGTATCACCCGATCTTTCTGACAACGTATGCCTTTCAGTTCAACCAACGACATCCCGATCGGGTTTGGACGGAAGGTCGAGCGAGTCGCAAATACGCCCATTCGCGCATTTCCACCCAGACGAGGAGGGCGCACGGTTGGTCGCCAGCCGCCTTCCATCGTCTGATGAAAGACAAATACCACCCATAAATGGCTAAATGCCTCAAGCCCGCGTACCGCATCGGCCTGGTTGTAAGGCGCCAGAAGATGAAGCTCGCCCCCGCCGCTGGTCACCAGACCCGGCTGGCGAGGCACGGCGAACTTCTCTTTATAGGGAGAGTGGATAACGCCTATCTGCTCAAACTGAAATGCACTCATTTCGCCGTAATGTTCAGCGCAGAACCGATGCAAACCGCCTGACGATAGCAGCCCGGCGTGCCGCTGGTGACTTCACAGCTGTGCAGCAGAACCGCGTTGGCTTTCATTTTGGCAGCGTTAATCTGCATGCGTTTACGCGCTGTCGGGATATTCGGCGGAGAGTCCTGATTGGTTGCCTGACAGGATTCACCGCTTACTTCACCCAGTTCACGGAACGGTTTACCGACGAGTTCGTCAGCTTTCGTGATAATGCGAACCGGCGCAGGGCGAACCACTTTCGGTTTCGCAGGCTCTGTTTTTGGCGGGGTTGCCGTGCTTTGAACAGGTTCAACAGGAGATCTGCTTAGCATAGAACAGCCGCTCAGCATGAGTGCTAAAAGACAGATCGGTAAAGCACGCATAATAATTCCTCAATGGATAATCAAAACGTCAGATATTGAATCAGTTGACTGCACAAATGACAAGACGGGCATAAGCCCGTCCTGATGATATTACACTGAGGTGAGATTACCAGCCTTTAACCGCGCCACCGTTAAACACTTTGTTGGCTTCCTGGTAAACTTCGTCAGACTGATAAGCCTGTACGAACTTCTTCACGTTTTCCGCGTCTTTGTTGTCTTCGCGAGTCACGATCAGGTTAACGTACGGGGAGTCTTTATCTTCAACGAAGATACCGTCTTTCGCTGGCGTCAGGCCAATCTGGCTGGCGTAAGTGGTGTTGATAACGGCCAGAGCAATCTGCGCATCGTCCAGAGAACGTGGCAGCTGTGGGGCTTCCAGCTCAACAATTTTCAGATTTTTCGGGTTCTCGGTGACATCCAGAACGGTTGGCAGCAGGCCAACACCGTCTTTCAGTTTGATCAGGCCCACTTTCTGCAGCAGCAGCAGGGAACGACCGAGGTTGGTTGGGTCGTTAGGCACCGCAACCTGAGAGCCCGGCTGCAGTTCGTCCAGTGATTTAATTTTCTTGGAGTAACCGGCAATCGGATAAACGAAGGTGTTACCGACACCTACCAGCTTATAGCCACGATCTTTGATCTGCTGATCCAGGTAAGGCTTATGCTGGAAGGCGTTAGCGTCGATATCGCCTTTGCTCAGCGCTTCGTTTGGCAGAACGTAATCGTTGAAGGTCACCAGCTCAACGTCCAGGCCGTATTTCTCTTTCGCCACTTTCTGGGCAACTTCAGCAACCTGCTGTTCTGCACCAACGATAACGCCCACTTTGATGTGGTTTGGATCTTTTTCGTCCTGACCGCAACCCACCAGTGCCAGAGAGCCAATAAGCGCGCCTACTGCTGCAAAGGTCTTTAATTTAAACGCCATGTTTTATCCTTAACTCGTCGAGTTTGTGTTGTGTGTAACGTTATTTGTGAGTAACAGCCCGGACGATGCGATCGCCAGAGAACTGGATTAAGTAAACCAGCACAACCAGCAATACCAGAACGGTATTCATTACGGTAGCGTTATAACCAATATAGCCGTACTGGTAGCCAATCTGGCCTAAACCGCCGGCACCTACGGCACCGCCCATCGCGGAATACCCCACCAGAGTAATAAGCGTAATCGTGGCCGCGTTCACCAGGCCTGGCAGTGCTTCAGGCAGCAGTACCTTGCGGACGATCTGCATAGGTGTTGCGCCCATCGCACGAGAGGCCTCGATCAAACCCGTCGGGATCTCCAGCAGGGCGTTTTCCACCATACGGGCGATAAACGGCGCAGCGCCGACCGTCAACGGAACAATGGCCGCCTGCAGACCGATTGACGTACCAACGATCACGCGGGTAAATGGAATCATCCACACCAGCAGAATAATGAACGGGATGGAACGGAAGATGTTAACCAGTGCAGAGAGCGTACGGTAGAGCTTCGCGTTCTCAATGATTTGACCCGGACGCGTGACATACAGCAGTACGCCGACCGGCAGGCCAATCACAAAACCAAAGAAACCCGATACGAAGGTCATTGCCAGCGTTTCCCAAACGCCGCGAACCAGCAGCCACATCATCGGCTCAGACATAACCCAGTACCTCTACTTTTACGTGGTGTTCTTGCAGCCAGGCGATTGCCGCCTGGGTTTCTTCTTGTGTGCCGTGCATTTCCGTCAGCATGATGCCGAACTTCACGCCACCGGCGTAATCCATCTGGGCGCTGATAATGTTGTTGTTCACGTTAAAGCGACGCGCGGTTTCGGAAAGCAGAGGGGCATCAACGGACTGACCGGTGAACTCCATGCGCAGCATTGGGACACTGTCTGCCGCGGGTTCAGTTTTCAAACGCTCCAGATAATCTTCCGGAATATCCAGGTGCAGCGTCGACTGAATGAACTGCTGCGCCAGCGGGGTCTTCGGATGGGAGAATACTTCGCTGACGGTATCCTGCTCAATCAGTTCACCGTTGCTGATGACCGCCACGCAGTCGCAGATGCGTTTCACCACATCCATCTCGTGCGTAATAAGGAGGATCGTCAGGCCGAGGCGACGGTTAATGTCTTTCAGCAGTTCCAGAATAGAACGCGTGGTAGCCGGATCCAGTGCGCTGGTCGCTTCATCACACAGCAATACCTTAGGATTGCTAGCCAGTGCGCGGGCAATCGCCACACGCTGCTTTTGACCACCAGACAGATTTGCCGGGTAGCTGTCATGTTTGTCACCCAGACCCACGAGGTCGAGCAGTTCGGTAACGCGACGCTTCACTTCTTCTTTCGGTGTGTTGTCCAGCTCCAGCGGCAAGGCGACGTTGCCGAAAACGGTGCGGGAAGCCAGCAGGTTGAAGTGCTGGAAGATCATGCCAATCTGACGACGCGCTTTGGTGAGTTCTTTCTCTGAAAGAGCGGTAAGTTCCTGGCCGCCAACTTCTACGTTACCCTGGGTTGGGCGCTCAAGCAGGTTAACACAACGGATCAGCGTGCTTTTACCTGCACCCGATGCGCCAATGACGCCATAAATTTGACCAGCAGGAACATGCAGGCTGACATTGTTCAGCGCCTGAATGGTTCGGTTCCCCTGCTGGAACACTTTGGTGATATTGGAAAGTTTAATCATTAGATTATTTTTATCGTATGTAAGTTAGCCGTGGCATTTTGTTCTGCCAGATACGGGTGATGACCGTAAACAAAACGGATGTTAAGGCATCCAGACGTCTAAATCAATCCAACTCTGTACGATGAGCACTTTATTGCGCTGCGTTTCATGAGATACTAGCTCAACAGGCCTTTTTCAGGAGCAAACCGGTGGCAAAATCAGTACCCGCAATTTTTCTCGATCGTGATGGCACTATTAATGTGGATCACGGTTATGTCCATGAGATTGATGAGTTCGAATTTATCGAAGGCGTTATAGAGGCAATGCGCCAGCTGAAAGAGATGGGCTACGCGCTGGTGGTCGTAACGAACCAGTCTGGTATTGCGCGCGGTAAATTCACCGAAGCGCAATTCGAGACGCTGACAGAATGGATGGACTGGTCACTGGCGGATCGCGGGGTCGATCTTGATGGCATTTATTATTGCCCACACCACCCTCAGGGAACCGTAGAAGCGTATCGCCAGACCTGTGATTGCCGTAAACCGCATCCGGGAATGTTTATCTCCGCGCAAGAGTTTCTGCACATCGATATGGCCGCTTCTTATATGGTGGGCGATAAACTGGAAGATATGCAGGCAGCTGCAGCTGCAGGTGTGGGGACCAAAATATTAGTGCGCACGGGTAAGCCTGTTACGCCAGAAGCTGAAAATGCCGCGGATTGGGTGATTAATAGCCTGGCCGATCTGCCAAAAGAGATTAAAAAGCACCAAAAATAGCCGTTCTGGTGAAAAGGTGAGCGGTCGAAATAAAAATGCATATTTCCACTTGTCATTCCTCGGCAGCTCCCTATAATGCGCCTCCATCGACACGGCAGATGTGAATCACTTCACAGACAACCCGGTCGGTTGAAGAGAAAAAATCCTGAAATAACGGGTTGACTCTGAAAGAGGAAAGCGTAATATACGCCACCTCGCAACGGTGAGCGAAAGCCGCGTTGCACTGCTCTTTAACAATTTATCAGACAATCTGTGTGGGCACTCAAAGTGACATGGATTCTTAACGTCGCAAGACGAAAAATGAATACCAAGTCTCTGAGTGAACATACGTAATTCATTACGAAGTTTAATTCACGAGCATCAAACTTAAATTGAAGAGTTTGATCATGGCTCAGATTGAACGCTGGCGGCAGGCCTAACACATGCAAGTCGAACGGTAGCACAGAGAGCTTGCTCTCGGGTGACGAGTGGCGGACGGGTGAGTAATGTCTGGGAAACTGCCTGATGGAGGGGGATAACTACTGGAAACGGTAGCTAATACCGCATAACGTCGCAAGACCAAAGAGGGGGACCTTCGGGCCTCTTGCCATCAGATGTGCCCAGATGGGATTAGCTAGTAGGTGGGGTAACGGCTCACCTAGGCGACGATCCCTAGCTGGTCTGAGAGGATGACCAGCCACACTGGAACTGAGACACGGTCCAGACTCCTACGGGAGGCAGCAGTGGGGAATATTGCACAATGGGCGCAAGCCTGATGCAGCCATGCCGCGTGTATGAAGAAGGCCTTCGGGTTGTAAAGTACTTTCAGCGGGGAGGAAGGTGTTGTGGTTAATAACCGCAGCAATTGACGTTACCCGCAGAAGAAGCACCGGCTAACTCCGTGCCAGCAGCCGCGGTAATACGGAGGGTGCAAGCGTTAATCGGAATTACTGGGCGTAAAGCGCACGCAGGCGGTCTGTCAAGTCGGATGTGAAATCCCCGGGCTCAACCTGGGAACTGCATTCGAAACTGGCAGGCTAGAGTCTTGTAGAGGGGGGTAGAATTCCAGGTGTAGCGGTGAAATGCGTAGAGATCTGGAGGAATACCGGTGGCGAAGGCGGCCCCCTGGACAAAGACTGACGCTCAGGTGCGAAAGCGTGGGGAGCAAACAGGATTAGATACCCTGGTAGTCCACGCCGTAAACGATGTCGACTTGGAGGTTGTGCCCTTGAGGCGTGGCTTCCGGAGCTAACGCGTTAAGTCGACCGCCTGGGGAGTACGGCCGCAAGGTTAAAACTCAAATGAATTGACGGGGGCCCGCACAAGCGGTGGAGCATGTGGTTTAATTCGATGCAACGCGAAGAACCTTACCTACTCTTGACATCCAGAGAACTTAGCAGAGATGCTTTGGTGCCTTCGGGAACTCTGAGACAGGTGCTGCATGGCTGTCGTCAGCTCGTGTTGTGAAATGTTGGGTTAAGTCCCGCAACGAGCGCAACCCTTATCCTTTGTTGCCAGCGGTTAGGCCGGGAACTCAAAGGAGACTGCCAGTGATAAACTGGAGGAAGGTGGGGATGACGTCAAGTCATCATGGCCCTTACGAGTAGGGCTACACACGTGCTACAATGGCGCATACAAAGAGAAGCGACCTCGCGAGAGCAAGCGGACCTCATAAAGTGCGTCGTAGTCCGGATTGGAGTCTGCAACTCGACTCCATGAAGTCGGAATCGCTAGTAATCGTAGATCAGAATGCTACGGTGAATACGTTCCCGGGCCTTGTACACACCGCCCGTCACACCATGGGAGTGGGTTGCAAAAGAAGTAGGTAGCTTAACCTTCGGGAGGGCGCTTACCACTTTGTGATTCATGACTGGGGTGAAGTCGTAACAAGGTAACCGTAGGGGAACCTGCGGTTGGATCACCTCCTTACCTTAAAGAACCTGCCTTTGTAGTGCTCACACAGATTGTCTGATGAAAAAACAGCAGTAAAAATCTCTGCAGGCTTGTAGCTCAGGTGGTTAGAGCGCACCCCTGATAAGGGTGAGGTCGGTGGTTCAAGTCCACTCAGGCCTACCAAATTTTTGCTGATGCTGCGTTGCGGCGACACTCACATACTTAAGTATGCTTCGTGTCACCACGCCTTGCCTCAACAAAAATTACCGGTACAGAGGTTGGCAAAACGATGGGGCTATAGCTCAGCTGGGAGAGCGCCTGCTTTGCACGCAGGAGGTCTGCGGTTCGATCCCGCATAGCTCCACCATCTTTTACTGCGAACACAAGAAAACTTCAGAGTGAACCTGAAAAGGTGCACTGCGAAGTTTTGCTCTTTAAAAATCTGGATCAAGCTGAAAATTGAAACGACACACATGTTATGTGTGTTCGAGTCTCTCAAATTTTCGCAAACCGATGATGAATCGAAAGAAACATCTTCGGGTTGTGAGGTTAAGCGACTAAGCGTACACGGTGGATGCCCTGGCAGTCAGAGGCGATGAAGGACGTGCTAATCTGCGAAAAGCGCCGGCGAGGTGATATGAACCTTTGACCCGGCGATGTCCGAATGGGGAAACCCAGTGTGATTCGTCACACTATCGTTAACTGAATACATAGGTTAACGAGGCGAACCGGGGGAACTGAAACATCTAAGTACCCCGAGGAAAAGAAATCAACCGAGATTCCCCCAGTAGCGGCGAGCGAACGGGGAGCAGCCCGGAGTCTGAATCAGCTTGTGTGTTAGTGGAACGGTCTGGAAAGTCCGACGGTACAGGGTGATAGTCCCGTACACGAAAATGCACAGGTTGTGAACTCGAAGAGTAGGGCGGGACACGTGGTATCCTGTCTGAATATGGGGGGACCATCCTCCAAGGCTAAATACTCCTGACTGACCGATAGTGAACCAGTACCGTGAGGGAAAGGCGAAAAGAACCCCGGCGAGGGGAGTGAAAAAGAACCTGAAACCGTGTACGTACAAGCAGTGGGAGCCTACTTGTTAGGTGACTGCGTACCTTTTGTATAATGGGTCAGCGACTTATATTCTGTAGCAAGGTTAACCGAATAGGGGAGCCGAAGGGAAACCGAGTCTTAACTGGGCGTTAAGTTGCAGGGTATAGACCCGAAACCCGGTGATCTAGCCATGGGCAGGTTGAAGGTTGGGTAACACTAACTGGAGGACCGAACCGACTAATGTTGAAAAATTAGCGGATGACCTGTGGCTGGGGGTGAAAGGCCAATCAAACCGGGAGATAGCTGGTTCTCCCCGAAAGCTATTTAGGTAGCGCCTCGTGAACTCATCTTCGGGGGTAGAGCACTGTTTCGGCTAGGGGGCCATCCCGGCTTACCAACCCGATGCAAACTACGAATACCGAAGAATGTTATCACGGGAGACACACGGCGGGTGCTAACGTCCGTCGTGAAGAGGGAAACAACCCAGACCGCCAGCTAAGGTCCCAAAGTCATGGTTAAGTGGGAAACGATGTGGGAAGGCACAGACAGCCAGGATGTTGGCTTAGAAGCAGCCATCATTTAAAGAAAGCGTAATAGCTCACTGGTCGAGTCGGCCTGCGCGGAAGATGTAACGGGGCTAAACCATGCACCGAAGCTGCGGCAGCGACGCTTATGCGTTGTTGGGTAGGGGAGCGTTCTGTAAGCCGTTGAAGGTGGCCTGTGAGGGTTGCTGGAGGTATCAGAAGTGCGAATGCTGACATAAGTAACGATAAAGCGGGTGAAAAGCCCGCTCGCCGGAAGACCAAGGGTTCCTGTCCAACGTTAATCGGGGCAGGGTGAGTCGACCCCTAAGGCGAGGCCGAAAGGCGTAGTCGATGGGAAACAGGTTAATATTCCTGTACTTGGTGTTACTGCGAAGGGGGGACGGAGAAGGCTATGTTAGCCGGGCGACGGTTGTCCCGGTTTAAGCATGTAGGCGGAGGTTCCAGGTAAATCCGGTACCTTTTTAACGCTGAGGTGTGATGACGAGGCACTACGGTGCTGAAGTAACAAATGCCCTGCTTCCAGGAAAAGCCTCTAAGCATCAGGTAACACGAAATCGTACCCCAAACCGACACAGGTGGTCAGGTAGAGAATACCAAGGCGCTTGAGAGAACTCGGGTGAAGGAACTAGGCAAAATGGTGCCGTAACTTCGGGAGAAGGCACGCTGATATGTAGGTGAAGCCCCTGCGGGTGGAGCTGAAATCAGTCGAAGATACCAGCTGGCTGCAACTGTTTATTAAAAACACAGCACTGTGCAAACACGAAAGTGGACGTATACGGTGTGACGCCTGCCCGGTGCCGGAAGGTTAATTGATGGGGTTAGCGGTAACGCGAAGCTCTTGATCGAAGCCCCGGTAAACGGCGGCCGTAACTATAACGGTCCTAAGGTAGCGAAATTCCTTGTCGGGTAAGTTCCGACCTGCACGAATGGCGTAATGATGGCCAGGCTGTCTCCACCCGAGACTCAGTGAAATTGAACTCGCTGTGAAGATGCAGTGTACCCGCGGCAAGACGGAAAGACCCCGTGAACCTTTACTATAGCTTGACACTGAACACTGGTCCTTGATGTGTAGGATAGGTGGGAGGCTTTGAAGCGTGGACGCCAGTCTGCGTGGAGCCGACCTTGAAATACCACCCTTTAATGGCTGGTGTTCTAACGTAGACCCGTAATCCGGGTTGCGGACAGTGTCTGGTGGGTAGTTTGACTGGGGCGGTCTCCTCCCAAAGAGTAACGGAGGAGCACGAAGGTTAGCTAATCCTGGTCGGACATCAGGAGGTTAGTGCAATGGCATAAGCTAGCTTGACTGCGAGAGTGACGGCTCGAGCAGGTGCGAAAGCAGGTCATAGTGATCCGGTGGTTCTGAATGGAAGGGCCATCGCTCAACGGATAAAAGGTACTCCGGGGATAACAGGCTGATACCGCCCAAGAGTTCATATCGACGGCGGTGTTTGGCACCTCGATGTCGGCTCATCACATCCTGGGGCTGAAGTAGGTCCCAAGGGTATGGCTGTTCGCCATTTAAAGTGGTACGCGAGCTGGGTTTAGAACGTCGTGAGACAGTTCGGTCCCTATCTGCCGTGGGCGCTGGAGAATTGAGGGGGGCTGCTCCTAGTACGAGAGGACCGGAGTGGACGCATCACTGGTGTTCGGGTTGTCATGCCAATGGCACTGCCCGGTAGCTAAATGCGGAAGAGATAAGTGCTGAAAGCATCTAAGCACGAAACTTGCCCCGAGATGAGTTCTCCCTGAGACTATAAGTCTCCTGAAGGAACGTTGAAGACGACGACGTTGATAGGTCGGGTGTGTAAGCGCAGCGATGCGTTGAGCTAACCGATACTAATGAACCGTGAGGCTTAACCTTACAACGCCGAAGCTGTTTTGGCGGTGAGAGACGATTTTCAGCCTGATACAGATTACAGAATTTGCCTGGCGGCTTTAGCGCGGTGGTCCCACCTGACCCCATGCCGAACTCAGAAGTGAAACGCCGTAGCGCCGATGGTAGTGTGGGGTCTCCCCATGTGAGAGTAGGGAACTGCCAGGCATCAAATTAAGTAGTAAGCCGGTGCATAAATCCGGTGGTTACAAGCAGTCTTCGGTGGAGCGGTAGTTCAGTCGGTTAGAATACCTGCCTGTCACGCAGGGGGTCGCGGGTTCGAGTCCCGTCCGTTCCGCCACTTATTGAAAGCCCTGAGTTAACGCTCAGGGCTTTTTTCTTATCTGCTGTTTAATTATTGCGAAATGAGCAAAAATCCTCTGCGTTTTACGATCTTTTTCAATATAACAACGCCAGCGATAATCCTCCTCAGTTTACGAACATAATGATTGAGGAATACTATGACTCTCCCTGCATTTGGTCTGGGCACTTTCCGCCTGAAAGACGACGTTGTTATCGCATCTGTTAAAACGGCACTCGAGTTAGGCTATCGCGCAATTGATACGGCACAGAACTATGAAAATGAAGCTGCCGTTGGACAGGCCATTGAAGAGAGTGGCGTACCGCGTAACGAGATATTCATCACCACCAAAATCTGGATTGAAAACCTCAGCAAAGACAAACTGATCCCGAGCCTGAAAGAGAGTCTGAAAAAGCTGCGTACTGACTACGTGGATCTGACGCTGATCCACTGGCCATCACCAAACGATGCCGTTTCTGTAGAAGAGTTCATGCAGGCGCTGATGGAAGCGAAAAAGCAGGGACTAACGCGTGAAATCGGTATTTCAAACTTCACCATTCCGCTGATGGAAAAAGCCATTGCCGCAGTAGGTACAGAAAATATCGCGACCAACCAGATTGAACTTTCACCTTACCTGCAAAACCATAAAGTCGTGGACTGGGCAAAGCAGCACGGTATCCACATCACGTCATACATGACGCTGGCTTATGGTAAGGCACTGAAAGATGAGGCGATTATACGTATTGCTGAAAAACATAACGCGACCCCGGCACAGGTCATTCTGGCATGGGCAATGGGCGAAGGTTATGCCGTGATCCCATCGTCAACCAAACGTGTAAACCTGGCCAGCAACCTGTCAGCGGTCGACCTTCATCTGGATGATGACGATAAAAAAGCGATCGCAGCACTGGAGTGCAACGATCGCCTGGTCAGCCCGGAAGGTTTAGCGCCTGACTGGGATTAAGTTTCACTAACCCTCTGTCACCTTAACCCTCATACAGCTCCTCCGGGAGCTGTCTTTATATGTTCACTCAGGAAGTCAATAAAAGCACGAATCCGCGTACTCACCGCTCTGTCACTGTAATACACTGCGCTAAAAGGCATCTCGACCGGCAAACGTTTATCCGCCATCAGTTCCACCAGTTCACCTCGTGCAATCTCCTTATCTATCATATAGTCAGACAGGCACGCGATGCCGTTCCCTTCAAGACACAGTTGCTTTAGCGTTTCTCCACTGTTTGACGATAACCCACTGGTAATTTCATGAAGCTGACCATCACGACAGGCGACAGGCCAGGTGTTCAGTGATACCGGTTCCGTAAAGCCCAGACAAAGATGCTGCTTCAACTCTTCAACGGTCTCCGGTTTACCGTGCTCAGCAATGTACTGCGGCGACGCGATAATTTTTCGGTAGCTGGCAAACAGCGGGCGGGCGCGCAAGCTTGAATCGGTCAGTGTACCGGCCCGGATAGCCACATCCACTTTACGCTCGATGAGGTTGATAAACGTCTCTGATGAGACCAAAGAAAGCGTCATCTCCGGATAGCGTTCACGAAAAGGTTTGATCAGCGGCATCAGAAAGTACAGTACTACCGGCGTGGCCGCATCAATGCGCAGCAATCCCCGCGGCGTGCTGCGGCTTTCCATAATTTCTGTCTCAGCTGCAGCCATCTCCTGCAGCACCGACTGCACGCGGCGGAAATAACGCTCTCCTTCTTCCGTCAGGCTCAGTTGCCGCGTCGTCCGGTTGAGCAGGCTCACCCCAAGCTTCATCTCCAGCTTTTTCACTGAGCGGCTGATGGCCGAGTTAGCCTGTCCCAGCTGTTCGGCTGCCCGGCTAAAGCTACCGCTTTCAACAACGGCGACAAAGATTGTCAGCTCTTCTGACGTTGCTTTCATTGTTGCACCACCTGCAAAATTCTATTGATATTTTGACCATTTTTGTTATTTAAGCACTGGCGCATACTGCCTGTCATCTTAATCCTGATGATACGGAGTATTTTATGCCACTGGCGCTACTTGCCCTGACGATCAGTGCCTTTGCAATTGGCACGACCGAATTTGTTATCGTGGGACTGGTTCCCACCATTGCTAACCAGCTTGCGATCTCGCTGCCTTCCGCCGGATTGCTGGTGTCAATCTACGCCCTGGGCGTCGCCGTCGGTGCGCCTGTGCTGACGGCTCTGACCGGACGTTTTCCGCGTAAGCAGCTGTTAGTTGCGTTGATGGTGTTGTTCACCGCCGGTAACATTCTGGCCTGGCAGGCACCGGACTACACCACCCTGGTAATTGCCCGTCTGTTGACCGGCCTTGCACACGGCGTGTTCTTCTCAATTGGTTCCACTATTGCAACCAGCCTGGTCCCCAAAGAGAAAGCAGCCTCAGCTATTGCGATCATGTTTGGTGGACTGACCGTCGCACTCGTTACGGGTGTGCCGCTAGGCACGTTTATCGGACAGCACTTCGGCTGGCGTGAGACGTTTCTGGCCGTCTCCTTATTGGGGGTTATTGCCCTTGTTGCTAGCCTGCTGCTGGTACCGTCGACTATTCCAGGCCGGGCCAGCGCCAGCCTGAGCGATCAGCTAAAGGTGCTTACCCATCCGCGTTTGCTGATCATCTACGCGGTCACGGCTCTGGGCTATGGAGGCGTATTTACCGCCTTCACCTTCCTGGCACCGATGATGCAGGACCTGGCAGGCTTCTCCCCGAGTGCCGTGAGCTGGATTTTGCTGGGATACGGTATTTCCGTGGCGATTGGCAATATCTGGGGCGGCAAGCTTGCAGATAAACATGGTGCGGTTCCGGCGCTGAAATTTATCTTCGCCGCCCTGGTGGTTCTGCTGTTGATATTCCAGTTCACGGCGTCCATGCAATACGCCGCACTGATCACGGTACTGGTAATGGGTGTCTTCGCTTTTGGCAACGTGCCCGGGCTTCAGGTTTATGTTGTTCAGAAAGCGGAGCTCTATACGCCAAACGCCGTGGATGTGGCATCCGGACTGAACATTGCCGCGTTCAATATTGGGATCGCGCTGGGCTCCATTATTGGCGGACAAACCGTCGAACACTTTGGATTAACCCAGACTCCCTGGATTGGTGCGGTGATCGTCCTTGTCGCTTTCCTGCTGATAGGGCTGAGTGGCCGCCTCGATAAACCTACTCGCGTAGCACTGGGATAACATCAGTAAGTGCTTGCTTACAAAACTGGAAAGCGGTTTCTCAGAAATTGCGTTGAAAGTGTGACCTAAAGTCCCTATAACATTAGAACCAGTCCGTTTTCGGGCTGGTTCATGTTACAGAGGCCGTTTCCAAAAGTGCGAAAAAATACCTATGCCATGCGTTATGTTGCCGGAATGCCCGCGGAGAGGATCTTGCCTCCGGGGTCGTTTGCGAGCATAAGCCAGGCATTACCCGCAGGGACACCGTTAAGCAGCGATGACAAAATTCGGGTACTGGTCTGGAATATCTTTAAGCAGCAGCGTGCGGAGTGGTTATCGGTACTCAAGAATTTTGGTAAAGATGCTCATCTGGTTCTGCTTCAGGAGGCGCAAACCACACCTGAACTGGTTCGGTTTGCCACAACGAACTATCTTGCTGCCGACCAGGTGCCGGCGTTTGTCCTGCCGCAACATCCTTCAGGCGTGATGACCCTCTCTTCAGCACACCCGGTTTACTGCTGCCCGCTGCGTGAGCGCGAGCCTATACTGCGTCTGGCGAAATCGGCGCTGGTGACCGTCTATCCGCTGCCGGATACCCGGATGCTGATGGTGGTGAACATCCACGCGGTAAATTTCAGCCTGGGCGTGGATGTGTACAGTAAGCAGTTACTTCCCATTGGCGATCAAATTGCCCACCACAGCGGGCCTATCATTATGGCCGGTGATTTCAATGCCTGGAGTCGTCCGCGCATGAATGCGCTGTATCGCTTTGCGCGTGAAATGTCTCTGCGTGAAGTCCGTTTTAGTGACGATCAGCGTAAAAAAGCCTTTGGTCGACCTCTCGATTTTGTCTTCTATCGTGGTCTGAGCGTGCATGATGCCTCTGTTCTGGTCACGCGCGCCTCCGATCACAACCCTCTACTAGTCGAATTCAGTCCCGGCAAACCTGATAAATAATGGTGTGTCAGGTCTGCCGTGGGGCAGGCCTGCGCGGGTGCTGCCCTTTTATTTTTAACCAACAAAGGACAGTACGATGACAACAACACACTCCCATCATGACAACGTAGAAAAACAGTTTGGCTCCCAGGCAAATGCCTATCTGACCAGCGCCGTGCATGCTTCAGGTCGTGACCTGCTGCGTCTCGGCGAACGTCTGGCAGCATTCCCGCAGGCGCACGTGCTGGATTTAGGCTGTGGGGCAGGGCATGCCAGCTTTACGGCTGCGCAGCAGGTGGCGAAGGTCACCGCGTATGACTTATCCAGTCAGATGCTGGATGTTATTGCTGAGGCGGCGAAGGCGAAAGGGTTGAGCAACGTGGATACGCGCCAGGGGTACGCCGAGTCCTTACCGTTTGATGATGCCTCGTTTGAGGTGGTGATTAGCCGTTATTCCGCGCACCACTGGCATGATGTCGGCCAGGCGTTACGTGAAGTCAAACGTGTCCTGAAGCCGGGCGGGATCTTCATTATTATGGATGTGATGTCTCCCGGGCATCCGGTGCGCGATATCTGGCTGCAGACAGTAGAAGCGCTGCGTGATACTTCCCATGTACAAAACTACTCCAGCGGAGAGTGGTTATCGCTTATCACTGAAGCGGGGTTGATTACCCGAACGTTAACAACAGACCGTTTGCCGCTGGAATACCCTTCGTGGATTGCCCGTATGCGTACCCCGGAAGCATTAAGTCAGGCGATTCGCCTCTATCAGGAGAGTGCCTCTGCTGAGGTAAAAGCGTACTTTGAATTGCAGGAGGATGGATCGTTTACCAGCGATACCATCATGGCTGAAGCGCAAAAAGCGGGATAAACAAAAAAGGCACCGAGGGGAATCGGTGCCTTTTTATCTTTCGATCGTGTAATCAGGAGTCTGGCGTGGCGCTGTTCTTCACAAACAACGTCAACTGGTCGCCTGGTTTCAGATTGTCAGTATCATTGTTCCAGCGCATTACATCTTTGATGTTCACGCCATGTCGTTTTGCGATACTGGACAGTGAATCGCCTTTGCGTACGCGATAAGTGATGCTATCGCTGTTGCTGGCGAGACGCTGTGCGCTGCTACCTGCGCCTACCGTCAGAGTTTGACCCACTTTCAGACCTGAGCTGCGCAGATCATTCCACTGCTGCAGATCTTTCGCCGTCACGCCAAGACGTGATGCAATGCCAGAAAGCGTATCACCTGAACGCACCTTATAGCTGCGGCTGTTAACGGATGAAGCATCGGCGATCAGCGTTGACTGAACGGCGGCAATCTCACCCGATGCTAAAGACTCACGCAATTGCTCAGCATGTTTCTGCGGAACCATCACATACTGCGGGCCGCTAGCCCCCAGCGTTGAGCCTTTAACGCCTGCATTAAAGGTTTTAAGTTTACTTACCGACATACCCGTCATATCAGCAACCTGTTGAATATCCACAGGGTTGCTGAGGCGAACGCGCGCCAGTGCACGACTTTCGTCTGGTGTTGGCAGTTGTACACCGTAACGCTTGCTGTTCTTGAGAATATCGCTCAAGGCCAGCATCTTCGGTACGTAAATCTTCGTTTCCTGTGGCAGTGAGAGCGACCAAAAATCGGTGGATTTACCCCGTGCTTTATTCGCTTTCATTGCCTTCAGTACACGACCCTCGCCACTATTATACGCTGCGACCGTTAACAGCCAGTCGCCGTCAAACATCTTATTCAGACGTTGCATCATGTCGAGAGCGGCTGTCGTTGAAGCGACAACATCCCGACGCGCATCATAGTTGCGGGTCTGTTTCAGACCATAGTTTCGCCCGGTGCTCGGAATGATCTGCCAAATGCCTGCGGCATTGGCGCCAGACGTCGCGTGTGGGTCAAAAGCGCTCTCCACTATGGGTAGGAGTACCAGCTCCATAGGCATGTTACGTTTCTTAACTTGCCCGGCTATCCAGTACATATACGGCTCTGCCCGTAACGTTACATCGTGGAGATAGCTCTTATTTCTTAAATACTTCTGCTTCTGTTCGCGAATCCGGCTGTTTTCCGGAATTCCCATCTTTAGCTCGTCGCCAATAGAGGTCCACAAGTCTTGCTCCTGCGCGAAAGATGTCCCATCGTCCATCCAGCGCGCCGAACTTGTAAACTTCCCTGCTTCCCCTTGACCAGCTGCAGAAAGGCTCTGTGCGTGCTGTTGTACGTTGCTGCCGTTCTGCGACTGGCAACCTACAAGCAGGACAGAGGCGAGTAATATCGCTTTTGCCTTCATGTGTGTGTCAATAGTTGCTTAAAAGACGAGCGATGATAACGGCGAAATTTTGAAAAGGCAACCCGCATTTATCTGAAGTTATCTTTCTTTGACCTTAACCATGCAAATCGCTGTTCTGGTTGTTGCAAATTTGTTTCTTGGTTAATTTTATTAATTAAATCAATATCATCTGTTCGCAGAAATAAATTAATTCGGCGCTCATTTTTCAGAATTGCGGGTAGTGTATTTTGGTTTTTTGCACGTAACTCCTTCACTTTGTGATAATAATCCTGAATCGCCCGATCCTCGGGTAAGAGGCTCTCCGCAAACTTCATATTCCCTAATGTATACTCATGGGCACAACAAATAAGTGTGTCATCGGGTAAAGCACTAATCTTTTGTAAAGACTGATACATCTGTTCTGGTGTGCCTTCAAAAAGTCTTCCGCAACCGCCTGAGAAGAGGGTGTCGCCACAAAAAAGATAAGGTTTACTGTAGAAACACAGATGTCCCAAAGTGTGACCTGGCGTAGCAAATACGGAAAACTCCCACTCACGGATGTGGATATTTTCGCCCTCCTGGACTACTTGCGTCGTTCCCTTATCTTGTGTCTCAGCCGGTCCGTAAACCACAAGATGCGGAAAATGAGCGCTCAGTTCCGGCACGCCGCCAGTGTGATCGTTATGATGGTGCGTCAACAGAATGGCTTCTGGCTGCCAGCCGTTCTCCTTTATTGCATCAAGCACAGGGGCGGATTCGCCGGGATCGACAATGACGCATCGACGATCGTTATCGACCAAAACCCAGATGTAATTGTCCTGAAAAGCAGGAATACTGATAAGATTCATACATTACCTCTTATAGCGTGGCGGGTGTTTTGATGAAACCGGCAAGGATACCTCAGACTGTCGCAGCACCGGAACGTTGGGCGGAATTGCCCTGGGGTGAATACTATCGCGAGGCGCTTGAGCAACAGCTGAAGCCCTGGCTCGCGAAAATGTATGGCTTTCACCTGCTTAAGATTGGCAATCTCAGCGCAGAAATCAATACCGAAAGCTGCGCCATCTCACATCAGGTCAATGTCTCTCTCGGCGGATCGCCGGTTCAGGTGAAGGCTGACCCATTGCATCTGCCGTTTGCGGAAAAATCCGTAGATGCGTGTCTTCTTGCCCACGCGCTGCCCTGGTGCAGCGATCCTCATCGTATGCTGCGTGAAGCCGATCGCGTGCTGATTGATGACGGCTGGCTGATACTCAGCGGTTTTAATCCGCTGAGTCTGATGGGGTTACGTAAGCTGGTGCCTGTATTGCGCCGAACGCCACCCTATAACAGCCGGATGTTCACCATGATGCGCCAGCTCGACTGGCTGTCACTGCTCAACTTTGAAGTGCTCAACTATGGCGGTTTTCAGGTACTGCCGTGGGCACGTCAGGGGGGAGTTTTATTGAGTACGCATTTGCCCGCATTAGGCTGCATGCAGTTTATCGTCGCGCGTAAGCGAACCATCCCTCTGACGCTTAACCCCATGAAGCAGAGCAAATCGAAAACGCCCATCCGCCAGACCGTTGGCGCAACGCGGCAGTACAGAAAACCCTGATCAGGATTCAGGCTGGTAGCCAGTATCCTCATGGGCCGGATTTGAGGCCGCCGCGCGCGCCAGTTCATCGCAGCGCTCGTTTTCCGGGTGGCCGGCGTGGCCTTTAACCCACTCCCACTTAATCTCGTGCTGGCCCAGTGCCGCATCAAGGCGCTTCCAGAGATCGACGTTCTTCACGGGCTTCTTATCTGCAGTTTTCCAGCCGCGTTTTTTCCAGTTGTGGATCCACTGGGTGATACCCTGTCGCACGTACTGGCTATCCGTACTCAACACCACGTCGCAGTGTTCTTTTAAGGCTTCCAGCGCCACAATGGCCGCCATCAACTCCATACGGTTGTTGGTGGTCAGGAAATACCCTTCGCTAAAAGTTTTCTCATGCTGACGATAGCGCATAATCGCACCGTAGCCGCCGGGGCCTGGGTTCCCGAGACAAGATCCATCGGTGAAAATTTCTACCTGTTTACGCATCTCTGGTAGACTTCCTGTATTGAAACGTTCAGTTAAACGATAAGTCTGACATAAATGACCGCTATGAGCACTGCAATTACTCGCCAGATTGTCCTCGATACCGAAACCACCGGTATGAACCAGATCGGCGCGCACTACGAAGGGCACAAGATCATTGAGATCGGTGCCGTTGAAGTGGTGAACCGTCGTCTTACGGGGAACAACTTCCACGTCTACCTCAAACCCGATCGGCTGGTGGATCCAGAAGCGTTTGGCGTTCACGGTATTGCCGATGAGTTCTTGCTGGATAAACCGACCTTCGCTGAGGTGGCAGACGAGTTTCTCGACTACATCAAAGGCGCTGAGTTAATCATCCATAACGCGTCGTTCGATATCGGCTTTATGGACTATGAGTTTAGTAAGCTCCATCGCGATATTCCGAAAACCAATACCTTCTGCAAAGTGACCGATAGCCTGGCGCTGGCGAGGAAGATGTTTCCCGGCAAGCGTAACAGCCTCGATGCACTCTGTTCACGTTATGAAATAGACAACACCAAGCGAACGCTGCACGGGGCACTTCTCGATGCCCAGATTCTGGCTGATGTCTATCTGGCGATGACGGGCGGTCAGACGTCGATGAAATTCAGCATGGAAAATGAGTCGCAGCAGGCGCAGGGCGAAGCGGGCATCCAGCGCGTGGTTCGTCAGGCAAGTCGTTTACGGGTTGTTTTAGCCAGTGATGAAGAGTTACTTAACCATGAATCCCGTCTCGATCTGGTACAGAAGAAGGGCGGCAGCTGTATGTGGCGCGCCTGAAAAAACGCCATGATGTCTGTAAAATCATCGGTTGGGCGATTTTTGCAGCAAACGATTCAAAACGTGAGAAAAAGCGTTGACGAGATCGGAGGCACACCGTAATATGCGCCTCGTTCCCCAAACGGGAACAGTGGAGCGGTAGTTCAGTCGGTTAGAATACCTGCCTGTCACGCAGGGGGTCGCGGGTTCGAGTCCCGTCCGTTCCGCCACTATTCAGAAGGCCTGAATCAGAAATGATTCAGGCCTTCGTCGTTTCAACAGCCTTTGTCTTTTATCCCCCTTTCTTTTCATTAACAAAATGTTAATTTATGTGGTGCAATTAATTAACATTTGCACAGCATTAGTGCGTTATTTGCACTTTGTTTGTGCATTCTTTCGCCCAGCCACTTTTTGGCCTTAATCAGACTGTGTCGCTTTGTAAAAATAATTTTCATGAAATCATTCGCTTACAGTGGATATCGTGAAAGTTTTTGAACCAATAAATAATTGGTTCGGTTATTGCTTAATCATTAGCACGATAAGGTTCATGCCATATCAATAACTTATCGTTAATAAAAAGAAAATAATGATGATAGCGAGCGAACCAATATGGAAAAACCGTCACGGTTTCTGGCCAATTCCAGTACCGCGCTTGAGCAGTTGCGCGGGCTTATCAACCAGCATGAGTCAACACCAGGCACTCCGCTGCCCACGGAACGTGAGCTGTCGGAAACTCTCGGCGTAGGACGACGCGAAGTGCGTCGCGCGCTGGATGTGCTGGAAGAGGAAGGACGGATCTGGCGTAAACAGGGTAAAGGCACCTTTATTGGTCCCGCTGCCCCTGTTGAACCGCTGGCGCTTCAGGGATTGGTTCAGCAAACCAACCTGCTGGAAGTTATGGAAGCTCGTCTACAGCTCGAACCCGGCTTAGCCCGGCTTGCGGCACTGCGTGCCACCAGGGAAAACCTCGCGCTCATGCAGCGCATGCTGGAACGCATCGACAAGGTCAGCCCGGATGACCGCGATCTCAACGAACTATGGGATAGCGCCTTTCACCGCGCTATTGCCGAGGCTGCGGGCAACCGCCTGATGCTCGGCCTGTTTGACGCGATTGATGCCGTGCGGCGCGAACCGGGCTGGCAGCATCTGCGTGAATTAGCCCGCACGCCCGAACGTGTCGACAGCTATAACGACCACCATCACAAGATCATGTCTGCGATTATCCATCGCCAGCCTAATGAAGCAGCTGCCGCCATGCGCGAACACCTGCTTAGCCTGCAAACCGCCCTGATTCAGGCGATCCACCTTGAGGACGACTTCACGCTATGACGACGATCCCGTTTAAGGACACCACGCCTGTACTTCGGCTGAATAATCTCAACGTTAAATTTTCCGGCTCGCCGGTTAGCGTACTGGACGGTATTTCCCTGACGGTCAAAGCAGGCGAGACGCTGGCGCTGGTGGGAGAGTCCGGCTGCGGGAAAAGTATCACCTCACTGGCGCTGATGGGATTACTGCCCGCCAGCGCGCAGATTGTCAGCGGAGAAATGCAGTTTCGCCGTCACGATCTGCGAAAGCTCTCGCCGCGGGACTATGCCGATTTGCGCGGCAGCGAGCTGGCGATGATTTTCCAGGAGCCGATGACCTCGCTCAATCCCGCTTTCACATTAGGCGATCAGCTCAGTGAAGCGGTCATGCGTCACCAGAGCGTTTCCCGCACAGAGGCGATGAAGGTCGCGCTGCAGATCCTGGAGAAGGTACAGATCCCCGCGGCGGAGATGCGCCTCAAGGCTTACCCGCATCAGCTTTCCGGCGGTATGCGCCAGCGTGTGATGATTGCCATGGCGCTGATCAACCATCCTAAATTACTGATTGCCGATGAACCGACTACCGCGCTCGACGTCACCATCCAGGCGCAAATCCTCACCTTGCTCAACACCCTCAAAGAAGAAACCGGCACGGCGGTCCTGATGATCACCCACGATTTAGGCGTGGTGGCCGAAGTCGCCCAGCAGGTGGCGGTAATGTATGCCGGGCAGGTGGTGGAGCAGGGGAGCGTCGAGGCCATCTTTGCCGACCCGCAGCACCCGTACACCATCGGCCTGATGGGCTCAATCCCTTCGCTGGGCGCACGTAAAGGCCAGCTCTCCACCATTCCCGGGTCGGTCCCGCTCCCGGAATCCATGCCGAAAGGCTGTCGTTTTGCGACGCGCTGCCCGTTTGCGCAGTCTCGCTGCCATGATGAAAAACCGCCGCTCAACACGCTCGGCGCGGGTCATCAGGTCGCCTGCTTCCGCGTGCCGCTCGAACACCACATTGCCCTGGGAGAGACCGCATGACTACGCCAATTCTTGAAGCCCGCGACCTCAGCAAGCGCTTCCCTGGTCCGAAAAAACTCTTTTCACCGGCCCGGTTTGTTACGGCGGTCGATCGCGTTTCGCTTGCCGTGATGCCGGGTGAAACGCTGGCAATTGTCGGCGAGTCTGGCTCCGGCAAATCCACCCTTGGGCGTCTGCTGCTGCGCCTGCTCGCCGCCAGTGAAGGGCGCGTGTTTTACCAGGGTGAGGAGATTACCGACGCCTCGGGCGCCCGTCTGAACCAGCTCCGGCGTGAGCTGCAAATTATTTTCCAGGATCCGTTTGCCTCGCTGAACCCGCGCATGACGGTGGAGCAGATCGTCGGTGAGCCGCTGTGGCTGCACCAGAATATGAAGAAAGCCGACCGACAGTATCGCGTCGCCGAACTCCTCAAAACCGTTGGCCTGCCTGCCGCCTGGTCCGGGCGCTATCCGCACGAGTTTTCCGGCGGCCAGCGCCAGCGTATCGGCATTGCGCGCGCGCTGGCCTCGGGACCAAAACTGTTGCTTGGCGATGAACCCGTCTCTGCGCTGGATGTTTCCGTCCAGGCGCAGGTCGTCAATTTGCTGGAAAGCCTGAAGCACCAGCTCGGGCTGACGATGGTGATCGTTGCCCACGGCCTGGCGGTAATTCGCCATATGAGCGACCGCGTGGCGGTCATGTATCTCGGGCAAATCGTTGAACTTGCGACCGTCGACGAGATCTTTGACGCCCCGCTGCACCCTTATACCCAGGCACTGATCGCCTCGGCACCACAGATGCAGCCGGGCATTGAACGCGACGCACCGCTGCTGCAGGGGGATCTGCCGAACCCGGCGAGCCCTCCATCCGGCTGCCGTTTCCATACCCGCTGCCCGTATGTTACCGATGAATGCCGTCAGGTTGAGCCGATTAATCAGGTGCTGGACGGTGGACGTCAGGTTGCCTGTCACCGCTGGCAGGACATCAATCGCGATCGCAGTGTTATTCAGATAGCACCGCCATCCGCAGCTTTTCTGCGCCGCCGCGCGCTGTTTGAACACGCGGCCACTCACTCCTCCCTTCCTTCAAGGAACTCATGATAATGACAATGCGTAATTCTCTTTTGACCGTACTGGGAAGTGTTATGTTGCTTGGCGCGGCGCTGCCCGCCCATTCTGAAAGCGTGCTGCGAATTGGTCTGGGAGCTGACCCGGACATGCTCGACCCGCATCTGGCGCGCACCTACTATGGCCGCTTTGTCTTTGCTTCCCTGTGCGACAGGCTGGTGGATGTCGACGAACATCTGAAAGTGGTGCCAGGTCTGGCGAAGTCGTGGGCCTGGAGCGATGACGGCAAAACGCTGACCATGGATCTCCGTGAGGGGGTGACCTTCCATGACGGCGAGAAATTCGACGCCGCTGCTGCGAAATACAACCTCGACCGTGCGTTGACCCTAAAAGGCTCCCTGCGCAAAAGCGAGATCTCCTCGGTGGAATCGGTAGAGGTCACCGGTCCGATGCAGATTGCGCTGCACCTGAAAACCCCTGACGCCGCGCTGCTGATGCAGCTGACTGACCGCGCGGGCGCGATGATGGCACCCGACGCGGCGAAAAAGCCTGACTTTGCCGCCCATCCGGTCTGTTCCGGTCCTTATAAGTTTGACAGCCGCGTGTCCCAGGACCGCATTGTTCTGACTCGCTTCGACAATTACTGGAATAAAGACGCCTACCACTTCGACAAAATTATCTATCTGCCGATCCCGGACGCCTCCGTGCGCCTCGCGAACCTGCGGGCAGGCGATCTCGACCTGACCGAAGGCATTGCGGCCAGCGACGTTAAAACCGTTGAAGCCGACAGCAAGCTGGCGCTGGCGAAGGTAACTGGTCTGGGTTACCAGGGCATTACCTTCAACATCAATAACGGCAAGGTCCCGGCGAACGATCCGTTCAGAGATGCCCGCGTACGCGAGGCATTTTCTCAGGCCATCGACCGTGATGCGCTAAATCAGGTGGTCTTTGAAGGGCTATACACGCCGGCAAACCAGGCGTTTTCCACGGTGAGCCCGTATCACGTCAATCTGCCGGTTCCGCCCCGTGACGTCGATAAAGCCAAAGCGCTGCTCAAAGCGGCAGGCGTCACCACGCCGCTGACCGTCAACCTGCTGGTGCCGAACAACCCGACCTCGCAGCAGGTGGGTCAGGTTCTGCAGGCAATGGTTGCCGAGGCCGGCTTCACGCTCAACCTGCAGATGACCGAATTCGCGACGCTGCTGGATCGTCAGCAGAGTGGTGATTATCAGCTCAGTTTCTCCGGCTGGTCGGGCCGCCCGGACCCGGACGGCAGCATCTACGGCTTTGTCCATAGCAAAGGCACTCTGAATGACGGACGCTACAGCAACGCGCAGGTCGACGAATGGCTGACTCAGGCGCGCCAGAGCACCGACCAGGCCGCACGCCAGCCGCTGTATGACAAGGTGGTGAAACAGCTGCAAACCGACATGCCGATTGCCTACCTCTACTTCGAGCCGCGCATTTTTGGTCTGAACAAGCGCGTGCAGGGCTTTAAGCCTTACCCGGACGGCATCGTGCGTCTGGCGGGTTTGACGCTGGCGAAATAAACGTCCTGAGGAGAACCCATGCTGGAACTGATTTGCAAACGTCTGCTGCTGGCCATCCCGACCCTGCTGCTGGTGAGCATGATGGTGTTTGGCCTGCAAAAACTGCTGCCCGGCGACCCGCTGATCGCCATGGCCGGGGAGGAGCGCGATCCGGCGGTTATCGCCCAGTTGCGTGCTGAGCTCAATCTGGATGCGCCCATTCCTGTGCAGTATTTCAACTGGTTATCGCGCGCATTGCAGGGCGACCTGGGGGTCTCCTTACGCACGCACGAACCGGTGACGCAGCTGATTGCCAGTAAGCTGCCTGTGACGCTGGAGCTGTCGCTGCTGGCGATGATTATCGCGCTGGTATTTGGCATTAGCATGGGGATCCTCGCGGCAGTGAACAAAAACAGTTGGGTCGATCACGGGGCGAACTTTGTGGCGATCTCGGGGATCTCGATCCCCCATTTCTGGCTGGGGATCCTGCTGATTCTGGTCTTCTCGGTGAACCTGCAGTGGCTTCCCGCGTCCGGCTATGTACCGTTCAGTGAGGATCCGGTGCAAAACCTGCGCACGCTGCTGCTGCCCGCAGCCGTTCTCGGAACAGGGCTGGCGGCGACGCTGATGCGCCATACCCGAGCATCGATGATTGCGGTCCTGAAAGCGGATTACATCCGCACCGCGCGCGCGAAAGGATTACTGCCGAAAGCGGTGATCTTAAAGCACGCGTTTCGCAATGCGCTGGTGCCGGTGATCACCCTTACGACGCTGCTGTTTGGTGAGCTTCTGGGCGGTGCGGTGCTGACCGAGCAGGTCTTCACCATTCCCGGCTTCGGCAAGATGATCGTCGATTCGGTATTTAACCGAGACTACGCGGTGGTGCAGGGCGTGGTGCTGATCGTGGCGATCGGCTTCCTGCTGCTCAACCTGCTGGCTGACGTGCTCTACGTTCTTATCAACCCGAAAATGCGAGGTTAACCATGGCGGAACTGACGACGCAAACCGCTGTGCCCGCGCTGCCGCGCGCGCAAAACCGGGTGCTAAAGAAATTCCTCGCCAATAAAAGTGCGGTGATTGGCGCGGTGGTGGTGGGCTTCTTTGTGCTGGTGGCGCTACTGGCGCCGTGGATTGCCCCGTTCGACCCGGTCAAAGCCAACTTCCTCGCGGTGCGTAAAGCGCCGTCGGCAATGTACTGGTTCGGCACCGACGAGCTGGGGCGCGACATTTTATCCCGCATTATCTGGGGGGCGAGAACCTCGCTGATGGCGGGCTGTATGTCGGTCGTTATCGCGGTAGCGATCGGCGTGCCGCTGGGGCTGGTAGCGGGGTATTTCCAGAAGATGTGGGATGGGGTGATCTCGCGCTTCATTGAAGCGCTGCTGGCCTGCCCGTTTCTGATCATGGCGATCGCGCTGGGGGCATTTTTAGGCCCAAGCCTGACCAACGCGATGATCGCCATTGGCCTTTCCGCGATGCCGATCTTCGCCCGTCTGACGCGTGGGCAGGTGATCGCCATCCGCAACGAAGAGTACATCGACGGCGCGCGGGCGATTGGCCTGCCGGATCGCTGGATCATCATCAAATACGTGCTGCCCAACGTGATGTCACCGATCCTGGTGCAGGCCACGCTGGCGATTGCCTCGGCGATTATCGCCGAAGCCAGCCTGTCGTTTTTAGGGTTGGGGCAGCAGCCGCCCAATCCGTCCTGGGGGTCAATGCTCAACACCGCGAAAGGTTTTCTTGAGCAGGCGCCGTGGATGTCCGTTTTCCCCGGCGTGGCAATTTTCCTTGCCGTGCAGGGCTTTAATTTACTTGGCGACGGGCTGCGCGATGCGCTCGATCCGCGCCACGACTAAGGAGTCATGATGACCAAAGCGCTTGATTTTACGTCCGGTTACGAATCACGACGCCCGCCGATGATGGGCCATAACGCCGTTGCCACTTCGCAACCGCTGGCGGCGCAGGCAGGAATGAAAATGCTGCAGCTGGGTGGTAATGCTGTTGATGCGGCGATTGCCACCGCGATGGCGCTGACGGTAGTCGAGCCGACCGGTAACGGGATCGGCAGTGATGCCTTTGCCATCGTCTGGGACGGTGAAAAACTTCACGGTCTGAACGCGTCGGGGCGCTCACCGGCCAGCTGGCATGCAGATCTGTTTGCCGGAAAAACGGCGGTACCCGAAATCGGCTGGGACGCCGTGACCGTGCCCGGTGCGGTATCCGGCTGGGTCGCACTGGCAGAGCGTTTCGGCACGCTGCCGCTGACCACGCTGGCGCAGCCCGCCATTGACTATGCGCGAAACGGTTTCCCGGTTTCGCCGCTGATTGGCCATCTCTGGCTGCGCGGCTACAACAAACTGAAAGATCAGCCTGGCTTCAGCGCCTGCTTCGCGCCGGAAGGCCGCGCGCCGCGAGTGGGGGAGATCTTCCGTAACCCGGCGCAGGCGAATTCGCTGGAACTGATAGCGAAAACCAACGGCGATGCGTTTTACCGCGGCGAGCTGGCGCAGAAAATTGCCGCCTTTGCCAAAGAACACGGCGCGCATTTGACGGCTGCAGATCTCGCCAGCCACCGCGTGGACTGGGTAGACATGCTGTCACGCGACTTCGCGGGTGGTTCGGTGCAGGAGCTGCCACCAAACGGCCAGGGGATCGCCACGCTGATTGCGCTGGGTATTCTGGAGCAGTGCGGCATCGAGCAGCATCATCCGGACTCCGTGCAGTCTCTGCATTTGTCCATTGAAGCGATGAAGCTGGCGCTGGCGGATCTCGACCGCTACGTGGCGGATGAAGATCATATGGCGTTCGCGGCCAAAGAGCTGCTGAGCGATCATTACCTGAAATCGCGTGCGGCGCTTATCAACCACGAAAGCGCCTCTGATTTTGTCTACGGTTCACCCACCCAGAGCGGTACGGTCTACATCAGCACTGCGGATGCCAGCGGGATGATGGTCTCCTTTATTCAGTCCAACTATATGGGGTTTGGTTCAGGGATTGTGGTGCCAGACACCGGGATTAGCCTGCAAAACCGGGGCTGTGGTTTTTCGCTGGATCCTAATCATCCGAACGCGCTGGCGGGCAGCAAGCGTCCGTTCCACACCATCATTCCGGGCTTTGCGATGGACGGCAACGGCAAGCCGTTGATGTCCTTCGGCGTGATGGGCGGCCCGATGCAGGCGCAAGGACACATGCAGATGGCGCTGCGCATTATGCTGCACGGGCAAAACCCGCAGGCGGCGATTGACGCTCCGCGCTGGCGCGTGGTGCAGGGCAGGGAAGTGATCGTCGAATCAACCTTCGATCGCAATACTATCGCCGCGCTGCGCGAACGCGGACACCAGATCGTGGTGGAAGATCCGCTGCAGGATTATAACTTCGGCGGTGCGCAGGTGATTTATCGCCTTCCGGAAGGGCATTACGTGGCTGCGACGGAGAGCCGCAAAGACGGGCAGGCGTTGGTGAGTTAAACGCGCGATCAACATTTGTAGGCCGGGTAAGGCGTAGCCGCCACCCGGCTTTTTTTACCCGATGCTAAACGGATCCGCATCCTGCCAGGCCGGAAACTTCTCCCGATACTCCTTCAGTGCGGTCAACGATAGCTCCGCATCAATTCGCGTTGCCTGATGCGGCTCGGCAGTCGCAATAATCTCGCCCTGCGGATTTACCACCCGGCTGTCGCCGCGGTAGTGATGCCCGTTGCCATCCGTCCCCACACGGTTACAGCCCACCACATACGCCTGGTTCTCAATGGCGCGCGCCACCAGCAGCGACTGCCAGTGCAGCGAGCGCGGTGCTGGCCAGTTGGCGACATACAGCGCCAGGTCATAATCGTTGCGGTTGCGCGACCACACCGGGAAGCGCAGGTCGTAGCAGACCAGCGGCAGAATGCGCCAGCCGCGCCACTCGAATACCACGCGCTCGTTACCCGCTTCATAGTGATGATGCTCATCCGCCATGCGGAACAGGTGGCGTTTATCGTAAAAATGCACTTTCCCTTCCGGCTCAACCAGCAGAAAACGGTTCACTGGCCCGCGCTCGGTTTGCAGGGCGGCACTACCCGCGATCAGCGCGTTTGTTTGCTGCGCTTTGGTATGCATCCAGGCGACCACGTCATCCTGAGGCATTGATTGCTTAGCCGCTTCCATGGCGAAGCCGGTGGTGAACATCTCCGGCAGGACAATCACATCTCGTCCGGTAATCTCTTCCAGTTGACGATCAAAGTGGCGCAGGTTGGCAGGGCCATCCATCCACACTAAAGGTTGCTGCAAAATCGAAATCTTCAAACCCGGCACGATACAGACTCCTCAAACGACCCCTTTTTGACACTGTAGCACGTCATTACGAGAAAATGTGGCAATAAAAAACCCCGCGCGCGGCGGGGTTTGTCAGAACGAAACGGGTTATGCCGCTTCAGGTTTACGGTGCTTCTCTGGCAGCTTTACCGGCTGTGTTGCCAGCTCGTCCGGTTCGAAATCATCGACGTTAATACTGCGCAGACGGCTCTCTTCGGCTTTCACCAGAATTGCTGCTTCTGCATTATCGATAATGCCACCTGACAGCGCCTGTTTCGCCAGTTCATCCAGACGGGTGAACGGCAGGTTTTTGCCCAGTTGTTTGCAGATCTTCTGATGAATTGGGTCGGCGGCCATTACATCAAGCAGCGCCTCTTCCAGCAGACCCACCGGGTTATGTGGCGTAGGGGCCAGGTACTGACCACGGCCGATACGGGAGCGTGTCGCGCTCGGTACCTGCAGGATTTTCGCCACTTTGTGGTCCAGCTTGTCGGACGGTGCCAGGTGGTGACGACCGGTCGGGAAGATCACCACGCGCAGGGCGCCCGCAACAAAGCGGTTCGGGAAGTTCGCCAGCAGATCGTCAATCGCCTGTTCTGCCTGATACATCGCATCCTGAACGCCCCAGTGTACCAGCGGCAGATCCGCTTCCTGACGCCCTTCGTCGTCGTAACGCTTCAGGACCGCAGACGCCAGGAAGATCTGGCTCAGCACATCCCCCAGACGGGCAGATATACGCTCGCGACGCTTCAGGCTACCGCCGAGAACGGCCATGGAAACATCCGACAGCAGAGCCAGGTTGGCGCTCAGACGGTTCAGATGCTGATAATAGCGTTTGGTCGCATCACCGGTTGGCGTCGCGCTGGTAAGACCGCGCGTCAGGCCGAGCCAGAAGCTATGCACCTTGTTGCTACCCACATGACCGATATGTTTGAACAGCAGCTTATCGAAAGCATCCACGTCATTATTCTGCGCAGCGGCCATCTCTTCCAGCACGTACGGATGGCAGCGAATCGCCCCCTGACCGAAGATCATCATGCTGCGGGTCAGGATGTTTGCCCCTTCCACGGTGATGGCAATCGGTGCGCCCTGATAGCCGCGCGCCAGGAAGTTGCCTTCGCCGAGCATAATGCCTTTACCGCCTGCGATATCCATCGCGTCAATGATCGACTGCTGCGCGCGGTGGGTACAGTGGTATTTCACAATCGCGGACAGCACGGCCGGTTTTTCGCCCAGCATAATGCCGTAGGTAATCAAAGATGCGGCGGCATCCATCACGTAGGCATTACCTGCGATACGCGCCAGCGGCTCTTCGATACCTTCCATCTTGCCAATGGAGATTTTGAACTGACGGCGGATGTGGGCGTATGCACCAATCCCCATCGCCACAGATTTCAGGCCACCGGTAGAGTTCGACGGCAGGGTAATGCCGCGGCCAACCGACAGACATTCCACCAGCATACGCCAGCCCTGACCGGCCATTTTCGGACCACCGATGATGTAATCAATCGGCACAAAGATGTCCTGACCGCGGGTTGGGCCGTTCTGGAACGGCACGTTCAGCGGGAAGTGACGGCGACCAATTTCAACGCCCGGGGTAGAGGTTGGGATCAGCGCACAGGTAATGCCCAGATCTTCTTCGCCGCCCAGCAGTTTTTCCGGGTCAGAGAGCTTAAAGGCCAGACCCAGCACGGTGGCGATTGGCGCCAGGGTGATATAACGCTTGTTCCAGGTCAGGCGCATGCCCAGCACCTGCTCGCCCTGCCACTCGCCCATGCAGACCACGCCGGTATCCGGGATCGCGCCTGCATCGGAACCCGCTTCCGGGCTGGTCAGCGCGAAGCAGGGGATTTCCTGACCACGCGCAAGACGCGGCAGGTAGTGATCTTTCTGCTCTTCGGTACCGTAATGCTGCAGCAGTTCACCCGGGCCTAAGGAGTTAGGCACGCCAACGGTAATCGCCAGGATCCCGGATACGCCCGCCAGCTTTTGCAGGACGCGAGCCTGAGCGTAAGCGGAGAATTCCAGACCGCCATACTCTTTCTTGATGATCATCGCGAAGAAGCGATGTTCTTTCAGATACGCCCACAGCTCTGGCGGCAGATCGGCCATTTCATGGGTGATGGCAAAGTCGTTTGCCATGCGGCACGCCTCTTCCACCGGGCCGTCAATAAAGGCCTGCTCTTCAGCGGTCAGACGCGGCTGCGGATAGTTATGCAGCTTTTTCCAGTCCGGGTTGCCCTGGAACAGGTCGCCTTCCCACCAGGTGGTACCGGCATCAATCGCTTCTTTCTCAGTCCGCGACATTGGCGGCATCACTTTGCGGAAGCCTTTGAACACCGGCGCGGAGATCATCGACTTACGCATCGGGGTAAAGTTAAACGGCAGAAGAATGATGGCCAGCGGAACTAAAAGCCAGATATTCCACAGACCAGCGACGCCAAGTGCAGCCGTCCAGGCCAGCAGAATCACACTACTCAGGAATAAACTGACGCGGTGATAGAACAACACACCGAGCAGTACAACAGTTGCGAGAATGCTCAAAATCATCATAAAGAAAAGCTCCCTTGCTTGTAGGAGGTCTGACCACTTGTGATGATATGGTTGTAGTTGATGTTATTTCCTTTAGCAATGTGTTTACAAAATAATTACAACCGGGCTCACATTGTTCGTGTTTTCGCCGGCACGAAAAAGCAAAACGCCGGAGGATTCGCATGGCTTTAGCTTCTCGCTTTTCCCGCTATCCGGTACACTCCACTGTGTTATTTCATCAATACTGAAGGATTATCCTCATGTACCAGGATCTTATTCGTAACGAACTGAACGAAGCGGCGGAAACGCTGGCTAACTTTCTGAAAGATGATGCCAACATTCACGCTATTCAGCGCGCGGCGGTCCTGCTGGCCGACAGCTTTAAAGCGGGCGGCAAAGTGCTCTCCTGCGGTAACGGTGGTTCCCACTGTGATGCCATGCACTTTGCAGAAGAGCTGACCGGACGCTATCGCGAAAACCGTCCGGGCTACCCGGCGATTGCGATTTCCGACGTCAGCCACATCTCCTGCGTAGGCAATGACTTCGGTTACGACCACATCTTTTCCCGCTACGTTGAAGCGGTAGGTCGTGAAGGCGACGTGCTGCTGGGCATTTCGACCTCCGGTAACTCCGCTAACGTGATCAAAGCGATCGCTGCCGCGCGTGAAAAAGGGATGAAAGTCATCACCCTGACCGGTAAAGATGGCGGTAAGATGGACGGTACGGCGGATGTCGAAATTCGCGTTCCGCACTTCGGTTATGCTGACCGTATTCAGGAAATTCACATCAAAGTGATCCATATCCTGATCCAGCTGATCGAAAAAGAGATGGTTAAGTAAGACTTCGCTGGGGGCACTCTTGCCCCCGCTGTTGTGGAGGTGATGTATGTGCGAACTGCTCGGGATGAGCGCCAATGTGCCAACCGATATCTGCTTTAGTTTCACCGGGCTGGTGCAGCGCGGTGGAGGAACTGGGCCGCATAAAGACGGCTGGGGCATTACCTTCTACGAAGGCAAAGGGTGTCGCACGTTCAAAGATCCACAGCCCAGCTATAACTCACCGATTGCCAAACTGGTGCAGGACTATCCCATCAAGTCCCGCTCGGTGATTGCGCATATCCGTCAGGCAAACCGCGGCGAAGTGGCGCTGGAAAATACCCATCCGTTTACCCGTGAACTGTGGGGGCGAAACTGGACCTACGCGCACAACGGGCAACTGACGGGCTATAAGTCGCTGGAGACGGGGAATTTCCGCCCGGTCGGCGAAACGGATAGCGAAAAAGCCTTCTGCTGGCTACTGCACAAGCTGACGGAACGTTATCCTCGTACGCCCGGCAACATGACCGCCGTGTTTAAATACATCGCGACGCTGGCATCCGAGCTACGTGAAAAAGGCGTGTTTAACATGCTGCTGTCAGACGGACGCTATGTCATGGCGTTCTGTTCGACGAACCTGTTCTGGATCACGCGCCGTGCGCCGTTTGGCGTTGCAAAGCTGCTCGATCAGGATGTGGAGATAGACTTTCAGAAAGAGACCACACCGAACGATGTGGTCACAGTCATTGCGACGCAGCCGCTGACGGGCAACGAAGCCTGGCAAAAGATCATGCCAGGCGAGTGGGTGCTATTTTGTCTCGGGGACCGTGTAATTTGACGCCAGCTGTGGATGGACGACTTCGTGGCTCAGCGGTTTGCTGACCACGTAACGGCCATCTACGATAGAAACCACAGGCGGCTTGTGGGTCTGCTCAAAGTAGTCGTAACCCGGCTTCAGCTGTTTCCAGAAATCGGCGTAATAGGAGTACTTATGGCGGGCCATGTTGGCATCCGTCATACGGAACGGATAAATGCTGACCTGAACGTTAGGCTGCCCGAACACCAGCGCGCCTGTTACGAACTGGAAAATTTCATCAATGCCGGCATCGGTCATCGCATAACAGCCGATAGACACGCAGGCACCGTGGATCATCAGGTATTTCCCTTCATAACCGTGAGCACGGTCATAGGCATTGGGGAAACCGATGTTAATGGCTTTATAGAAGCGGCTGTCCGGTTTGAGCTGGCTACGCTGAACGTTATAAAACCCTTCCGGACTTTTAAAATCACCCTGGCGCTGTTTTGGCCCCAGCCCGCCGGAGTAATTACAAATTTTGTAGCTATCAAGCAGCTGATATGTCTCGCCCATTTTCACAAATAGATCGAGCGTGCGTTCTTCCTTGAAGATTTGAATATAAACCGGCGATCCCATTAACTGCTGTTTATATTCTTTGCTGATCGGCGTCGTGGAGCTGTTGCTGCTGAGCAGCCCGGCAAACGACATGCACGGAATCAGAAGCATCGCAATGAACAATGCGATTTTACGCATACTACAAGTTCCTTGATAAAACGTAGACCAACTTGCCAGGGCGGCAAAAGAGACCCAAAATCAGATTATTCTGTTAGGAGCGCTCACATTAGCACCGCTATAGATTTTCGCAAGAGTCGGGCGATGAGTTTACAAATTAGTTTTACTTTATAAACCATCAAAATCACGCTGGCTCCAGGAACTTTGCGTATTAGCTCGCAATTTGGCGCACCCGCAGGCGGATCCCCTGCCCGTGAGAAGGGGAAAATGGTACACTTCGCGCCCACTGGATTGTTGTTTATGGAAACCTGCTAACCACATGTTTAAAATAAAAAAAGGACTTAATCTGCCGATTGCAGGCGTGCCCGAGCAGCACGTTTCGCCCGGTGCAAGTGTCCGTCATGTCGCCATCGTCGGCGACGATTATCTGGGAATGCGCCCCTCTATGCTGGTTCAGGAGGGCGATCGCGTTATCAAAGGGCAGGCGCTCTTTGAGGATAAAAAAAATCCCGGCGTGCTGTTCACTGCTCCCGCCAGCGGCACCGTTGTGGCTATCAATCGTGGCGAGCGCCGTGTCCTTCAGTCGGTGGTGATCCGCATTGAAGGCGATGAACAGCGTGAGTTTGCCCATTACGACGCCGCAGAACTCGCGTCGCTTAGCCGGGAAACTGTGCAGGCTCAACTGCTGGCATCCGGTTTGTGGACGGCACTTCGCACGCGTCCTTTCAGCAAATCCCCCGCTCCTGATACGGCCCCGGCTGCCATATTCGTGACGGCCATCGACACCAACCCGCTCAGCGCAGACCCGCAGCCCGTTATTCTGGCGCAGCGTAAAGCCTTCGATGCCGGGCTGACGGTTTTAACGCGCCTGACGCCCGGAAAAGTTCACGTCTGCCAGGCCGGCGGTGGCAAGCTTGGCGGCCATCCGCAGGGGCAGGTCACGTTTAATGAATTTTCGGGTCCACATCCGGCTGGGCTGGTCGGCACCCATATTCACTTCCTTGAGCCGGTGAGTCTGAAAAAACAGGTCTGGCATCTTAATTATCAGGACGTCATTGCCATTGGTAAGCTCTTTACCACTGGCGTTCTCTGCGCTGAACGGGTCATCGCTATCGGCGGTCCGCAGGCTGCAAACCCGCGCCTGGTAAAAACGCTTCTGGGAGCCGATCTTAATGACCTGCTTTCCGGGGAAACGAAAGAGGGTGAAAACCGCCTGATTTCCGGTTCAGTACTCAGTGGGCGCCGCGCAGTTGATGCGCATGCGTACCTGGGCCGTTTCCATCTTCAGGTGAGCGTTGTGCAGGAAGGGCGTGAGAAAGAGCTGTTCGGCTGGGTGCTGCCGGGTGCAGAGAAATACTCCGTGACCCGCACTACGCTGGGTCACTTCCTGCGTCATAAGCTCTTTAATTTCTCCACCAGCACGAACGGCGGTGAGCGCGCAATGGTCCCGATTGGCAACTACGAACGCGTGATGCCGCTGGACATTCTGCCCACCGTGCTGCTGCGCGATCTCCTTGCCGGTGATACCGACGGCGCGCAGGCGCTGGGCTGTCTCGAGCTGGATGAAGAAGATTTGGCGCTGTGTACCTATGTGTGTCCAGGTAAATACGAATATGGACCCGTATTGCGCGAGGTGTTAACCCGCATTGAGCAGGAAGGATAACGATGGGCTTAAAACACCTCTTTGAAAAAATAGAGCCGCATTTTACCGAGGGTAAACTGAAGAAGTACTACCCGCTGTACGAAGCGACGACGACCATTTTCTACACGCCGGGTCTGGTGACGAAAGGGGCGGCGCACGTTCGCGATGCCATCGACCTGAAACGCATGATGATCCTGGTGTGGTTTGCGGTCTTCCCGGCCATGTTCTGGGGTATGTACAACGTGGGTCTGCAAACCATTCCGGCGCTGCATCATCTCTATGATGCGCAGCAGCTGGCGCAGGTCATTCAGTCTGACTGGCACTACCGCCTGGCACAGTCGTTAGGCGTGAGCTTCGCGGCGGACGCGGGCTGGCTCAGCATGATGACGCTGGGGGCGGTATTCTTCCTGCCGATTTATATGACTGTCTTTATCGTGGGCGGTTTCTGGGAAGTGCTGTTCGCCATCATCCGCAAACACGAGATTAACGAGGGCTTCTTTGTTACCTCTATCCTGTTTGCGCTGATTGTGCCACCTACGCTGCCACTCTGGCAGGCGGCGTTGGGGATAAGCTTTGGCGTCGTGATTGCCAAAGAGATCTTCGGCGGGACCGGGCGTAACTTCCTGAACCCGGCGCTGGCGGGGCGTGCGTTCCTGTTCTTTGCCTACCCGGCGCAGATCTCAGGTGACCTGGTGTGGACGGCTGCGGACGGTTTCTCTGGTGCGACCCCCCTTTCCCAGTGGGCGGCAGGCGGCGGTGAAACGCTGGTCAATAATGCGACCGGCCAGCCGGTGACCTGGTTTGATGCGTTTATTGGCAACATCCCGGGCTCCATCGGGGAAGTGTCTACCCTGATGATTTTGCTCGGTGGGGCGATCATTCTCTTTGGTCGCGTGGCCTCCTGGCGCATCGTCGCAGGCGTGATGCTCGGGATGGTGCTTACTGCCACCCTGTTCAATCTCATTGGTTCAAACACGAACCCGATGTTCTCTATGCCGTGGTACTGGCACCTTGTGCTGGGCGGTTTTGCGTTTGGCATGATGTTCATGGCCACCGATCCCGTCTCAGCCTCGTTTACCGACAGAGGTAAATGGTGTTACGGCGCGCTCATTGGGGTGATGTGTGTATTGATTCGCGTGGTCAACCCGGCCTATCCGGAAGGGATGATGTTGGCCATTCTGTTTGCCAATCTGTTTGCGCCGCTGTTCGACTATCTGGTCGTGCGCGCCAACATTAAGCGGAGGAAGGCGCGTGGCTGAAGTCAAAAATAACGACAGCATCAGCAAAACATTGCTGGTGGTTCTGGTGCTTTGCCTGGTCTGTTCCATTGTCGTCGCCGGTTCTGCCGTCGGGTTAAAACCGCTGCAGCAGGAGCAACGGGCGCTGGATAAACAGCGTAACATCCTGGCCGTGGCCGGGCTGATGCAGGAAGGCATGACGAAGGACGACGTCTCAGCCGTGTTTGCTGAACGCATTACCGCACGGCTGGTGAATTTAAAAACCGGTGAACTGATGGATAAAGACCCGGCGAAATATAACCAGGCGCTGGCGCTGAAAGATCCGCAGATGAGCACTTCGCTTGATGCCTCTCAGGATCCGGCAGGGATTAAGCGCCGCAGCAATATTGCGGAGATTTATCTCGTTCGTGACGAGCAAAAACGCGTGCAGGAAGTGGTTTTACCCATCTATGGTAACGGCTTGTGGTCAATGATGTACGCCTTTGTGGCGCTGGACACCGATGGCCGCACGGTCAAAGGCATTACTTATTATGATCAGGGCGAAACGCCGGGGCTGGGTGGCGAAGTTGAGAACCCTAACTGGCGTGCGCAGTTTGTCGGTAAAAAAGTACTCGACGATAACGGTCAGCCTGCGCTTAAGGTGGTGAAAGGGGGCGCGCGTCCCGGTGATGACTTCGCCGTTGACGGCCTTTCCGGGGCCACGCTCACCTCTAACGGTGTGCAGCACAGTTTTGATTTCTGGATGGGTGAACTGGGCTTTGGTCCCTTCCTGAAAAACGTACGTGAAGGAGCGCTAAACAATGGCTGATACGGGTGAACTGAAAGAAGTTAAAAAGGTACTGATTGGCCCACTTTTAGCCAATAACCCGATAACGCTACAGGTGCTGGGCGTTTGCTCTGCCCTGGCGGTGACGACCAAACTGGAAACGGCGGTAGTGATGACGCTGGCAGTTACGCTGGTGACAGCGTTCTCCAGCATGTTTATCTCAATGATCCGCCACCACATACCCAACAGCGTAAGGATCATCGTCCAGATGGCGATCATCGCTTCGCTGGTGATCGTCGTCGATCAGCTGCTGCGCGCGTTTGCTTATGAAACCTCGAAGCAGCTTTCGGTGTTTGTCGGCCTGATTATCACCAACTGTATCGTGATGGGACGCGCTGAAGCCTACGCCATGAAAATGCCGCCGCTGGCGAGCTTTATGGATGGGATCGGCAACGGTCTGGGCTACGGCGTGATCCTGCTGACGGTCGGTTTCCTGCGCGAGCTTATTGGCAGCGGCAAGCTGTTTGGCATCACGGTGCTGGACACGGTACAGAACGGCGGCTGGTATCTGCCAAACGGACTGTTCCTGCTGGCCCCAAGCGCATTTTTCATTATCGGTTTGCTGATCTGGCTGATTCGTACGTTGAAGCCCGAACAGCAGGAAAAGGAGTAACCGACAATGGCTCATTACCTGAGTTTATTTGTGCGCGCGGTGTTTGTTGAAAACATGGCGCTCGCCTTCTTCCTGGGCATGTGTACGTTCCTTGCCGTTTCCAAAAAGGTCTCGACGGCATTTGGTCTGGGCGTGGCGGTCACCGTGGTGTTGGGGCTTTCCGTTCCGATTAACAACCTGGTGTTCAACTTTGTGCTGCGGGACAGTGCGCTGGTGGAGGGGATTGATCTCAGCTTCCTGAACTTCATCACCTTTATCGGGGTAATTGCGGCGCTGGTGCAAATCCTGGAGATGATCCTCGATAAGTATTTCCCGTCGCTGTACAACGCGCTGGGGATCTTCCTGCCGCTCATCGCCGTAAACTGTGCCATCTTTGGTGGCGTCTCATTCATGGTTCAGCGTGATTACAACTTCAGTGAATCCGTGGTGTATGGCTTTGGATCCGGTATCGGCTGGATGCTGGCGATTGTTACCATGGCGGGGATCCGCGAAAAAATGAAATATGCCAACGTCCCTGCCGGGCTGCGTGGCTTAGGGATCACCTTTATCACCACCGGCCTGATGGCGTTGGGCTTTATGTCCTTCTCCGGTGTGCAGCTATAAGGGCTAAAAGATGGAAATTATTCTTGGCGTGGTGATGTTCACGCTGATAGTACTGGTGCTCTCAGGGCTGATTCTGGCGGCGCGCGCGAAGCTGGTCAATTCCGGTGATGTGGTCATTGATATCAATGACGATCCCCAGAATCAGATCCGTACCCCGGCAGGGGATAAACTGCTTAATACGCTCTCCGGCAACGGGATCTTTGTCTCGTCAGCCTGCGGTGGCGGCGGCTCATGCGGGCAGTGCCGTGTGACGGTGAAAGAGGGGGGCGGTGATATTCTGCCCACAGAACTGTCGCATATTACGAAACGTGAAGCGAAAGAGGGTTGTCGTCTGGCATGCCAGGTCGCGGTGCGTCAGAATATGAAGATTGAGCTGCCGGAAGAGATCTTCGGCGTGAAAAAATGGGAGTGCGAGGTTATCTCTAACGATAACAAAGCCACCTTCATTAAAGAGCTTAAGCTGCGTGTGCCTGAAGGGGAGAGCGTCCCGTTCCGTGCGGGTGGCTATATCCAGATTGATTGTCCGGCACACACCGTGGCGTATGCCGACTTCGAGGTGCCTGAAGAGTACCGTGCCGACTGGGATAAATTTAATCTCTTCCGCTTTGTTTCCGAGGTCAAAGAGCCCGCGCTTCGCGCCTATTCCATGGCTAACTACCCGGAAGAGAAGGGCATCATTATGCTCAACGTGCGTATCGCCACTCCGCCGCCAAACGTGCCACATGCCCCGCCGGGCGTGATGTCGTCGTACATCTGGTCCCTCAAGCCTGGCGACAAAGTCACCATCTCCGGTCCGTTCGGGGAGTTCTTTGCCAAAGATACCGACGCAGAAATGGTCTTTATCGGCGGGGGCGCGGGTATGGCGCCAATGCGCTCACACATCTTTGACCAGCTCAAGCGTCTTGGGAGCACGCGTAAGATCAGCTTCTGGTATGGGGCGCGTTCCCTGCGCGAAATGTTCTATGACGATGAGTTCGAACAGCTGGCGCGTGAGAACCCTAACTTTACCTTCCACGTGGCGCTTTCCGACCCGCAGCCGGAAGATAACTGGACAGGCTATACGGGCTTCATCCACAACGTGCTGTATGAAAATTACCTCAAACAGCACCCGGCACCAGAAGACTGCGAGTTCTACATGTGTGGTCCGCCAATGATGAACGCCGCTGTGATAAAGATGCTGAAAGATCTCGGCGTGGAAGATGAGAACATCCTCCTTGATGATTTTGGAGGCTGATCATGTTGACCTTTCTGGCGACCTTTGCGGTGTTTGTGCTGGTGGTATTCGGCATGTCATTAGGCTGGATCATCAAGCGTAAAAGCATTCAGGGCAGCTGCGGCGGGATCTCTTCTCTCGGAATGGAAAAGGTCTGCGACTGCCCGGAACCGTGCGATGCGCGGAAAAAAAGAATGGCCCTCGAACAGCAGCGCATTATTTAGTCTTGTTAGTCGGGTAAGGCGAAGCCGCCACCCGACAATTCCCACGTACACTTCTCAACCCTCATTTGTTTACTGTATACTTATCCAGTGATGAGTGAGGGCTTACTATGCGCAAAATAATCCATGTCGATATGGACTGCTTTTTTGCCGCAGTGGAGATGCGTGACAACCCGGCGCTGCGGGATATCCCCATCGCCATTGGCGGCAGCCGCGTACAGCGTGGGGTGATCAGCACCGCCAACTACCCTGCGCGCAAATTTGGCGTGCGCAGCGCCATGCCGACGGCGATGGCGTTAAAACTCTGCCCGCACCTCACCCTTTTGCCTGGGCGCTTTGAAGCCTATAAAGAAGCGTCGAACCATATACGGGAAATCTTCTCACGCTATACCTCACTGATTGAGCCGCTATCCCTGGACGAAGCCTATCTTGACGTCACCGACAGCCTTCACTGTCACGGCTCCGCCACCCTGATGGCGCAGGAGATCCGCCAGACTATTTCCAGCGAGCTGAATCTCACCGCATCGGCAGGGGTCGCGCCGGTAAAATTTCTCGCTAAAATCGCCTCCGATTTAAATAAACCCAACGGTCAGTACGTCATTACCCCCGAAGAGGTGCCTGCGTTTTTGAAAACGCTTCCGCTTGGCAAAATCCCCGGCGTAGGCAAAGTCTCCGCCGCGAAGCTGGAAAGTATGGGATTACGCACCTGCGAAGATGTGCAGCGAAGCGATCTGGCTATGCTACTCAAGCGTTTCGGAAAGTTTGGTCGCGTGCTGTGGGAACGCAGTCAGGGCATTGATGAACGCAGCGTAAGCAGCGAGCGGTTGCGTAAATCGGTTGGTGTTGAACGCACGCTGATGGAAGATATTCACGACTGGTCCGAATGTGAATTCATCATCACTGAACAGCTTTATCCTGAGCTGGAAAGGCGCTTAGCGAAGGTTAAGCCCGATCTGCTCATCGCCCGGCAGGGCGTGAAGCTCAAGTTTAACGACTTCCAGCAGACTACGCAGGAGCACGTCTGGCCGCGTCTGAACAGAGACGATCTTATCGCGACGGCAAAAAAAGCATGGGAAGAACGGCGGGCAGGGCGCGGAGTACGGCTGGTGGGGCTGCACGTCACACTGTTGGATCCGCAGTTAGAGCGTCAGTTGGTTTTGGGATTGTAGATTACGCCAATCGTAGGCCCGGTAAGCGTAGGGTATGAACCGGAAACATGGGTAACACTTTAGACCGGATACATGGGTAACAGTTATAACTGGCATAGAAGAGGAGACTCGCTATGCCCTGGACTGAGACCCGACCTATGCAACGCCTTGATTTTATCCGTGCCTGCCATGCAGGTACGGACTCCTTCTCCGCGCTTTGCCGTCTTTTTGGCATCAGCCGTAAAACCGGCTATAAATGGCTTCAGCGTTTTGACCCTTCTGACCTGTCATCTCTCTCGGACCGGTCGCGTGCGCCACGCTCCCACTCCCGGACGGTTCCTGATGATATCGCCGGACACCTGACTGCCCTGCGTCAAAAACACCCTGACTGGGGGCCAAAAAAACTGCGGATGTGGTTGCTCAATCATCACGTCGATTTTACCGTACCTGCCGCCAGCACTATCGGCGATATCCTCAAGCGCGAAGGCCTGGTTCCGGATAAAAAACGAAAACGCAGAACACCAGGCAATCGCCAGCCCCTGACCATCATCAGTGAGAACAATCAGGTCTGGAGCGCTGATTTTAAAGGCAAGTTCAGGCTGCTCAGCAGAGAGTACTGCCATCCTTTCACCCTGACCGATAATCACAGCCGGTATCTGCTCAGCTGCCGGGGAACACACCGTGAGAGTGAACCCTTTGTCAGAGAGTGCCTGACGGATGCGTTCCTGGAATATGGTCTGCCGGAAGTGCTTAGAACCGATAACGGCCAGCCCTTCGCGGGAACAGGAATAGCCGGATTAAGTCGTCTTGCCGTCTGGCTAATCAAGCTGGGCATCAGGCCGGAGCGTATCAGAAAGGGGCATCCGGAAGAAAATGGCCGCCATGAGCGAATGCACCGCTCCCTGAAAAGTGCGGTGAAACAGGGCAACACCTTCATGACGATGGAAGAACAACAGCGGTGGTTCAGTGACTACCGGAAAGAATTTAACTACGAAAGGCCGCATGAAGCACTGGCGGGAGCAACGCCCGGAACGGTATGGCAACCCTCAAACCGACACTGGGATGGCCGTGTTCCTGAATATGCTTATCCGGAAGGAGGTACAGTCTACAGGGTGAAATCGAGGGGGACCCTCTATATGGGAAAAAAGGGTACGGTGTTCCTGAGTGAAGCACTGACTGGGGAGTACATCATGCTGGAAGAACAAGATGATGGCCTTGAGGCCATCATCTTTAATGGGATAACGCTTGCGTACTACGACCGAAAAACCCAGAGTGTGCTCCGGATAGACTAAAAGTGTTACCTATGTTCCCGGTCTGATCTGTCACCTATGTATCCGGTCATACAGCAGCGCCACCGGGCAACAGACGACGAATTACTTAGCAGGAATCGCCTTTAGCAACTCGGTCAGCAGGGTCCAGTAATGGCCCACGCTTTCGATATGAACTTGCTCATCCGGCGAGTGCGGCCCGGTAATGGTTGGCCCGATAGAGACCATGTCCATGTTCGGATACGGTTTCTTGAACAGACCACACTCCAGACCCGCGTGGATCACCTGAATGTTCGGCGTGCTGTTGAACAGACGCTGATAGGTTTCGCGCACCAGCGCCATCACCGGAGAACTGGCATCCGGCTGCCAGCCCGGGTAGCTGCCTTTAGCGGAGGTTTTGGCACCCGCCAGCGTCCCCAGAGATTCCAGCATGCTCACCACGTACTCTTTACCGCTGTCGATCAGGGAACGGATCAGGCAGATAATTTCTGCACTGTCGTCGCTCATGGTGACCACGCCCACGTTCAGTGAGGTTTCTACCACGCCTTTCGCCACGTCAGAGTTGCGGATCACGCCGTTTGGCGTCGCGTTCAGCAACTGAACAAAGGTGTCACGAGACTGCACGGTCAGCGCGGCTTTGTCGGTAGTAACAGATTCCAGCACCACGGTCAGGTTTTTCTCTTTCGCTGACAGTTCGTTTTTCAGGATATCCAGGTAGACGCTGGAGAGTTTTTTCAGCTCGTCCGCTTTTGCTGCAGGTACTGCAACGGTGGCGAAGGCTTCGCGTGGGATCGCGTTGCGCAGGGTACCGCCGTTGAAGTCTACCAGGCGCAGATCCAGCTCAGCCGCGTGGCCCGCCAGGAAGCGTGCCAGCAGTTTGTTGGCGTTGCCCAGGCCCAGGTGGATATCGCCGCCGGAGTGGCCGCCTTTTAGCCCTTTCAGCGTCAGCTTGAAGGTCTGGTAACCCGCAGGCACCGCTTCGCGTGACAGTGGTAGGGTAGAGATGAAATCAATCCCGCCCGCGCAGCCCATGTAGATCTCACCTTCTTCTTCGGAGTCAGTGTTGATCAGGATATCAGCCTGCAGCCAGTTCGCCTGCAGACCGAATGCGCCGTCCATGCCCGCTTCTTCGGTCATGGTCAGCAGCACTTCCAGCGGACCGTGCTCAACGCTGTCATCCGCCAGCACGGCCAGCGCAGAGGCCATGCCGATGCCGTTATCTGCACCCAGGGTGGTGCCGCGCGCTTTCACCCAGTCGCCGTCGATGTAGGGCTGGATCGGGTCTTTAGTGAAATCGTGAACGGTATCGTTGTTTTTCTGTGGCACCATGTCCAGGTGCGCCTGCAGGACAACCGGTTTGCGGTTTTCCATGCCTGCGGTGGCCGGTTTACGGATAAGAATGTTGCCAACCTGGTCGCGTTCAGCGTGCAGACCTTTTTCCTTCGCCCAACCCATAATATGTTCGGCAAGCTGTTCTTCATGATAGGAAGGGTGTGGAATGGAACAGATTTTGGCAAAAATATCCCACAGCGGCTGCGGAGATAATTGAGACAGTTCAGACACGATAAGTCTCCTTGTCGATGCTCTGCAAACAAGGTTGCAGGTCACAGGGTTAGCAGGTTAATAGTTACCACAAGACAGGCTTGCGAGATGCAACTGAGAATACCACTTTCTCTGCGGGCTGGTAGCATAAAGCATGTAAAAACTCAGGCAGAGGGCGCTAAACACTGGTTTTTAGTGCGTCAGATCTCTATAATCTCGCGCAACCTATTTCCCCCTCGAACACTTTTTAAGCCGTATAAAAACAGGCTGGGACACTTCACATGAGCGAAAAATACGTCGTCACCTGGGACATGTTGCAGATTCACGCCCGCAAACTGGCTGCGCGTCTGATGCCTTCCGAACAGTGGAAAGGCATTATTGCCGTCAGCCGTGGCGGTCTGGTACCGGGGGCGCTGCTGGCACGTGAGCTGGGTATTCGTCATGTCGATACCGTTTGCATCTCCAGCTATGACCACGACAACCAGCGTGAGCTGAAAGTGCTGAAACGCGCTGAAGGCGACGGTGAAGGCTTTATCGTCATCGACGATCTGGTGGACACCGGTGGTACCGCGGTGGCTATCCGCGAAATGTATCCAAAAGCGCATTTCGTCACTATCTTCGCGAAACCGGCGGGTCGCCCACTGGTTGACGATTACGTGATTGATATCCCTCAGGATACCTGGATTGAACAGCCATGGGATATGGGCGTGGTCTTTGTACCGCCTATTTCAGGTCGTTAATTTCCGCACGTAACTTTACACGCCCGGCTATGTCGGGCGTTGTTCTTTTTATCCTGCCACGCGTTACAATGGACGTTATATGACGTATCCATGGAGGCAACGCAATGACGCAGGCGAATCTCACCGAGACACTCTTCAAACCCCGTTTCAAACACCCTGAAACGTCGACGCTGGTCCGTCGGTTCAATCCGGGTATCCAGCCTGCCGTCCAGTCTGCCTTAGACGGCAAAAACGTCCCCCACTGGTATCGCATGATTAACCGCCTGATGTGGATCTGGCGCGGTATTGATCCGCGTGAAATCCTGGATGTGCAGGCGCGTATCGTCATGAGCGAGTCGGAGCGCACCGACAGCGAACTCTACGACACGGTGGTCGGCTATCGCGGCGGCAACTGGATCTATGAATGGTCTAAACAGGCGATGCTCTGGCAGCAAAAAGCCAGCCAGGAGGAAGATGCTACGCGGAGCGGCAAGCACTGGCTCCATGCGGCCAATCTCTACGCCATTGCCGCCTACCCGCATTTAAAAGGTGATGAGCTGGCTGAGCAGGCTCAGGCGCTGGCGAACCGAGCCTATGAAGAAGCGGCTCAGCGCCTTCCGGGCCAGATGCGCGAACTGGAGTTCACCATTCCCGGCGGTGCGCCCGTCACCGGCTTCCTTCATATGCCTGAAGGAGACGGCCCGTTCCCGACCGTCCTGATGTGCGGCGGGCTGGATTCGCTGCAAATCGACTATTACAGCCTGTATGAGCGTTACTTCGCACCAAAAGGGATCGCGATGTTGACGCTTGATATGCCTTCAATTGGTTTCTCATCCAAATGGAAGCTGACTCAGGATTCCAGTCTGCTGCACCAGCATGCGCTAAAAGCGCTGGAAAACATTCCTTGGGTTGACCACACCCGCGTGGCGGCATTCGGCTTCCGCTTTGGGGCGAACGTCGCAGTGCGTCTGGCTTACCTTGAATCATCGCGCCTGAAGGCCGTCGCGTGCCTGGGCCCGGTAGTCCACGCCCTGCTTAGCGATCCTGCCCGTCAGGGCAGCGTGCCGGAAATGTACCTTGACGTGCTGGCCAGCCGCCTTGGCATGCATGATGCATCAGATGAAGCGCTGCGCGTTGAGCTCAATCGTTACTCGTTAAAAACGCAAGGTTTGCTGGGACGCCGTTGCCCGACGCCGATGTTGTCCGGCTTCTGGAAAAACGATCCGTTCAGCCCGGAGGAAGAGTCACGCTTAATCACTTCGTCATCTGCGGATGGCAAATTGCTTGAGGTGCCGTTCAGCCCGGTATATCAGAATTTCGACAAAGCACTGAAAGAGATTACGCGCTGGATCGCTCAGAGATTGTGTTAATAGATTGCTAAATTTTGCTGGTTTGGTAAAACAGTGGCTTCACAAAAGGAGATCGCAATGACGTTACCGAGTGGACACCCGAAAAGTAGGCTGATTAAGAAATTTATGGCTCTCGGCCCGTATATTCGAGAAGAGCAGTGTGAAGAGAATCGCTTTTTTTTCGACTGCCTGGCTGTTTGCGTCAACGTGAAGCCTGCACCCGAAAAACGTGAATTCTGGGGCTGGTGGATGGAAATGGAAGCTGAGGAGAAACGTTTTACCTATAGCTACCAGTTTGGCCTGTTTAATAAAGACGGCAACTGGCAGGCCACCACCATCAACGATCAGGAAGTGATTGATCGCCTGGAATATACCCTCAAAGAGTTCCACGACAAAGCGAGCGCACTGCTGGCCTCTCTGGAGCTGAAGTTCGAACCCGCGGATAACTTTTCCAGCGAAGCGGTGAAGCTGACCGCGTAATGCTTTTCTCCCTCTCCCTGTGGGAGAGGGCCGGGGTGAGGGCATCAGACAGCATTCATTTCGGGCAAAAAAAATCCCGGCACATCTGCCGGGATTTTCTTATTCGGATTATCTTAGAACTGGTACGTCATACCCAGCGCAACAATATCATCGCTGCTTACGGCCAGTTTATTATCGTCGTCAATCTGGTTGATTTTATAATCAACAAATGCGGACATATTTTTGTTGAAGTAATAGGTAGCGCCGACATCGATATATTTCACCAGGTCTTCGTCACCAATCCCTTCGATATCCTTGCCTTTAGACTGGACATAGCCCAGAGACGGGCGCAGGCCGAAATCGAACTGATATTGTGCAACAACTTCAAAGTTCTGCGCTTTATTAGCAAAGCCGCCGGAAATTGGCGTCATATTGCGGGTTTCGGAATACATGGCTGCCAGATAAATATCGTTCGCGTCGTATTTCAGACCGGTAGCCCAGGCTTCCGCTTTCTGGCCCTGACCACGCGCCAGCAGGTTCTGTGCGTTGGTGCGGTCAGAGTTGGTGTACGCGCCGCTGACGGCGAAATCGCTGCCGCCGAAGTCATAGGTCAGAGAGGTACCGAAACCGTCACCGTTCTGTTTTTTGGCGTCACGGTTTTCGTTTTTGCCCTGGTACTGCAGCGTCATGTCCAGGCCATCAATCGCACCGAAGAAATCGGTGTTACGGTAGGTTGCAAGACCGCTGGCACGCTTGGTCATAAAATTGTCGGTCTGTGCGGAAGAGTCGCCGCCGAACTCAGGGAACATATCGGTCCACGCTTCGACGTCGTAAAGCGCACCCAGGTTACGACCATAATCCAGGGAACCAAAGTCTTTCAGTTTCAGACCCGCAAATGCCAGGCGTGTTTTCTGAGAAGAGTCGCTTTCGGCTTTGTTACCGGCAAATTCAGCTTCCCAACGGCCATAGCCCGTCAGCTGATCGTTAATCTGGGTTTCACCTTTAAAACCGAAGCGAACGTACGTCTGGTCACCATCTTTGGTGTCATCATCGCTGATATAGTGCATCGCTTTAACTTTGCCGTACACGTCCAGTTTATTACCGTTTTTATTATAAACTTCAGCTGCGTGAACGGATGCAGAAGCCACCACGCCCATAACCACTAATGCCAGAGTGCTCTTTTTCATTTTCGATCCTGTCTTATAAACGCGCTAAAAAAATTCGCTGGACGATAAGCTCATGCTTAAGTCCCGTGAAAAAACAGGAAGGGTTTTATCGTTCTGGAATGAAACTTTTATGACAAACTAAGAATAATTTTAAAAAACTGTGATTTATTATTTCGGTAATAAATCCGTCAAATTTTGCCGCTACGCTTCCTGATCCCGCGCAACAAAGTGCTTTGTGATGTACTAAGGCAGTTGGCAACCGGGCTGACTCCTGTTAAAACGTTCGTTCGACATTACTTTCCCTTATCGTTGAACGGCAGAGAATCATGAGTGACAGCCAGACGCTGGTGGTAAAACTCGGTACCAGTGTGTTAACAGGCGGATCGCGCCGCCTAAATCGCGCCCACATTGTTGAGCTTGTACGTCAGTGCGCTCAACTGCATGCCGCAGGGCATCGTATTGTGATTGTGACTTCCGGGGCGATTGCCGCCGGGCGTGAACATCTGGGTTATCCCGAACTCCCCGCGACGATCGCCTCTAAACAGCTGCTGGCCGCCGTGGGACAAAGCCGACTCATTCAACTCTGGGAACAGCTGTTCTCCATCTATGGTATTCACGTCGGGCAGATGCTGCTGACGCGCGCGGATATGGAAGACAGAGAGCGCTTCCTGAACGCGCGCGACACCCTGCGCGCGCTGCTGGACAACAACATTGTTCCCGTCATCAACGAAAACGATGCCGTTGCCACCGCTGAAATCAAAGTGGGGGATAACGATAATCTCTCTGCGCTGGCCGCCATTCTGGCCGGAGCTGATAAACTCCTGCTTCTGACCGATCAGCAAGGGCTGTTTACCGCCGATCCGCGCTCCAACCCGGAAGCCGAACTGATCACCGACGTTCATGGCATCGACGATGCGCTACGTGCCATCGCGGGTGACAGCGTTTCAGGCCTGGGAACCGGTGGCATGGGAACCAAGCTGCAGGCTGCTGACGTGGCGTGCCGTGCCGGTATCGACACCATTATTGCGGCGGGCAGCCGTCCGGGCGTGATTGGTGACGTGATGGAAGGCATCTCTGTCGGCACCCGCTTCCACGCGCAGGAATCCCCGCTGGAAAACCGCAAGCGCTGGATATTTGGCGCGCCTCCTGCCGGTGAGCTCACCGTTGATGAAGGCGCGACGGCGGCGATTCTGGAACGAGGGAGTTCATTGCTTCCTAAAGGAATTAAAAGCGTGACAGGCAACTTCTCCCGTGGTGAAGTGATCCGCATCCGTAACCTTGAAGGTCGCGACATCGCCCACGGCGTAAGCCGCTATAACAGCGACGCGCTGCGCCGCATTGCGGGCCACCATTCGCAGCAGATCGACGCCATTCTGGGCTATGAATATGGCCCGGTTGCCGTTCACCGCGATGACATGATTATTCGTTAAGGAGCCAGAACATGCTGGAACAAATGGGCGCAGCCGCGAAGGCCGCCTCTTACAAACTGGCGCTCCTTTCCAGCCGTGAGAAAAACCGCGTGCTGGAAAAAATCGCTGATTATCTGGAATCGCAATCCGCTGAGATCCTGCGAGCCAACGAACAAGATTTAGCTGAGGCGCGTGAAAACGGCCTGAGCGAAGCGATGCTCGACCGCCTGGCACTGACGCCAGCGCGCCTGAAAGGCATCGCTGATGATGTCCGTCAGGTTTGTAATCTGGCTGACCCGGTAGGGCAGGTGATTGACGGTGGGCTGCTTGACAGCGGTTTGCGTCTGGAGCGTCGCCGCGTGCCGCTCGGCGTCATCGGTGTGATTTATGAAGCCCGTCCAAACGTGACGGTTGACGTTGCCTCTCTGTGCCTGAAAACCGGTAACGCTGCCATTCTGCGCGGCGGAAAAGAGACCTGGCGCACCAACGCCGCGACGGTAAACGTAATTCAGCAGGCGCTGGAAGAGTGTGGCTTACCGGCGGGAGCCGTGCAGGCGATCGAGAGCCCAGACCGTGCGCTGGTCAACGAAATGCTGCGCATGGATAAATACATCGACATGCTGATCCCACGCGGTGGCGCAGGTCTGCACAAGCTGTGCCGTGAACAGTCCACTATTCCGGTCATTACAGGCGGTATCGGCGTATGCCATATCGTTGTCGATGACAGCGCAGAGATCGCCCCGGCTCTGAAGATTATCGTTAACGCCAAAACTCAGCGTCCAAGTACCTGTAACACTGTGGAAACGCTGCTGGTGCATCAGGGTATTGCAAATACCTTCCTCCCGGCGCTGAGCAAACAGATGGCGGAGAGCGGCGTAACGCTGCACGCGGATGCCAATGCGCTCACACTGCTCCAGGATGGCCCGGCTAAGGTAGTGCCTGTCAAAGCGGAGCAGTACGATGACGAGTTCCTGTCGCTGGATCTGAACGTGAAGATTGTTAGCGATCTCGATGACGCAATTGCCCACATCCGTGAGCATGGTACCCAGCATTCTGACGCGATCCTGACGCGTACGCTGCGCAATGCCGATCGCTTCGTGAACGAAGTAGACTCCTCTGCGGTGTATGTCAACGCCTCAACGCGCTTCACCGACGGTGGCCAGTTTGGACTTGGCGCAGAAGTGGCGGTCAGCACGCAGAAACTGCACGCGCGCGGTCCGATGGGCCTCGAAGCTCTGACCACGTACAAGTGGATCGGCTTCGGTGACGATACAATTCGTGCGTAAATAATCACGGGTGATGCAAAAATAGCCGTTTGATTCAAAAGGGCATTGACGCATCACCCGGTTAGATCTAACCTTTTGCACCGTGGTTACACTCGTAACCGGCCTCTCAGGGCCGATATAGCTCAGTTGGTAGAGCAGCGCATTCGTAATGCGAAGGTCGTAGGTTCGACTCCTATTATCGGCACCATTTTTTCATCCGCCACCCTCCCTAATTCTCCATTTTTCCTTATTTTTCGCTGTATTGGCTGTTTTGTTTGTCCAGCTTTATCCACCCTTTACCGTTGCAATCCAAATTTAAAACGGGTACATAATCGGGTATCTGAGTTTGAGGCGGGTACCTATGAAACTAAACGCACGACAAGTAGAGACGGCAAAGCCAGGCGAGAAAGACTACAAGCTGCCAGACGGTAACGGGCTTATTCTACTTGTGAAAACCAGCGGGGCAAAATACTGGCGCTATCGCTATACCTTCGCCGGTAAAGAAAAGATGCTGGCGCTCGGTGTATACCCGGCTGTTTCGTTGGCGGCCGCTCGCGAGAAACGGGACGAAGCCCGGCGGAACGTTGCCGCAGGTGTTGACCCGGTAAAGGTCAAAAGCCATGTTGCAGCTGCCGCAGCAAAGACGATCATGTTTAAAGATATTGCCGCAGAATGGCACGAATTCAAGAAGCCGCGCTGGTCGCCTGGTTATGCTTCTGACATTCTCGAAGCGTTCAATAAAGATATTTTCCCGGCTGTTGGTAAGTTGCCGGTTGCTGAGATCGAGCCCGTCCAGATGTTGACGGCGCTGCGTAAAATTGAGAATCGTGGCGCAACTGAGAAAGCAGCCAAAACGCGCCGGTGGTGCGGTGAGGTATTTAGCTATGCAGTAGCGACCGGTCGCGCAAAGTATAATCCTGTCAGCGAACTCAACAGCGCAATGACCGGACATAAAGGGGAATCCTTTCCGTTCCTGACGGCGGAAGAGCTGCCCGATTTTCTGGCGGCGCTTGAGAGCTACAAGGGGAGTCCGCTCCCCCGGTTGGGCTTGCAGATTATGATGCTGGCGGGCCTGCGTACTTACGAACTGCGGCACTCAAAATGGGAATGGGTAGATTTCGATAATCGGCTGTGGGAGATACCCGCCGAATTTATGAAGATGGACCGCCCGCACCTGGTACCGCTTTCCGATCAGCTTGTGGTCTTGCTGAAAGAGTTGCACGGTCTGACAGGTCGATACGCGAATATGTTCCCCGGCAGGAATGACCCGTCAAAGGTCATGAGCGAGAACACAATAAACAGGATGATCCACACGCTGGGGTATAAGGGGAGGGTAGTAGGGCATGGCTTCCGGCATACGTTCAGCACCATACTGAACGATAAGGGATTCAACTCTGATTGGGTTGAACTCCAGATCGCTCACGTGGATAAGAATAATATTCGCGGTGTTTATAACCATGCCCTGTATATGGAAGGGCGTCGGGAAATGATGCAGTGGTATGCGGATTATATTGACCAGCTGCGTTTGATTTAAAGAAACTGTTTTTTCCACTCTTCGACCTCACCGCGTACCCAGCGGGAGGTCCGGCTGCCGAGTTTCTTCGGCTTCGGAAACTCGTTATTACTGATGCGCTCGTAAATGCTGGATTTTTTCAGGCCAACAGAGCGCTCAACTTCTTTGATGTTAATCAGGTCAGTGTCAGAGATAACCGGTGTCATGCTATACCTCTCTTTTTCATGGCATCGAGCAGGATGTCCTGCACTGTTCGTTTGGAGTTGCGCCGTTCCATCACCATTTCGTCCATAGTGTCGGCGGCGATAATGTGGTGAATGAACACCGGGCGGTTGTGTCCGGCCTGAATTTGCCGGGTTGGTCCGATGCGTTCGATAATTTGCTGGTACTGCTCCAGGTCCCACCAGTGCGAGAAAAACACCAGTATGTTGCCGCCGTCCTGCATGTTCAGGCCGTGGCCTGCGCTGGCCGGATGTGCGAACAGCACCGGTATCTTCCCGGCGTTCCAGTCGCGCAGCGTCTGCGGATCCTGGTCAAGATGGCGACCGCGAGGGAATGCTTTTAACAGACGCTCGAGGTCGTGTTTCCAGTGGTAGGCAACCAGCACTGGTGCGCCAGCTGCTTCGGTGAGAATACTGTCCAGCGCCTGGAGCTTCGCGTCATGCAGTTCTGACCAGCTCCCGGCGTCATCGGTATATACCGCGCCGCTGGCTATTTGCAGACACTTCACCGTTTTTGCAGCTGCATTCGGCGCTTCTATGCCTTCGCCATTCAGCTCGAGGAACATTTCCTTTTCCATTTCGCGATACTGTTGGCGGGCCTTCGGCGGCATGTCCACGCGGATCACGTTATGGATGGGCTCTTTGATATCGAACCAGTCGGCGGCATCCAGCGAGATAGTCACGTCGGCCAGTGCGCGCTGTATCTCGTCCTGCGAATGGGCGAACGGTTCCAGCTTCGTCCAGCTCTGCCCCGGAAACTGTATCGAGTTGAACCAGCGTGAGGTAAATGCGCCGTACGTGCGTCCGAGGCGCTGCCCCTGGTCTACAAACCACGCTTGCCCCCACAAATCCACCAGGCCGTTCGGCGCTGGAGTACCAGTGAGATTCATCCAGCGCCGGATGTGCTTATGTGCCACTTTGCCCAGAGCCGCAGCGCGCTTACCACCACCGCGCAACCGGAAGGATTTCAGTCGGGTGCTTTCGTCGGGGATAACGGTACCGAACGGCCAACGGCCGCCCAGCTCTTCAACCAGCCAGACCAGATTGTCGTAGTTGATGGTAAACACGCTCGCGTTACTGTTCGCCAGCGCCGCAGCGCGTGCTTTGGCGTTACCGACAATCGGCTGCACCTCGATATTGCGCAGATGCCCCCATTTAAGCGCTTCATCCGGCCAAGTGCTGGCCGCCACGCGCAGCGGCGCGAGCACCAATGCTGGCTGTGTCTCCGCGCCCGCCATGAGGAGATCTTCCAGTGTGGTGAGCGTCGCCACGGTTTTACCCATGCCCATTCCCGCCCAGATGTTGCAGCGCATGATGTCGATTTCGTGGTTGATAATGAGGTCTTGATAGGGGCGGGGCGTGAAAATTTTAGAAGGGGGGTTATCTGACACGTTTTTCCTCCCAGTGTAGCCTGTCGCCGCTATGTCCTGTATACCGCCCGGTCTGCCCTTTGGCTGTAAATTCCAGTGTGCCAGCGGTAAAGAGCATCACGATAGCGCCATCATACGGGCCGCCAATCAGGCGGAATTTACTGCGTCGTTGGACTTTTCGCACAATATCCCCTCCAGATTTTTGCTATCCAGCACCACCACGGTAAAACCCAGTGCGCGCAGCCTTTCGTGCTCGCGCAGCTGGTCGGCGCGTGGTGGTTTGCCGGGTGCTTTGCATTCAACGAAAACTAGACGGCCGCCGGGTAACAGCACAATGCGATCCGGTACCGAACGGCGACCTGGTGAGACGAACTTAAAGGCGACCCCGCCAGCCTTTTTCACTTCGGCGACGAGGTGCTTTTCGATAAGGCTTTCACGTTCATAAGCCATAAACTAAGCCCCATAGCTTCACGCCTAACCAGATCGAAACTCCCCAGAAAAGCAGGCAACAAAAGAAGCAAGCCAGCAGTATTTTTCCTCGGTAGTTCATTCGCCCACCGCCTTACGCTTTTCGCGCATGTTCTGCATCAGGCAAAAATCAGACCGGCGTTCGCTCCAGTCCTGATTAAGTTCGTTACGTGATTCGCGGTTGGCTTTGGCCCAGAGCTTAGCCGCCCGGTCGTATTCACCGGACTGCTCAAGGCGCAAAGCCTCCCGCGCAGTCCGGTAATAAAGCGGACTGTCCCGATATTTAAATGACATAAGGGTTACCTCAGGAAGAGAACGCGTCGGTGTCAGGCTGCAACTGGATCATGTCGTCGATAGGCATCATAGTGATGGGGCTTTCGCCTAACGCGCCCAGGGTGAGCTTTGCAAAAAGCCGCTTTTGCTCTTTGGTCAAAAAGACCTGTTTTGTGCCACCATTTACCAGCACGATGATGGCGAAATTCTGGATATTGCCCTGAGTCATTTCTGTTGGCCCTCAGTTTTAACGATAGGGCGGATGCTGCTCAGCACCAGACGAGTACGGACACCAACAGCGCCGCCACGGCGGCCAGTATCCTTGTAGTAATACTCTTTTGGGCCAGCCACCCACGTTGTAGGGTTTTGATGCAGTTGCACTTGTTTCTCACCGGTGCGGGTAATAACCGTTCCGGTATGCGTTTTTATTACAGCCATAGCGATTAATCCTTACGGTAGTGGTATGCCTCAAAACCGCCGGCGTTCAGCGGGATGTCGGGCGCCCATTCGGGGTTAGTGGAGAGCAGCGCGGAAAGCGCCGTATCGTTGAAATCGTCAGTGTCCGGCGCTTCGGTGATTACTTCATCGTGTACCGTCAGAACAATGCTGTATCCGGCATCCTCGATCAGTGGCATGTTTCTGGCCAGAACGTCACGCGCAGCAGCCTGGGTGACGTTTTCCACCAGTTTTCCTCCGTAGGTTTTGAGCCGCTGCCATTTGCGCGAGTAGGAGTTAACGCCCTGGTAGGTGATGTTTCCTTTCTCGATGGACGGGGACGGGTAGCAAAGCGCGCGACCGGATGGCAGCTGTATGCGCAGCCATGCGCCATCACGGCGGACTTTCAGATAACCGCAGTACAGCGTTTTTTGCGGTGTTGCTATGGCGGTGCGGACAGTGCGCTCGAGTTCGTACCAGAAATCGCAGGTTGCCGGGTGGGCTCTGCGCCACAGGCGCTTAAGTGAGTCACATGCGATGAATACACGCTCAGTCAGGCCGTAGGTCGCCTTACGTTTAACCGATTCGTCGTACCAGCTTTTCGCCTCGCGGATAACATCGCGGGGGATATTCGGCAGCGCGGCGTTCGCCAGTTCGTCGAGGTCGAGGCCATAGACCAGAGCGAAGGTCAGGAATGCCGCAACACCCCCGCCGAAGCCGAGGCCCAGCTCCATCACCTTTCCGATCTGACGCTGGTATTTATCTACATCATCCGGCGAGATATTAAAGGCCCGGGCGTAAGCCAGTTTATAAAGGTCTGGCCCGGTTCCCTCGTCATAATCGCGGAAAGCGTCCAGCTTCCACTGCTCGCCGGCAAGCCAGGCCAGTTTTCGCCCTTCGATGTTCGACAGATCGCTAACCACCAGTTTTTTGCCTTCTGGTGCCATGATGCAGCCGCGTAACGCTGAGCTGGTCAGTTCCATAATGTTATCGAACAGCAAATCGGCGCATCCCGCTTTCAGTGCCTCGATGCCCTCGTCTATCTGTTCCTGCTCGAGCGAAGGGCGGGGCAGGTTCTGCGGCTGGAATAACCGCCCGGCCCAGCGCCCGGTTCGCGATGCGCCGCAGAATTGCAGCGTGCCACGCAGACGCCCGTCGCTGCTCACTCCCTTCATCAGCGATTTATATTTACTGGTACTGGTGGTACTGGCTTGCAGACGAATTGCCAGCAGCTCTTTCACCGCCGACGGCAAATCAGGATCTGCCATACGGCGCTCAAGAGTGCTGCGCTGCATGTCCGGCAGCTCCACGCCGTAGGATTCAACAATATGCTTAATCAGGGCATCGCGCTGCGTGGCCGCCTGCACTTCGCCGTCGGTCATCACCTGCGTGCGCTTCGCCAGGCGCTTTTGCTCCTGGTCTACCGCTTCGATCGCTGCCTGAGCAAGTTGCACATCCATGCAGACGCCGCGGTCGTTGATCTGCTGGTCGCGATGCCATAGCGCCAGCTCTGTGCCCTTATAGTTCCACTTCGGCAGCCGTTTAAAGACTTCGCGCATAGCCTCGATATCAAGGCCAGCGTACGCTACAAATCGTCTCCACTCTTCCGGGTGGGTTTTGCAGGTGGCCCGGCGCAGTTTGCTGTTCTTTGGCCGTGGCTTACAGAACAGCTGGATCAGCGCCTTTCCTTCTTTGTCCTTCGCCTTGTCCTGCGGAACGCCGAGCACTTCGCACAACGCCCCCAGCGCACCGGGGAGCCCGTGCGCCAGTGCCTGCACCATCGTGTCGCGCCATCGTGTGACCTCAGGTGCCAACTCCGGATGGTCGTGCCGCATAACCGTACGGTCGAAATGCGAGTTATGCGCCCATACCTCCATCGCAGGATCTGCCAGAGCCTGATACAGCATCGGCGGCATTACGGTGCCCACCGTTAAATCCCATACGCTGACAGGGCCATCGTCAATGGCCCAGGCCATAAGCATTACCTCAACCTTTTCAGCATAGGCATGGGTACCGTTGTTAATAGGCACCTCGCTGAAGGTTTCGAGGTCAATCCATAATTTTTCCATACTCAATCCTCGCGGGTGCTTTGCGAAAAGGGATGCTCTTTGCAAAACACCCGGCGCGTGGCCGGGTGAGGGAAGGGTTAAACTAGATCGGAAGCGTCTGCGCCTTCGCTGATATCGTCGAAGTCGTCAGTGCTTGCCACTCCGCCGCCAGTGAATGCATCGCCATCTTTGTAGAACTGGACGCCACCGAGAGAGAAGCCAATGCCTTTCCCTTTGTTGTCATATGCGTACACAGTCACCGTCGCATTGACGAAGCAGCCTGAATAAGGTCGCCCATCCGCAGCAACGAGAGGGGAACGATCGCGGTCAATGACCAAAGGTCTGGCTTTGTTTGAAGCGGCCAGGAACATGTGACCTTCAAATCCTTCATACTCGGATTTAGTGTCACCGTCCCGATATCCGGCGCGGTTCGGGATGTGTTTGATAGATTCCAGAATTTTTTCGTACTTATCACCCCAGGCTTCTTTTGCAACTTTGCGAACAGCTGCCCAGATTTCTTTATCAAGTTCACTGTTTTTGGGGATCAGGAAGGTGTCGCGAAACTTAAAATTTCCATCCCCTTCAAAGTCTGTAGCTTCAAACAAATTGACGAATGCATGGCGTACAGCGGTCAGTTTAATTTTCATGGAGTCGTTCCTTAATCAGATGAGGTCTGCGGCGAGCGCATCGTCGGACACGTCGTCGAAATCGTTAACAGGGTTGATATTGAGCGCAGGGCGCGGGTCAGATTCGGGGGCGACAGTGGGCTTACCGTCAGCACGGGTGATTAGCGCTTCGACTTTCGTCCAGCGGCGAGGGTTGGCCTTTTTGATGAGTTTCTCAGCTTTGGTCGGGCTGATAAGCTTCATGTCGAAGACTTCCTCATTTTTATAGCGGAACTGATCTTTAAGCAGTGCTCGGGCAGCTTCTTCATCCCCCCAGGCGCGGTTACCCTGCTTGCCAGTAACCAGCTTAAAGCCCGGTACCGTGCGGCCAGCGTTCAGCTCACTGTTCACCCGGTCGCGCACCGCTTTGCAAAAAGATTCGATTAGCCCCACCTGACCATAAATATCCGCCAGCTGTTCGGCAGTCAGCATAGGCACGCGTTTAACTGCTTCCGTCAGCTGCTCGCCAGTAGGTTGCGTCAGGTCGACGAAATCGTCTTTCACATCGTTAAGTCTGGCCTGAGCCTCCGCGGTGCACAGGCCACCTTTTGCTTTGCAGAACTGGCACTGTTTTTCACCGGGGGTGAAATTTTCCAGCGGCAGGGTTTCTACGCCTTCGCAGTCCGCGATGTTGAACATCACGATCACACTGGCGGCCGCTTCCTGCGCCCGTTCGCCGAAAGCCTGGAGCTCTTCCACAGTCAGCGCCCACTCAGAAACGTGGTTTAGCCGTGGTTGGTGGATGAACAGGCGCACGGTTTCGAAGTCGTACAACATGCTGAATTGCTCGAGCGCCCCAAGGGCATACAACTGTAACTGCTCGTTCTGTTCAGCATCGACGCGCACACCCTTACCGTATTTCAGGTCGTGGATCTGCAACTCAGTACCCGCGATGATTACTCCATCGGCGGTACCGAATGACTCTTCAACACCCACAATGTGAGAGAAGTCGACTCGTTGCTCGACAAGCAGCTCATTGCCCTGCGATAGTGCCCAGACGGTGTCGACGTAGCGGCCAACGGCTTCGACCATTTCTTCATCTACCTGCGGGCCGGAAGTATCATCCGGGTGTTCAGCAAGCGGGTAAGAGCCGAGGAACATAGCGACTTCACAACCCGCATAGTATTCCGGGTTGTTTTGGCGGTTGCGCAGCACCTTTTCACCCAGTGCATGTGCTGCGGTACCTTCTACGGCGAAAGACGTTTCTTTATCTGGCTGCGTGGCTTCCAGAGCCAGGCTACCAGGGCAGCGCATCCAACGATGCGCTGATGATGGGGAAAGTCGTGCGTGAACGTCTGGCATGATTAACCCTCCAGTGCTTTTTCAGCCTGGGCGATCACGTCTGCGAGGTTCTCGTCGGCAACTTCGCCGAGTTTCTTCGCACCCTGTTTTTCCAGAATGGCGACAGCTTCAGCACGGTAACCACCTTTCGCCAGCTGGAGGATCAATCCCTCCGCATGTTTTCGTTGGTTTTTGTACCGATTGGTAAGTGCTTCATCGGATTCTGTTTCCGTCTCGGAACCACCTTTTGCTGCTTCCTTACGTGCAAAATCTTCCTGCAACTGGAGGTATTCAACGCGGGTGATCTCGATATGGCCCTTTTTAAGCAGCTCATTCAGCTTGCGTAAGGTATGGAGCTCGCTGGCGGCGGAGCCATCGACGTTCTTGCAGTAGAACGGCCCGGTGCGTTCCTCATCCTTGCCGCTGGTTTTCGGCTTCACTTCATGGCGCCCGTCAGCTGGTGCGTCCAGTAAACGCTCGGCAAAGTCACGGCGTGCTGCGATGGTTGGCAAATCGTCCCAGAAGCGCAGGATGTTGCGCGACAGATCCAGTAATGCCGGTTTGTTCAGATGATTGGCTCGTTTAACACCTTGCAGCGCACTGTCCAGTGCATCGATTTGCACCACGCGCTTATCACCTTCGGCGTCGCGGTAATCAACAACACGCTTGACCATCGTTTCGCTGAGCTCCTGCGCGACCGGGTAAAATGCAGCCAGAGCGATAATGTCGCTGAACTCCAGATCGTCCAGCGTAACCTTACGGATAACGGTATTTTCCGCTTTGGTGTCCGTTACCGTTTCGCGGTATTCCTGCACCTGCGCTACGGTGTCCGGACGAAGAGCGACGCCAGAGGCCAGGGCAGTGATAAGGCGTTCAAGCAGGGCGTTATGCTGCGTCAGCAGCTGGTTGTTAAGTTCGAGACTGGTTTCTAAGCTCATGGATTATTCCTCAATTTCTACAAACTGGCCGTCTTCGCTCAGCTTGTACCAGGTGTCAGATTTAACGCCGTTGTCGCCGACTTTGCTGGCGCGGATGTGGATTAACTCACCTTCATCGTTGCGGTAGCAGAGAACAATGGCACCGTTTTTCGAAGCTCGGGCTTTACTCTCAATGCCAAACGCAGCTGCTACCGAATGGGATCCGCTCACTTCGGCAGCGGAGCGGTTGCCGGTGTTGCTGGCAGCGGACTGGTAGCCGGTGTTGCTGGCAGCGGAGCGGTTGCCGGTGTTGCTGGCAGCGGACTGGTAGCCGGTGTTGCTGGCAGCGGAGTAGTCGCCGGTGTTGCTGGCAGCGGAGTAGCGGTGTTGCTGGCAGCGGAGCGGTTGCCGGTGTTGCTGGCAGCGGAGCGGTTGCCGGTGTTGCTGGCAGCGGAGCGGTTGCCGGTGTTGCTGGCAGCGGAGCTGGTTGCCGGTGTTGCTGGCAGCGGAGCTGGTTGCCGGTGTTGCTGGCAGCGGAGTAGTTCGCCGGTGTTGCTGGCAGCGGAGTAGTCGCCGGTGTTGCTGGCAGCGGACTGGTAGCCGGTGTTGCTGGCAGCGGAGTAGTCGCCGGTGTTGCTGGCAGCGGAGTATTCGCCGGTGTTGCTGGCAGCGGAGCGGTTGCCGGTGTTGCTGGCAGCGGACTGGTAGCCGGTGTTGCTGGCAGCGGAGCGGTTGCCGGTCATAACCTGCTGTTCGAGTGACCTATCGACCTTACTCGAGATCCAGTCAATCGCACGCTGAACGAATTCAGGCATTGTGAGTTCAGCTTTAATCGTAATAGAGGCGCTGGCGATTTTGCTGTCGCCACCATTTTCACGGCTGACATCACCTTCGGCCACCGTCTCAGCGTAACGACTCTCCGCTGGAGGGTAGTAACTGAAGCAATCAAGTGGGTATTCGCAGGAGTGGAACCCCGCAGAACAGGCGCGGACCCTGCCTTCATGCTCGAAGGTTTTACCGATTTCGAACTGGAAACCACGGCAGGTAAGATCCTGTTTAAATCCCTTAAACGTTGTTATTTGCATTAAGCAGTCCTCGCTACAAGGAGAATGAAGGTAATAGCCAGGCCGAACGCAGTAGCGAGGGCCAGACCGGTGAAGATGTCGAAGTGTTTACGGCGCCAGCGGAGCACATCGCGCCCCGTCAGCCGGTGGAGGTGTTCAGGTTTCATCGTGGTGCTCCTTTTCATGTCGGGGAGCGCACTATGTCGAATGCGCTTTCAGGCATGAAAAAAGCCCGTCATGGGAGGCGGGCAAAGACTACACACACACAGCAATGGATGATTCAGTAACCGAGCCAGATCAGAACGGCCTGAGCGTCGTATGATTGCATATCGCCCATTTCAGCCAGGAACTCGGATTCGCAGGCACCATGACGTCTAACCTCATTCAGTGCACGGCTTTTAGTGATCGTTTCACCTTCGGCAGATTCGTAGTAAGTCATATTCATTGTCCTCTCAGTGGATTAGTAAAAGGCCCGAAGCCTTTGATTAATTCACTGCACGCCCCATCGTCGGGGCGTTTCAACTTGCGTGACTTTTCAGCTCGTCGCGGTGTGGTCCTCTACGCTTACCGTACGCATACGGACTCGGCGCTTACCTCGATCCCATCGGGTGCCATTTTGTTGCCAGGAGCACAGCGGCTTACCTGTCACGCGGTTCTGTTTGTTAAAGAGCATGTTAAGTATTGCGTATAGATATCTTAACCTTTGATGCATAGTTAAGACCTCTAAACCTTTAAAGTCAAGAGTTGGAGTTAAGAAAAATGTACTTTTTTGCAAGTTGGTAAAGAAAAGCCCGCTTAATAGCGGGCTAATAAAGAGGGGGGAATTCTTTTACAGGAGGACGGAATACCAGAATACCTGTCCTATGATATTTATCTTATTGGCCTCATGGTAAAAATAATCTTCATCCGTGTATTCATCCCTGTTAAATGAGCGAACTCTGATACCATTCGGCAACCGATACAATAGTTTTACACGTAACAAACCATCCTGGTCTATCGCATACATTTGACCGTCTTTTATCCCCGTCTTTGAGGTATCAACACCGACGACAGCCCCATCAGGTAAAACGGGTTCCATACTATTACCGTGTACGCTAACACAAGCGGCGGCGCTGGCGTCAACGCCAGCTTTACGTAGCGTGGATTTCGCAAAGCGCAGTTTACACCCCGAGCGATCCAGTTCTACGTAGGTACCATCCCCGGCTGATAATTCAATCTCGTGGTAGAAAGGTATTTCCACTTCATCATCCTCTAATGGCGTGGTTGAGTCCCATGTTGAAAAGCCACCTTCTACCTTTGCGTTTGAAGTGATCTTTTTATCGTCAGAAGTCCTACCGGTCAGTAGCCACTCTGGGGATGTCCCCAGAGCATCCGCCAGGCTGACCAGGTTTTTACCATTAGGCGCTGTAGAACCTGATTCCCACTGGGAGATGGTAGCTTTAGTGACTCCAATTCGTTTTGCCAGCGCGTCCTGAGTCATTTTTATATTGCGGCGTGCTTCGCGAATACGTTCGTTAATCATGGTGTTACCCCTCATATGGTTTAGTTAGCTTAACCTAGTTAGGGTATCGTTTTCTTGACTTATATGTTTAGTTTTCTTAACCTCATGCTAACTACATATGTCCAGGAAAACGGATATGAAAAAGACAAAGGCCATAGAGCTAGCTGGCAGCAAAGCTAAATTAGCCAGATTACTAAAGGTTTCTAAGGGGGCTGTGTCCCAGTGGGGGGATGATATCCCCGAGCTGCGAGCACTCCAGCTTGAGAAAATTTTAGAAAAGAAAACGACAGCCAGACAAAAGGCGTAACCCATGCCAGAGAATAAGAACTGGGGGGCTACGCCTGACGAATGGTTCCACTTCGATCTGGTGCTGGGGCGTACTGACCAGCTACTGCCAGTCGTGTGCAACCCGGGCGCAGCCATTTCCCCCGACAGTAAACTGAAAGCGCTGGGCAAGACGCCTAGCCGCTATAACCGCGACCGCCTGGTCACCGGTATTGCTCAGTGGACGGAGCACGTAGTTACGGACCGTGACTTTTCCCGCTGGTCAAACGAACCGGATTACGGCATCTGCGTGCGCACTGGCCACGGCTGGCTTGCGCTGGACTGCGACAGTGAAGATGAAGACATCCAGTCTGATATCCGCAAAACGCTGGTGCAGCTGCTGGGCAAACTGCCACCGCGTCGCTGGCGCGCCAACAGCAACAAATGCCTGTACCTGCTGGGCGTTGATGGCGATTTCCGTAAGCGCATCCACCGTCTGGCGGGTGATATGGGGATTATCGAGCTGTTGGCGAACGGACAGCAGTTCGTTGCCTGCGGTACGCACAGCAGCGGCGCACGTATTGAATGGGATGGCGGTCTGCCGGATGAGCCTCCAGCTATTACTGCCGACCAGCTCGAAACGCTGTGGCAGCGCCTTGCCGAACAGCTGCCTGTGTCGGTCACCACAGAAGCGGGTAGCACGAAGATGCGTGACCGTTCAACATTCACGCCTGGTGCCACGGATGAAACGGCAGAGTATCTGGACGCCAATGGCTGGACGTTGCTTGATGGCGCAAATGGCGAGCGATACATCCGCTGCCCGTTTGAGGATGGCCACAGCACTGGCGGCGACCCGACCAGTACGGTTTACTTCCCCGGCGGTACCGCAGGCTTTGAGCAGGGGCATTTCAAGTGCCTGCACGCCAGTTGCGCACACCGCGACGACGGCGATTTCCTTAATGCCATCGGGATCCGCAACAACGATTTCGAAGACCTGACCAGCACCGAAGTGGCTGAGCCATTACCGCTGCCGGCGTTCGAGCGTGACAAATGGGGACGTATCGAGTCGACCATCAGCAATGCGGCCAAAGCGGTAGTGCGTCCCGACTTCGTGAATATCGATATTCGCTTTGACCAGTTCCGCGACGAAATCATGTTCGCTCAGGCTGACTCCGGCCAGTGGCAGGCATTCACCGATGCGGACTATGCGCGCCTGCGCATCACAATGGAAAAGCGCGGCTTTAAACCGGTTGGGCGTGAACTTATACGCGACGTGGTGCTGCTGGCCGCTGACGAACAGCCATTCGATTCGGCGACTACCTGGCTGAACGGGCTGGAGTGGGACGGCGTACCGCGCATCGAATCTTTCTACCATACGCACTTCGGTACCGCCGACACGCCATATACCCGTTCGGTGTCCATGTACATGTGGACGGCACTGGCGGGCAGGGTACTGGAACCCGGCGTTAAAGCCGACATGGTACCTATCCTCGTGGGTCCACAGGGTTGCGGCAAGTCTTCCGGTGTAGAAGCGCTGAGCCCCGACCCGGCTTTCTTCACTGAGATATCGTTCGCTGAAAAAGACGACGACCTCGCGCGCAAGATGCGCGGGCGTCTGGTGGCGGAGATTGGCGAACTGCGCGGCCTCAATACCAAAGAGCTGGAATCCATCAAGGCATTCGTGACGCGTACGCATGAGAACTGGATCCCTAAGTATCGTGAGTTTGCCACCCAGTTCCCGCGTCGCCTGGTGTTCGTCGGTACCACCAATGAGGACGAGTTCCTCGCGGATAAAACCGGTAACCGTCGCTGGCTTCCCGTGGAGGTGTCGAAAGTCGACGTGAAAGCGATAAAAACCGACCTCCTTTTGCTATGGGCTGAAGCCCGCGAGACGTTTAAGCGCCTCGGCGGTATCCAGTTCCGCGATGCTGAGCGCCTCGGGGCGAGTGTCCACGAGCAGTACACCATTAAGGACGCGTGGCTCGAAACGGTCGAGAAATGGCTCGACACGCCCGACCTGATGACTAACGACATTCCGCGAAGTTGCGAATTTTTACGTGCTAGTGACGTTTTGCGCGATGCGATTGGCTTAAACCCCAGCCACATCGGAAAGCGTGAAGAAATGCGAATCAGTAATGTTTTGCAAAATTGCGGTTATAAGCGCGTTCAGCGTCGTGTTGACGGGAAAGTCTTAAAGGTTTGGGTAGCGGCGTAACCACCTGTAACCACCTCAAGTTAAAGGTGGTTACGTTTTAACTAATTGAATTTAAAGGTTTGTATCCACTGTATCCACTGTATCCACCTTATTACTAAGAACCCCATATATATATATAAGTCGTTCAGGGAAAGGTTAGAAATATGGTGGATACAGTGGTTACAGGTGGATACAGGCCGAACATGTAATTTATTGCGGGTAGCGATATGCAAACACGATTTGATTCCACCACGGCGATTAACGAGCGCCAGAAGCTCAATAAAATCGCTCTCTATGCTCGCGCGTGCGCGCGTTTTGCGGGGTGACCTATGCCAGTTGTCGCAACGTTCAAAACAGACTGGTTCCGGGTGATAAACGACATCACGCGCAGCGGCATTCCCCTCCAAGAGATTGCCAGAGAGCTCGACGTGTCAAAGTCTGCTATCATCGGCTGGAAGCAGGGTGCAGCGCCGAACCACCACACAGGTGAAGCGCTGATCGATTTCTGGTGCTACGTAACGCAGCGCCCACGTTCTGAGCTGCCAGCACAGGTCACATCACGGCGCTTTGTTTACGCCTGGCGCACCAAGCGAGTTTGAGAGGGGGATGATATGCAGGAATATTCGCACGTTAACGAGCTGCTGGCCGATGCCTGTTTTGATAACTACGAACTGCACAGCGGGCAGCTTATCGACCAGTATGTTTGCGTGGTTCAGGACGCCGGTGATGAATTTATCCAGTGGGATCTTACTCTGCGTAACAGTCAGGTAGTTCATTTCCGTGAGCTCAAGCGTACGCTGATGCAGCCGAAGGTTTTGGCAGCTTGTAAGAACCACATCCTGCGCACTCTGCCAAAAGCTTATACCTCATGAAAACTTGCAAAAACAGGGCGTTCATCGGTTAAAAACGCTATGCAAAAACCGCCCTGTTTTATGCACGATTTATGCAGTCAATTTTCCCCGCTTTCCCGCAGTAAACTGCAACAAATAAACCCTTCACGCATTTAACGTAATGAACCCATTTTTGATAGTTCGTGTAACGGTCATTATGTTAAATCTGCCCTGTTTTTAACAAATCTTCCATTTGGTCGGGATCCCGACCGCGACCCCGTTTCACACTTACGGCTCAATCATCACAGGAGCCAACACAATGGGCCGACCAAAGAAAACCGTCGAAGTACCGGGGCAGGAGCCTGAAACGGGCGCAGAACCGGCTACGGGCACGTCTGGCGAAGCGGTAACGCTGGACCAGCAACGCGCTGAGCCTGAGGTAATCCAGCAACGCGTTGCCAGCCTGCTCGACGATGCCGCACTCACTGAGCGCAATACTCTGCTGGGTACCATTAACGAGCAGGGCGCGGCCATCATCGCCCGCTTTGAAACGCTGGGGTACACCGACCTGGCTGACCAGCAGCTCACCGACAATCTCGAATTCCTCCAGCTCGTCAAAAAAGCTACTACGGCGGAGTCTGCCGCGCCGCTTGGCTATGTGACGAACGACGAGGGTAAACGCCAGCCGGTTACGGGTAAGCCCGTTCTGACTGAGCACGGCTGGCACGTTCCGGGCTAAGGGGGGAATCGTTATGTGTGGAGGCGGAGCGCCAAAGGTCGTACAGACCGACCCGCAGGCCGAAGCGGATGCAGCTGCCGATGCAGCAGCGAAAGCGGCAAACGCAGATGCAGCAGCGCGCAAGAAGCGCAAGAAAGGTTCGTCCCTTCTCGCCAGTGGTGCAGAGGGCGCGGCTGATTCTGGCAGCTCTCTGCTGTCCTCTGGTGCGCAGGCAGCGCAGCAGAAAAACACTCTGGGGGCGTAACTGATGGATGAACTCGCCGTTAAGCTGATTAAGCGTTCCGACACGCTGAAAGCCAACCGCCAGCAGCACGAAAGCGTCTGGCGTGAATGCTATGACTACACCTATCCGCTGCGCGGCGCGGGATTCTCTGACGAAGTGCTCGACGCTCAGAGTGCAAAACATAAGGTGGCGAGGCTACTGGATGGCACCGCCACCGACAGTGCCAGAATGCTGGCCTCTGCGCTGATGTCCGGCATGACCCCGGCAAACGCGCAATGGCTTAACCTGGACAGCGAATCACTTCCTGACGATGCGAAAGCCTGGCTGTCTGAATGTGCAACGCTGGTCTGGGAAAATATTCACGCGGCCAACTTCGACGCAGAGGGCTATGAGGCTAATCTCGACGTGGTGTGTGCTGGCTGGTTCGTCCTGTACATCGACGAAGACCGCGAAGAGGGCGGCTACACCTTCCAGCAGTGGCCGCTGGCGCAGTGCTATGTCACGTCAACCCGCAAAGACGGCATCGTGGACACAATCTACCGTCGCTACCAGCTGACCGCCGAGCAGGCCATCAAGGAATTCGGCGCGGACAAGGTCAGCGAGAAGATCCGCGACGCAGCGAAGAAAAAGCCCGACGACAAATTTGATTTCCTGCACTGCATTTTCCCGCGGGAAACCTACATGGTCGATGCCCGCATGGCGAAAAACATGCGCTTTGCGTCGTACAACGTCGACGTGAGCAACAAGCAGGTTGTGCGCGAATCTGGTTATCACGAATTTCCATGCTGCGTACCGCGCTGGATGAAAATCCCTGGCGGCTCCTACGGCATCGGCCCGGTATACGACGCGCTGCCAGACTGCAAAGAGCTGAACGAAACCAAGCGCATGGAGAAGGCCGCACAGGATCTGGCTATCTCTGGCATGTGGATTGCCGAAGATGATGGCGTGCTAAACCCGCGTACGGTCAAGGTCGGCCCGCGTCGCATCATCGTGGCGAACAGCACCGACAGCATGAAGCCGTTGCTGACCGGTTCCGATTTCAACGTGGCGTTTACCGCAGAAGAGCGCCTACAGGCATCAATTCGCAAAATCATGATGGCCGACCAGTTGCAGCCGCAGGACGGGCCAGCCATGACCGCCACCGAAGTGCACGTGCGTGTCGCACTCATCCGCCAGCTGCTTGGCCCGGTCTATGGCCGGTTCCAGGCTGAATATCTCCAGCTGCTTGTGGTGCGTTGCTTCGGTATCGCTTTCCGTGCAGGTGTTTTCTCCCCACCGCCTGAAAGCCTCCAGAACGCCAATTTTAACGTGCGTTACATCTCGCCTCTGGCACGCGCTCAAAAACTTGAAGACGTAACAGCAATCGAGCGGCTCGGGGCTAACGTGGCAAATCTCGCAAACATCAGTCAGGACGTCGTTGACCTCATCGATACCGACGAGGCCACGCGTGTTGTGGCCGATGCGCTTGGCGTCCCGGCGAAGGTTATTCGCTCTTCCGATGCAGTAGCAGACCTCCGCGATCAGCGACAGAAAGCACAGCAGCAGGCCGCGCAGCAGCAACTCATGATGCAGGCGGGTGGGGAGGCGGCGAGCGCCGCAGGGAAGACCGCTGGCGCGGCGATAGGGCAACGACTGGCAGGTAACCAATGAGAATAAAACAGGCCACACCTCAGGACTTTAAGCGCATTTTCGAAGAGATGCCTGGCGGTTCTCAGGTGCTGGAAGAATTGACCCGCCGCTTTGGGCGTGCGGCGTATGTCCCCGGAGGTACCGAGGGGGACCGTGAAACGTGTTACAGGGCAGGGCAGCGATCCGTACTGGATTACATCCTGCGCGAAATCAACAAGTCCGATGGAGTAGAAGACGATGTGGAAGCTTAAACACTTATTCATGAACGCCGAGCAGGGGGCAGAACAGCCGGTCGGCAGTAACGGAGGTGGTGAAGATGGCGGCAATAATCCGGGTGCTGGTGAGCCTTCTGGCACTTCTCTGCTCAGCACCGGCGCGGGCGAACCGGGTGCGAATGACTGGATACCTGAGAAATTCCGCGTTATGGGCGAAGACGGAAAGCTCAGTATTGAAAGCTCTGCCCGCAAACTGGCGGAAAATTACACTCACCTTGAAAAACGCATGGGCAGCGGCGATGCACCGCCGAAAACGGCTGATGAATACGCTCCCGATGTGAAGGTGGACGGGTTCAACTGGGAAGAATTCAAAGCCGATCCGCGTATGCAAGGCTTCATGAAAACCGCGCACGCCAAAGGCATTACCAATGACCAGATGAGTTTTATCCTGGGTGAATATGCACAACGCGCCCCGGAGTTGGTGGGTGGTGCTGCTGAGCTGGATTCTGAAGTGGCCACCACGCAGCTGCGCGAAGTGTGGAAGACAGACGCTGAGTTTAAGCAAAACATCGGTCTGGCTTTCCGCGCGTTTAATTCGCTTGCTGACGAGAGCGACAGGGGGCGTATCGACGAGATCGGCAATAACCCGATGGTTATCCGAATGCTGGCAAAAGTCGGCGCTGAAATGCAGGAGGATGCACCTGCTGGCGGTGATGTGAATCTCGAAGAGCAGCAGACCATCCGCGACCTGATGAAATCCCCGGCCTACATGGACCCGAAACACGCTGATCACGAACGTGTATCCGCGCAGGTCAAAGCGTATTACCAGAAGCGTTACGGCGATCAAACCGTAGCGTGACATGTCACGACAACTTAAAGCGAGGAAAGACCGATGACTAAACATATTGGCGTCAAATTAGTTAATGCATTCCCTATGAACCGTCTGGCGTATAACGATTTCCGTGGCTGGCAACTTCCGCCAGACGAGAACGGCGCAGACGATGGTTATCTGGTTGAATATCTCGACGGCGGCAAACCTAACACCGAACGCTTTGACGGTTACGTTTCATGGTCGCCGAAAGAGGTTTTCGAGAAGGCTTACCGCCCGGTATCAGGTCTTAATTTTGGCCTTGCCATTGAAGCGCTCAAACAGGGTAAGAAAGTTTCCCGCTCTGGATGGAATGGAAAAGGAATGCATTTGCAGCTTGTTAAGCCGCCACAATCCGCAACGCCAAATGATTGGCGATATGACGTTACTTGTGGTGACGAATATACTTTTGTCCCCGGGGTAAAACTTATGCCGTGGATTGGAATGAAAACTGCCGATGCTTGCTTTGTCCCGTGGCTGGCAAGCCAAACTGATGTATTGGCCGAAGACTGGCAAATCATTTAATCCCTTCTAAGGGATAATCGATTCAATATCCCTTGCAGGGGATAAAAAGAGCCTCGCTGATGCGGGGCTTTTTTCATTTGGTCGGGATTCCGACCGCACACCTCGCTAACAATCTCTCCACAACCAGCCCGGCGGGGACGCCGGATAACTGAATTTTCCCGCAATGCGTAAGCGCCACGCGCATTGTGTTAATCGGGCCGGGAAACCGACAACCCAGCAGGCGATATTTTCTGGAGTGATTGTTATGCCATTTGATGCCAACAAGAACATGATCACCGCTGCGTTTATCACGCAGTTTCATGATTCTTTCGAAATCGCCGCGCAGCAGAAGGATTCTCGCCTGCAAGCAGCGGTACATGACCGTGGGATGATCACCGGCGAAGCGTTCACCATTAACGATATGGGCACCATCGAAATGACGCAGATCACCACGCGTTTCGGTGACACCGTATGGGACCTGCCAGAAGCCGGTACCCGTAATGCGCTGATGGCTGACTACGGTGTATTCGTTCCGGTTGAAAAACGCGACCTGCGTAAACTGCTGGCCGACCCGCAGGGCCCTTATCTGCAACTGACCCTGGCGGCCGCCAACCGCAAAAAAGACGATGTTGTTTATCGCGCGCTGCTCGATACCGTACTGCGCAAAACGTCCAGTGGTGGTGCGTACGCACCGGTTGCGTTGCCAGCTGCACAAAAAATCGTTGCTGGTGGTACGGGTATGACCAAAGCCAAGCTGATCGCCGCAAAAGCGATGTTCCGTCGCAATGAGTGTGACGAGCAGAACGGCGAAGAGCTGTACATGACGTACAACGCCGACATGTTGACGCAAATTCTCAGCGATACCACGCTGACCTCTGCTGATTTCATGGCGGTAAAAATGTTGCAGGAAGGTGCGGTTTCTTCCAAATGGCTCGGCTTCAACTGGCTGGCGTACGAGAAGCTCGACTCTGTGACCGCTGGCGATCCGGCAGTAACAACCAAAACCGCAGCTGCGTGGTGTAAATCCGCCGTTCATTTCGGTACTGGCGCTGAGTACAACGTTGATATCGGTCCACGCCGCGATAAAAACAACACCATTCAGATCTCTGTTGATGCGTCTTATGGTGCTGGCCGTGCCAACGAGAAAAAAGTCGTCGCCATCGATTTTGTTGTTTAAGCCGCTGGTGTGTTTGCCGGGGTAAAACCCCGGCCTTTTTTCATCTGAGGTTCTGCCATGACTTCGAGTGTATCAATTTGTTCAAACGCACTTCTGGCGCTGGGTGCACACCCGATAAATGATTTCGACGAAGACACTGATCATGCCCGTCTTTGCGCCAACCTTTACCCGACAGTCCGCAATAAATTACTCCGTGCTCACCCGTGGAACTGTGCAATTAAACGCGCGGTGCTCTCGCCCGTCAGCACTGCACCGGCCTTTGGGTATGGTTACCAGTTTTCTTTGCCGGGTGACCTTATTCGTGTTCTGTCCGTTGGTGAGCCACAGGATGATATTGACTACCGGATTGAGGGGAGCCGGCTGCTGTCCAACGTCGATGTGATTCGGTTGCGTTATATTTTCCGTAACGAGGACGAATCCACGTGGGATGCGGCGCTGGTTGATGTTGCTGAAATGATGATGCAATCCAAGCTGGCATACGCGGTTACTGCCTCCACCAGTCTGCGTGATAGCCTGGCACAGGAAGCCGCATTCCTGCTTAAACAGGCAAAGGCCGTGGACGGCCAGGAAGACCCGCCAGAGGAACTCGGCGGCTATCCTACTTACGAGTCGAGGTTCTGATATGCGTGCGAACCTCATAAAAACCAATTTTACAGCTGGCGAAGTTTCCCCGCGTCTGATGGGGCGTGTCGACATCGCCCGCTACGCCAACGGCGCAAAGATTATCGAAAATGCCGTAGTGGTCGTGCAGGGTGGCGTTGTCCGTCGACCAGGCACCCGTTTCGCGGCGGCCACGAAATTCGGCGGTAAAAAATCCCGCCTGATTCCCTACGTGTTCAACCGCTCTCAGGCTTACATGCTTGAATTTGGCGATGGGTACATGCGTATTTATCAGGACGGTAAGCAACTGGTGAACGGCGATAATACGCCGTACGAAATTGCCAGCCCCTACACATCTGACATGCTCCCCTCTGTCAATTACGTCCAGGGCGCTGACACCATGTTTCTGGTGCATCAGTCTGTGAAGCCCTACCGTCTCCAGCGACGCGGTCAAACAGACTGGGTGCTTGAGCCTGCGCCGTTCGTCGTAGAGCCGTTTGACGAGGTACGCGATACCCCGCAGAAATGGTGTAAACCGTCTGTCAAAGAATTCGTGGGCTCTGAAATTACGTTGACGCTTAGCGATGCGGATCCCGGTACAAACCCTACACCACCATTTACCGGTGCTGGATGGGTTGCCCAGGATGTCGGTTCGTATGTGCGTATCAACGAAGGTCTGGTGCTGATAAAGAGCATTACCAGCGCACAGGTTGCAGTCGGCACCATTCGCAGCGATTTAACGGCAACGCAGGCCGCGTCACCGGGTTCGTGGACACGCGAGGATTCAGTCTGGACGGATGAGTTTGGCTATCCAGGTGCGGTTACGCTTTACCAGCAGCGCCTTGTCCTGGCTGGTTCGCCAAAATACCCGCAAACAATCTGGTGGAGTGAAACGGGCGTTTATCTGTCCTTCGAGATTGGTACCGAAGATGACGATGCGATCAGCTTCACTCTGTCTTCTGACCAGCTCAACCCGATAGTGCATCTGGCGCAGATGAATACCCTGATTGCGCTGACCTATGGCGGTGAGTTTACGATTACCTCCGGTAACGATGCGGCCATTACACCGACCAATATTTCGGTGAAAAATCCAAGTCCGTATGGCTGCAATGGGATCCGCCCGGTTCGTGTTGGTACCGAAATCATGTTTGTGCAGCGTGCTGGCCGCAAACTCTACGCAGTAGCATACGATCCAGACAGCTTTGTTTCCTATTCAGCCAACGACATGACGGTTCTTGCCGAGCATATTACTGCTGGTGGCGTGCTGGACATGGCCTATCAGCAACAGCCGGATGCGTTTATCTGGATGGTCAGGGCAGATGGCGTTGCGGTCACAATGGCTATCGATCGCGCTCAGGATGTTATTGCCTGGTCCCGCCAGGTTACCGACGGTTTCTTTGAATCTGTTGCGACAATTCCATCCGACGCAAACGATGTTGTTTACGCCATCGTTCGTCGTGAGATAAACGGCCAGACCGTTCGTTATGTCGAAGTGTTTGACAGCAATCTTTATACCGATGCCGCA